>JAUHZF010000001.1 GCA_030426145.1 Polyangia bacterium
GTGCTGTGCTCGAGCCGAACTCCGCGGAGTTGCGTAGAAAGCGCTCATCGATCGCTTTGCGGGGTTCACCGTCTACGGAGAGGCCCACAAAGCGATCGTCGATCGCTTTGCGGCGGTTCGTTGTCGAAGGGGAGGCGCCGGGGGCGTGTGCCGGCCATGTCGTGCGCCCGGTTCATGCCCACCCGCTCGAGCCGAACTCCGCGGAGTTGCATGCAATGCGCCCATCGATCGCGTTGCGGGGTTCAGCCGGGGCACCGTGGCTTGTGCCAGTCGACGAAGACCGCCCGCAGATACCAGCGCTGCGTCGCTGCGTCGGGCGCGAAGACCAAGACGTAGGCATCCAGGTTGGCGCGTTGGGTTGGATCGTTTCGCGGGGGCTCGAGCCGAATGTGGGGGAGCTGGGCCATGGTCTCGGGAACGCCGCCGTAGCAGCCGTCGTCGACGTGAGCTCTGCGTGAGCCCAGGTGACCCCATTCATCGAAGTAGGCTGGAGCCTCTGGAAAGTGGAACGACTCGCACGTGGTGCAGGTCGCGCCGCAGTACGGAACGACAGCATCCTCGAGGGTCCGCAGCGACGGCGGTGCGATGTGCGCCGCCTCCAGATCCAATCCGAGTGTGGGATGCGACAGACAGCCCAGTGTCTCCCAATCACGCTCGTCGACTGCATCCGCTACCGCGGTCGTGAGCCTCCGCAGGAGAAGCGTACGGTCGGCGTCGAGGCGTGGCCGTTCCCGGCACTGCTGCGCCTCCTCACCCGCCGTCGGTGCAGGGGGCAGCTCGCCCAGACGTTGCCAGGTCTTCTCGCACGCATCCTCCTCGCCAGCAGGTGAGGTCGTGCGCCGCGGCGCCGTGCTCGAAGCCGAGCGGGCGTGCTCGTTCGAAACTGCGGTGGTCGGAGCGCCGCAGCCCAAGAGTGTGCCGGCGCCGAAGGATATCGCGGCCATCCGCTTCATCACGTCGGAACCACGGTGGCTACCGCGGATGCGCACCCTCGAGCACGGCACCCTCGGTCTGCGCGTCGCGGAGCTCGGTGTCGAACAGATTGGCGCCCGTGAGGTCGGCTCGTCTCAGATCGGCGGCTTCGAGGTCGGCCTCCATCAGGTTGGCGCGGGTGAGGGACGCCTCGGGCAATGAGGTCTGCCGCATGCGTGCGCGCCGTAGGTCGGCTCGGTCGAGCAGGCTGCCGTCGAGCAGGACCTCGTTGAGGATGGCTTCTTTCAGGTTGCTCTGACGAAGGCTCGTGGAGGTGAGCACGGCCCGTTCCCAGTTCGACCCTGGCGCCACCACGTGGTCGGCGCGGAGGTTGGGGAGGCGGGCGCCGAGGAGGCGGGCTTGGGTCAGGTCGGCGCCCTCGAGGTGAAGGCCGTCTGCTTCTACGTCGTGAAGCTTGGCGTCGGTGAGCGTGGTGCGTTCGAGATGGGCGTCGTGCAGGCGGGCGCCCGACAGATCGGCTCGCGTGAGGACGGCATCCGCGGCGCGACAGGAGGTCAGGTCTGCGCCTCGGGCTTGCAGGCGCGGGGCGCGGATGTGGCTGAGGTCGGCTTCGCAGAGGGTCGCCTCGTCCACGATGGCGCCTTCGAGCACAGCCTGGCTGAGCGTAGCGCCGGTGAGGTCGGCCTTCGTCATGTCGGCGAGCGATAGGTCACACGCGGTGAAGTTGGCGAAGCGCGCGCTGGCACCACACAGCGACACGCCCTCGAGGTTGGCACCCTCGAGCTGGGTCTCGTCGAGCTGGGCGCCGTCGAGTTGGCTCCCTCGCAGGTCGCGTGCGCGCAGGTCGAGCCCTCTGAGGTCGGCACGACTGAGGTCGCGGCCGGTGAGCGCATTGGCTTCGAGCCACGTCATGACCTGGGCTCGCGTGGCTGCGGGTGCGGGCGGCGCTTCGGGTCGCGCCGGGGCGCGCAGGCGCCGCTGTTCGGTCGCCACTTTCTGCAGGTGGCGCTCGAGCGCCTCCCACGTCGGCAATGGCTCGGCGGCGTCGGCCGCGAAGCGTGGGTCGCGGGCGCCCATCAGCGCGCCCCAAGCCGCCGCACCGTGGCTCGCGGGGATGACCGCCAGTGGTGAATGCGCCACCCACAATCCCGACAGGCGCGCCTTCTCCCGATGCAATGGCACCGTCGACCGCCAGACCATGGTCAGCTGGTTCGCCGCCGCATCGATGAGCACCGTGTCGAGCTTCATCGTGATGGGCGCCACCTCGTCGCCCCAGGCGGCATAGGCCACCGCGCGAACACCGGGCAGACGACCTCGAAGGGGCAAGCCGTCGTCGCGCACGGAGGTGACGCTGAATTCTTCGTCGCCGTTCAACGACGCGCAGCGTTGGTCGGGAGGGGCTGCATTGAACAAGGATGGCGAGGCATCCAGCGGCACACCGGTGCCGGGACCGCTGGCCGAGAAGTCTCCCTGCGCCTGCATCACCTTCGTGGCCAGACCCACCGGACCGAGCGAGCGAGGTACAACTTCGTCGTCACGGTGTTTCAGCAACCGCTCTGGATCCTCGAGCTGAGGCGGGGAACCCGCGAGATGACCGGTGCCGACGGGGTTCGCCGCAAAGCTCGGTCCCCCGAAGGCGGATGCATAGGTGAGGGGAACCCGGTCTACGGGGCCGGCCTCGGTGGGGTGCCCTGACGCGGACCATTGGCGGGGACCGATGGCGACCACCGACTTGTCGACGGTGTGCAATCGAAGCCGGGCCGTGGCGACGGATGCGACGTCTCGCCCCACGACGTGTCCCGATACCAGCACATCCACGCCCTCCTTGAAGGGCACCACGTCGGAAGGGTGCGTCGGCGCCCCCGTCGGTGGCAGCTCGCCGGTGAGACTTGGCGGTTGCGCCGAGAACACCACGCCATCGTCGGTGATGTCGGAGGTGCCTTTGGCCACCACGGTTGCGCGCTGCTCGTCGAAGGGCACGGCGGCCGTTGCCAGTGGGCCCTCGTGCAACACTTGGGGCAATGGCGGCTTTGGGCGCGCGGCGGTGGCTCGCCAGCTGAGGGGCATGCCGGTCACCTCCTCCATGGCGACGCGAGGCAGCCAGCGGGCCGTGAGCTGAGGCTGGCGCAGTCCGTCGATGTGACCGCGCCACACGACGACGGCGATTCGGCGTTCGATGTCGATGACCAGGGTGTCGCCCACCACCGGCACCAGCACGGTTCCCCCCGCCGCGACGACCGACGGCGCCGCCGCGGGGAGACGCCACATGTGCTGCCCGCCATGGTCGACGAAGAGAAGCTGCTCCCCCCCTCGGAGAAACGGCATGCGCTGGTCGCGCGGTGCCAGCTGGGCCGCGTCGAGATCCCCTTCGCTCGGTGCTTCGGCCGGCCATCCCTCGAGCGCGTTGTCCGGCCCGTGACGGCCCGACCACGTCGGCTCGCCTTCCACCCCTGACGAGACCCTGACCTTGCCCCATAGGAGCTCGTCGCCTCGCGCGACGGCAAAGCCAATTCGACGCCGCATTCCCCTCGCCGCCGTTCCGAGGCCGAGAAGGATGACGTCGGCGCTTCCTTTGCCCCTAGCGGTGAGGGCCGCTTCGCTCAGCCCTGGGTCCAACCCCGAGGTCAGCCTCGCTTCCGCGTCGGCGAGCCGAAAACACGACACCAATACGACCGTCGTGCGGTCCCCGTCGCGCCACGCGCGGCCGGAGAGGCTTTCGTCGGTGGTGAGCATGGTCCTACATGCTGGCGAGGACGCGGGTCTGAGAAGGCACGAGGTGCACCCCGATGGCATTGGCGCTCATGCCGTTCTGGCCCGTGATGGCGAGGTGCACCACCACGCCCTTTCCTTCGGCGAGCACGCGACTGCTCTTCGTCTTGAAGCTGCAGGGGCCCTTGATCATGCCCGAGATGATGCCGCCCAACGCGCCCGCTTCGTTGCCGGTGCTCATCGGGATGAAAGAGGCCTCGGTGATCACCTCCTTGTTCGAGGCCAGCACCCGCGTGCTCGTCCCCTGGGCGTCGCGACATTGCGCGATGTTGACGAAGGGCGTGGGGATGCCGACGGGGGGGACGAGGCATACGTCGGGAACGGCGATGCACATCCCCCCTTCTTTGGTGGCTACGGGAAACATGGCATCACCCCAATCGGATCTGATGACCATCGATGGTCACGTCGTTCTCCGAGGTCACCGTCGTGCGGCGTGAGAAGAGCTGAAACGCCCCCTCGATGAGGTGACGAGCACGTCCGGCCCGCACCTGGAGGGTGCCCTCGATCTCTCGAAAGGCGTCGCTCGCCCGTTCGACGATGCGCTCGGCTTTCAGCTCCCATCGACCCGCGCGTTGCACGATCTCATCCGCCACGTGGGTGAGGCGACGACTGCGCAGACACACCTCCTCCTCGGCCTCGACCACCACGCGTCCATGGGGCGCACAAAGCGTGAGGTCGCCACTCGTGGCCTCGATGCGAAGGCCGTCGTCGTCGACGCGCAGCAGAAGCCGGCCCTTGGGATCCCGCAGCACGAGCGCGTCGTCTTCGAGACGGGCGCTCGTGCCATCGGAGCGCTGAATGGAGATGGGTGCGTTCACGGTGCGAAGTCCTCTGCCTGGGCCCGCCGGTCGTCGGTGGGGCGAACGTTTTGTTGACTCGTACTGGAGAGCTCGGTGTCTCCGAAGTCGGTGCGGTGAAGCAGCGCGCCATCGAGGCACGCGCCGGTCAGCACGCAGGTCGCGAGCTTGGCGTGCGAGAGGTCGGCGTGCTCGAAGCGCGCGTCGGACAAGTCGGAGGTGGAGAGGTCGACCTTCACGAGCCGCGCCCCTCGGAAGCTCGCCTCGCGTGCCACGACACGGGTCATGCGCGCTTCGTCGAAGGTCGCGCCCGACACGTCGGCGCCATTGAAGCGAGCACCTTCGAAGCCGGCGTCGCGTGCGTCGATACCCTCTCCCGACAATCCTTCGAGGTTGGCACCGGACAGGTCGGCGCCTCTGAGGTCGAGCTGAAAGCCGACGGCGTTCGAAAGGTCCGCGCCCGGAAGCTTCGCATCGCGCAGCGAAGCATCGCTCAGGTCGCAGCCCGTGAACCGCACGTCGGCGCCCTTGGCGCCATGCATCAAACAGCGTCGAAGCCGGGTCCCCTGCAGTTGCACGTCCCCGAGGTCGGGCTCGAGGAAAACCGCGCCTTCGAAGGTGGCATCTCGAAGGTCGGCGCCATCCACGGCCGTGAGCTCGACCCTCGCACCGGAGAAGTTGACTCTGCGCGCCACGGCGCCCCGAAGCGACACCCCCAACAATTGTGCTCCTGCGAGCTCGGCCCCCTGAAGGTCGACGTCATCCATGCCGCAATCGACGAGCCGCGCTTCCGTGAGCTGGGCCGCGATCATGGTGGTGCCTCGGAGGTCGCAGTCGGTCCACTGTGAACCCGACAGGTCGACCCCAGCCAACGACCCCGACCATGTGACCCCGCGCACCCGCAGACCGCGAAGGTGGCCGTGGGTCTCCAGGCGGTCCTGCACGTCGGCCTCGCGCTCGACGACCCCCGCGGGAGCAGGCCCCGCTTCTTCCGGCGGTGACGACATCGCCCGAAGCGCCATTTCGAGCTGGGCCAAATCGAGGACCTCGTCCGCGGCACGAAGCACATCGGCGCGCAGCGGCGTCACCGACAGCGCGCCGGAGACGAGCCGCTCTGCGGCGTCGGCCATGCCTCGTAGCCCCGGGGCATCGAGCGCCAGCTCCGTCGCCTCGATGCCCGCGGTCAAGGGTGGCAGCGACCACACCTTCAGCCGCTTCACGAGCTCGTGGCCAGCCAGGCGCAGTGCGTCGAAGGAAGGCTCGTGCGCGCGCGTCACGTCATCCCCCGCTGTCGCCCGATCGACCCAACCATTGGGAGTAGGCGTCGTAGGCCCTGCGAAACGCCCCATGGAGTCCGGGGTCTTGGGCGAAGCGACGATTGAACGAAGCCTTGGTCGAGACGAAGGCGGCTTCGTCGAGACCATAACGCGCCAGCGTCGCGCCACGCGCATCGGCGCGCACCGCGAGGTCGGCGACGAGGGACGCGTATTGCTCCAGCGAAAGGGTCTCGGACGGATGCGCCGTCGCGAGGTCGGCGTCGGTCAGCGCACCCACGAAAGCAGTTCCGCCGGCCAAGGCAGCCTGCTCGTTCTGAACGTCGTGCGCGAGGGCGGGGGCATCGACCGAAGCGCTGCCATCGAAGGGCATCGCAGCGGCCAGGTCTCCCAGGTTCAGGCCGGAGATGGCCGCCGTCTCATCCACGGAGCCTTCTAATGGAGTGTTCACCCCGAGCTCTTCGTCGGTGACGGGCGCGACGAAGGCGGTGCCCCCCGCCATCCCGGCGCCCTCGGCGGCCACCGCTTCGGCAGCCGGCGCCGGGCGAGATCCCCCTGCTCCACCACCAAACGGCGTCGCGGGTTCGATCGCGACGGCTTGCACGAACTGCGTCGCATCCGGCGTGGTCGTGGGAGGCGCCGGCACAGGAGCCCAAGGCGAAGGCCCAGACGGCGCAGTGGGGGCGATCGGTGCGCTCGGTAGCTGAACTGGCGCTTGCGGTGGCGGGCTTGGCGCCGGGGCAGCTTCAGGGGCGACGACCGTAGCCATGACCTCGGGCTCGGACGACGCCATTCGCCGCTCATATCGTTTGAGCAGCGACGAGCCCCCCCGGTCGGCCTCCAACGCGAGGGCCCGAAGCCAACGCCGCTGCAGGGCCACCCACTGCGTCGACGTCATGCCGGCCCGCTCGAGCACTCGGTCCCGCGACTCGCCTGCCTCCATCGCGGCCCTGAGGTCGGCAAAGGCCTCGATGTCACGACCGGTCCCCATCGCCGCGCATCCTACCACCCCGACCGGTTCGATGGGTGGGGTCATGCTCGCGGCCTTGGCGGTCTTTCAGCCGTTGCCCGCAGCTTCGTAGCGAGGCGCCAAATCCGCAGGCCGATGGCTATCACAAGAGAAGGCGCCAGCCGATCGGGGCCCGTCCGGCGCTCGAGGCGTTTGGAGGTCCGCTTAGAGTTCTGACGCCGCAGCCGCAGCAAAGCGGGCACGGTCCAAAGCCCGTGCGTTGCGAGTCCCGGTGGGCCTGTGGCATAGGAGACGTTGCACCCGAGATGGGATTCCCCCGAACGAAGCTTCTCAGTTGGGCGCGGCGCCCCAACGACGCGTGTTGTGGGTGCCGGTGGCGTGGCCGACGCACGCGATGTCGGGCTCGAGAAGACGGCCCACTGCCCGGCCTTCACCCGCGCCCCGTGGACTTCGCCGTTCGGGCTGATGAACTCGGTTGCTACTTCGACGTCGTAGCGCCCCGCGGGAAGGTTCAATGACGCCAAGGACATCTCGCGGCCGCCCCAGGTCCTCGGAGCGCCCGGTGACGTCGACGGCAGCGTGTGACGGTGGCGGCGCCTCGTGCTCGCGTCGAGTAGCTCCACGAACGATTCTCTCAACTTCCACCCCGGATCGCGCGCGGCGTAGCGCAGGCGTAGCATTTCGCGCTCGATCTCGGCGCCTACTTCAAGTGCGTGGGGCGGCGCGAGCCTCGCGTGAAACCCCATCTCGGCCGCGCGTTGCAGCATCTCGACCCTCGTCATCTGATCGTGTTCAGCTTTCCAAGCGTTCTGAATCGCATCTTGCACCTCTTGGGAGGGCAGGATCCGAGATGCACGGAGCCATGCCGTACGCACTCGCGGGTCGCCGACCTTCAATAGCTCGAGAAGGGGCACTATCGCCTGGGGTGGGACACCGTGACGCTTGGTCGCCAGGACACGTAGCGCACCGATTCGATGCTCCGCTGGGGCGGCGGAATCTAGTGCCACCAAGACGATGTCGTCGACCGGGACCAGCCGAAGTCGGGTGGCCCCATAGCCGCCGAGACGGCCGGCCTCATCCAGTCTCGTGCCGAGCCGCCGAAGCTCCGCGAGGCGCTTTACAATGGCCTCGTGGGCCGTATTCTCGAAGAAGCCAGCCGCGGCGTGAGGAACCCGGACGACATCTCGCCCGAGCGCGATGAGCTCGGCACCGGTACCGCTCCGAATGGTTTCGTGGATGAAAGCCGCCGCCTTCTTTGCCGCGGCCAACTCGGTCTCGAAGGCGGAGTCGAGAAGCCCGGGCCGAACGACTTTGGGGGCCGGCGGCACGACGGACTCGAACCCTTGCGGCCAAGGGACGTAGGGTCCTGGGTTGTTGGCCTGAACGAATGCCATCCACCGTCCGCTCTGCCGAATGCGAAGGCCTGACGGAATGAGTTTCCATCGCCCCGACTCACCCAATCGCCCGACCAAGAACATCACATACTCTGAATGAGCCACCTGACCCTGGCTACGACCGGGGCGATAGTTCGACAGTCCCGTCACCTCGAACGTGTCGCCTTCGACCATGGTTCCCTGGTAGCTCCGCATCACCCGGAACCGCGTCAATCCAACGCCGTCGTGGCGCGTTCTCGGGAGCTGCACGACCCGCACGACAGCCTGCGCCATGAAGAACGACGAGCGGAGGTCGTGGTGAACCATGACCGCAGCCTGCGCCTGAACGGCCAGCAGAAGCACGCCTAGGGCTGCAACGACCGAGAGCACGCTACGCATGGTTCGATGATGAACAGCTGGACCTCACGCGACATTCCCCTACGGCGTGGGCTCCCCGCCTCTACGCACCAGCTTGGTGTCGGTGGGACTACCATGTGCCCTCCTTGGACTTGAACCGGTCGTTGGCCCGTGGTGGCTTCAGATCGACCGTCTTCGCCATCTGACCCTCCCCGGTGCGGTGGATCTCGGACTTTCCGAGCACCTTCCAGTTGTACTTGGTCGGATCTGGGGATGAGGTGTCGAAGTCTACGTCAAAGCTGACTGTCCAGAGCATCCACAGGAGGAACTGGGGTTTGGTCGTTCCACGCTCCATCACGGCGAGCCAAGTCACGAGTTGCATCTCGCCTCGCGTCTCGTGCAGTCGCGCACCATCGAGGTGCCAGGGAAAGGTGATCTGGGGCGCGTCGGCCATGGTCACGACGTACTCGTCGGGAAACTGAACCTGAGCTTCAGCTCCGTACCAAGGAGCGGATTCGTCATCGCCGTCGAAGGCCGGATGAGGCTTGATGGTTGTTCGCTCGAAGCGGTTCGGATCCCCTTGCGTGGTCGCCTTGTAGTACGCGGTAACGTTGAGGCTCACGACGTTCTGAATGAAGCCGAACTTCCAACCGCGGGCGGCAAGATCCGCATTCATTATCATGGTCCCCCGCGCATTTAGCCAGGGTGAGCCGACGATTGCACCGAAAACGCTGGGTGTGACCTTCGAACTCTGCTTGTTGTCGTTATTCTCGAAGGCCGCGGACAGCATCGGATACATTCCATCAGTGATGCTTGCGCGGATGACTCCAAGTGATGGCCGGTCGATGGGGACGTGTTCTCGCACGTCCTCACGGGCGATAGTGAGGCCCACAGGCTCAGGTTGGGCAGCCAACTCGAGCAGGCCGAGAGGCGTGCGCCATCGTGTCCTGTGAGGACTAGCGCCTCAATGATGTGCTTGTCAGTCTGAGCTGGGAGGCGGCACTCCTGGGCAAACGTTCTCAGTCGTTCTTTGCAGGTCCGTCCATCGATCCCCATGTTGGCAAGTCGACTTGCTACACCTCGAGCGTGGTCCCCGTGGTGCAGGCTGTACCTGACCCGATGAGGGTACATACGGTCGAGCGGCATTGCCTCGGGCGCGAATTCGATGACGACGGAGCCGCTGGAGCGGCGTGGTCGGATCAGGAGCACGCCGTTCGCGTCGGCGAAGGGAGCGGCCGTCATGAGCTTTCCGCTCTCAAACACGCGACACCGGGCCCGTGGCATGCGCCGACCCAGCACGTCATGAATCACGATGCGATGAGTGACGCGATCTTCTCGGTCGACTTCCAGGCCGCACTCGCATTTCTGTTGCGGACAGTGCCATCGCGGCACACTTGCGACATACGAAGCGTGGTCGTCGTACGGCCAATCAGCGGATTCCGGACCTGTGTGGTCCTCTGCCGTAATCTACCTAGGACTATTTCACAGGAGATGCATGGCTGGAAGCGCGGAGCCGCGTCATCGTCGGGATGGAACACCCGAGGCCTGGCGATTGACGCGCCTCGACAACCACCCGACAACGGGCGCATGAACGAGCGTTGGGTGACCCTGCGAGCGCCGGCGCTGGCCGATGCGAGGTTCGAGGTCCTCAGCCTGGAGGGGGAGGAGCGGCTCAATACGCTTCCGACGCTCACGGTCGACCTGAGGGCGGTCGATGCTGGGGTGGAAAGCTATCGCGACCTGCTGACGACCGAGCTCGTCAGCCTGCAGTTCGAGGAGCAGGGGCGGGTGCAGCGGCACTTCCACGGGGTCGTGGTCGACCTCGAGCTGGCTCACCGCGAAGAGGAGCGAGGGACGATGTTCGCGCGCGTCCGGGTTGCGCCGCGGCTGTGGCTGCTCGAACGCAACGTGGGCAGTGAGCTGTTCGTCGACGCCACCTATCCCGAGATCATCGCCCAGAAGCTCGAGGCCGTTGGGCTGAAAGAGAACGAGGACTATCGATTCGCGCTCTCGGACACGTACCCGCGGCGGGAGCTGACCGTTCAGTACGAAGAGTCCGACCTGGCCTTCGTGCAGCGCCTATGCGAACACCTGGGGATCATCACCCGCTTCGAGTACACGGCCGACCACGATCGCTGGGTG
The DNA here is from genome assembly GCA_030426145.1 of Polyangia bacterium. Lineage (GTDB taxonomy): Bacteria > Myxococcota_A > Polyangia > Polyangiales > Polyangiaceae > JAPYTK01. The sequence continues at coordinate 10,616 of JAUHZF010000001.1, forward strand.
CTCACCGACATGCCGGACGCATTGGGCACCGACGAGGGGCGACCGTCCATTCCGGTGCGCAGTCGCACCGACCATCCCGCTGCCTATGGCGTCACCACTCGCATGAAGCGGGGGGCGCAGTCGGTGTCGGTGCACGACTACAACTACCGGGCGCCGAGACTGGCGCTGCTTCAAGAGACGGCCGGCGCCACGCGCGGCGCACTGGGTCGTCGGGTGGAGTACGGCGCCCACAGCAAGGACCCCACCGAAGCGCGTCGGTTGTCGGCGCTTCGTCAGGAGGCACTGGTGGCGGGCTCGGAGGTGGTCACCGGTGGCTGCAGTGCCATGCACCTCGAGGTGGGCCAACGGTTGGTGCTCGACCACGTGGAGCTCGGCACGATGGAGCTCATGGTCACGGCTCTGGCGCATCGGGGTCGGGAGCGCGATGGGGAGCAAGACTGGGACACGCGATTCGAGGCGATTCCCGTCACCACGCCCTACCGTCCACGTTGCGTGACGCCGTGGCCGCGCATTCGCGGGCTCATCAACGCCCGCGTGGATGGTGAGGTCAAGGGCCACTACGCCGAGCTCGACGAGGCGGGTCGATACCACGTGCAGATGGCCTTCGACCGATCAGGGCGCACCAATCGGCAGGCCTCCCACCCCGTTCGCATGGCGCAGCCCCATACCGGTGCACGCTACGGCATGCACTTCCCGCTGCGCCCGGGGGCCGAGGTCTTGCTGGGGTTCGTCGACGGCAACCCCGATCGCCCCGTCATCGTAGGCACCGCGCCCAACCCCGAGAATGCGAGCCCGGTCGATGCGGGCAACTTCAGCCAGAACGTGCTTCGCACCAAGTCGGGCAACGAGATGGTCATCGAAGACGAGCTCGGCAACGAGCGCGTTCGCATCCACTCGCCTCACCGAGCTTCGACGATTCAACTCGGCTCGGTCGATGAGCCCGAAGAGGGGATCCTCCTCCAAACCGAAGGCCACATCAGCCACGTGTCCCGTGGCACGCACAACACCGCCTCCAAGTCCGAGGCGAGGCTCACGGGCAACAGCGTCACGATGGCGACGGAGCATGCGGTGTTTCTCGCGGGCCTCACCACGGCTCGCAATGGGGGGACCGTTCACGGCTTGGACGGCTTTCGAGACGGCGGCATCGGGGCCGGCCTGCGTGCCTTGGCCCTCGCACCCGGTGAGGAGGTCGAGAGCGAAGAAGAGGCGCAGGAAGAGCCCGTCGAAGGCGACGGGCTGGGCTCGCTCGATCCCTTCGCCGGACTCTGGAGCGCCATGGGCGACAGCGTCCGCGAGACGGCGATTGCGACCACCTTCGAGGCCGTGCGCGCCTTGGCTACCGCCACCGACGAAGCGCTCGACGCGTCACTCCCACGGGCGCAGGGCCACCGGCTCGGCACGCCGATGGGTCCCGTCGCCGCCCTCGGATCCCCAGGTACCGCGGCCCTCTTCGGGCGCGACACCGCATTGGTCTACGGCGACCGCGTGGCCGCCTTGTCGAGCTTCGACACGGCGTCGGTGGTCGGCCTCGAGCACGCCGAGCTCTTCTCGCCGGGCCGGGTCGAGGTAGCGGGCCAGACCGTGATGATCACGAGCGAAGGCGAGCTCAGCCAGGAGGCGGCGACCGTCCGCGTGATCGGCGGCTACTACCCCGAAGCCGTCGCACCTGCACTGGACGACGGCACCTCCATCGGGGTGATGTCCCGCCACGACCTTCGCATCACGAGCGTCGAAGACTGCATCTTGGTCTGCGCACAAAAGAACCTCATCGGCAGCGCCCACGAAGGCGACATCAGGCTCACGGCGTCCGAGACGGTACGCCTCGAGGGGTCGAGCATCGAAGGCTACGCGGGAGAGGTGCGGGTCGAAGCGGAGAACATCACCGTGCTCGCCGACGGCGACGTCGAGATCGAGGCCTCGTCGGTGACCATCCGCGCCCCGAGCATCACCCTCGACGGAAGCGTGACCATCACGGGCAACCTCGACGTCGGCGGCAAGCTCAACGTAAAAGACGACAGCAGCCTCGCATCGGGCTGAGGTGGGAGCCGGAGGGGGAAGCAGATGCAGACTCCACCATGAGACGGTGTGTCGGTTTTGGCTTCCTGCTCGTGCAGGTGGCTCTCTTTGGCTGCGGCGACGGGCTCCCGGAAAGGGCTGTGTCCCCGCAACGCGCGGTGGTGGCGACCATACCCTCTGCAGAGCCGGTGAAGGCGGTGCGACTGCCGCGCGTTTCTGAAGCCCCTCCCCCTGCGCCGAGCGCGATCGCGACGAGCAAACCCGCTCCGCATGAGCCTCGCGACGAGATGGTCGACGTCCCAGCCGGCCGGTTCGTGATGGGCTGCGCGCCGTCTTCGCCGTTGGGTTGCGAGAAGGACGCCCAGCCTCGTCACCCGGTGTGGCTCGACGCCTACGCCATCGACACGTACGAGGTCACGGTCGCGGATTACCGTGCATGCCTCGAAGCGAAGGTCTGCGAGCAGCCTCGGTGCGACGTATCCGAAGAGCCGGGAGACGAGCCGATGCGTTGCGCGAGCCGCTATGGCGGAGTGCAGTACTGCCAATGGCGTGGCAAACGACTGCCGACCGAGGCGGAGTGGGAACGCGCGGCACGCGGCACCGATGAGCGCGTGTTTCCGTGGGGAAACGAGGCACCGGAGGGGCGCGTTTGCGCGAAGGCGGACGGACCGTGCCCCGTTGGCAGCTTTCCCGCGGGCGTTTCCCCGGTGGGCGCCCACGACATGGCGGGCAACGTGAGCGAGTGGGTGTTCGACGCCTATCACCCGGACTACTACCGCCTATCGCCGGTGCGTAGCCCCACCGGTTATGCCGGGCCCCCGGTTACCTTGGTCGTGTGCAACGGGCCAGCCTGCGGAGCGACGCGGGGCGGTCACTGGAACAGCGACGCTGCCGGGTTGACGACGACGCGCCGGGAGAAGCATGCGCTCGACTATCCGGGCTACCCCCACGCCGGTTTCCGATGCGCGAAGTCACCGTGAGCGCGGGCTGAGGTGGGCGGTCCGCGTGACGTCTCTGGCGCCCCGTGCTCTGGTCACTGGCGATATGCAGCCCACCGCGGATATCAGCGACGCCCATCCCGATGCCCAAGTGGCCGCACCCATCCTTCGCGACTTCGGGGCCAAGCACACCTTCTGTGGCCCCATCGCGACCCTGAAGGTCTTCGAGGACAACACGCTCGTGCGCTCGACGCTCGAGACCGACGGACGGGGCCGGGTGCTCGTGGTCGATGGCGGAGGCTCCACCCGCTGTGCGCTCGTGGGCGACCGGCTCGCGACCTTGGCCATCGAGAACGGCTGGGCGGGCCTGGTCGTGTTCGGCTGCATTCGCGACAGCGGCGTCATCGCCACCATGGACGTCGGCCTCAAGGCGCTCGCCGCCATGCCCAAGAAGAGCGTCAAGCGCGGCGAAGGCACCGCCGACATCCCCGTCACCTTCGCTGGCGTCACCTTCACGCCGGGCGCCTGGCTCTACGCCGATCGCGACGGCATCGTCGTCTGCGCCGAACAAGTGAACGGCTGACCGCTTAGAAGATCCCATCCAGGCCGGGGCGGGCCCAGGCGATGCCGATGGTGCCTCCGAACTGGTCGGCGTCGGAGTATCCGGTCGAGCCTCCGCTCCGCAGCCAGTAGCCGCCCAGGAAGTACTCGCGGCCGCTGTCGCCCTCGCTCATGAAGAGGCGGAGGTCGACCCGTGTTTGGTGCGCCACGGGAGCGGCTGGCTCGGGCTCGTCTCGGTCGAAGAACGGATCGTCGAAGAAGGGGTCATCGATCGGGTCGTCGAAGGGTTCGGCGAGGCCGAAGAAGAAGTTGCGCGCGACCGATGCATCGAACCCGAAGCCCTCGAGCCCGAAGCGGAGCCGTCCCCCCACTTGTCCGTAGAGGTCGCCTCCGACGCGGTAGGAGCGCTCGCCGTCTCCGCCGGTGCGGGTGGTGCCGCCGAGCGCACCGATCGGCGCAAGGGTGACGGGACCGAGGTTGAGGGCGGGGCCAAAGGCGACGTTGCCGTCGACGGTGAAGTTCTCGTCGGTGCCGTAGGCCCCCGCCAATCGCAGGCCGAAGACCATGCCGAGGCCGGAGTCTCCGAACGGCACGTGGGCCGCGACCTCCGAATCGAGTCCGAAGTTCCAAGCGTCGGAGAAGCGGCTTCGCTCGGGCAAGATCCGATCGGTGGTGAAACCGAGCCGGAAGAGCGGCAGGTACGAGGCGCTGTAGTCCAGCTCCCCGTCGGGCTCGGGCGGGGGAGGTGGCACCGGCGGAACGTCGCGCTTCGCGGGTGGCAGGGGCTCCGGCGTCACATCCGGCGTCACCGACGGTGGAACGTAGGGCGTCGAAGGCTGAGGGGTGGGAAAGGGCGGCGGCCGGTAGTCCGGGTGACCATCCGGGGTGGTGGGGACGTCGACCTCCTGCCCCCACGCGGGGAGAGCCAGGCCTGCCCCGACGAAGGTGAGCCCCCAGACGAGGCCTCTTCGGATCCAGCGTCGTGGCATGTGCACAGAACATCGTGGCTGCAGGCTCACGGCACAAGGTCGGAGCTGTGCCCAGAGCGCCTCATCACTGCTCTATCGGGCACGGCGGGCGGGGTGTATGTCCCCTCACACGCGCCGTCGCCAACCGCGCGAAGTCGACCAGGCTTGGCAGGCGCCCAAGAATCCACTCGAAGTGAGCAGGTCGTCTCCTTCGCAGTCGCTCTGAGGAGCGCTACCCTATGGCGGCACATGGCCAGCCCCTATGCTCCACCCACCGCCGACGAGGCCCCAGCCGAGGGCATCAAACCCTCGCCCGGCTGGGCCGCCTTCATGTCGCTCCTCCTGCCTGGCTTGGGACAGGTCTATGTGGGGCACACGCTTCGTGGCGTGCTCTTCTACGCCGCCCAATCGCTCGCCCTCGCGGCCATGTTTGGGCTGAGCCTCCGTTCTCCGTGGTTCCTCTTGTTCGGTACCACATCGGTTTGGCTCGGGTTCAGGATCGGTGCCGCCGTCGACGCCAGGGCGCTGGCTCGCCGCTCGGCGATGGCGCGTGGACCCGTTGGCGTGCTCGTGACGGCCGTTCTGCTCATCTTCGGGGGGCGCGCCCTAGACAGCGCTACCCGAGCGACGGTGGTCGAGGTCGACAAGATACCGAGCGGCGGCATGCGGCCGACCCTGCTCGTCGGGGACCACGTGCTCATCGACAAGAGCGCCGGCCTTCCCGCACGAGGCGACATGGTGTTGTTCGAGTATCCCGAGGATCGAAAGAAGAACTACATTCAACGCGTCGTGGGCATGCCTGGCGATACGATTCGCATCGACGGTCGCGACGTCTTCATCAATGGCGAAGCGGTGCCCAAGTGCGAAGTAGGCGCCTGGGAAGACCTGGTCATCTTCGTCGAGTGGCTCGACGGCGGGCCCCACCTCATCGGCCACGCCACGTGGAAAGCCGAGGTCTCGCGAACCTGGACGGTGCCGCCCCGCAGTTACTTCATGATGGGGGACAACCGCGAATCTTCCCACGACAGTCGCAGTTGGCATGGCGGTGAGGGGCATGGCGTCCCAGAGGACCACCTGCTCGGGCGCTTGACCGGGATTTGGTTCAGCACGGCCGCCGCCGACAACTTCGCCCGTATCGACATCGATGTGGATGGCGCTTCGCTCCCACCAGAGGCCGAAGGCCTGCTTCCGGCACTCGAGCGCTGTCTCGAGTCTGGACCGGCGCCCCCCGCTCAGTGATGAAGATGGCGAGCTTCGTCTCGCGGCAGGGCGGGAGGGATGCGTCGCGTTCGTCGCAGGGCGATGGCCTTCAAAAGGAACTTCGTGGGGGCAAACACCACTTGCCCCCTCCAAAGGGCGCGATAGTCTTGGGAAGTGAAGCATCGTCGTTGGGGGGGGATGGCGTTCGCGCTTGCGGGCGTGGCGTGCGGGAGTTCGGTCGCTCTCTGGGAGCCTCCCGAGGAGGAGGGCGTAGGAGGTGGCGTGACCACGGGGGGCGGGCAAGTCGCGCCCGTCGACTGCAACGACCTGAAGCCACTGTTCGAGCTACCTCCCCTTCGAGCCGTCGACATCATATTCGTGATCGACAACTCGGGTTCGATGGGCGAAGAGATTGACGCCATCGAGCAGAACATCAACGTCAACTTCGCCCAGATCATTGCCGCCAGCGACGTCGACTATCGACTGGTGATGGTGACCGACCATGGTTCGGAGCACGCCGACGTATGTATTCGGTATCCGCTCAGTAACACCAACAAGTGCGACGGTGTCCCAGGGGAGCGGGCGGGCCTCTTCTATCACTACGACGTCAACGTTCAGAGCAACGACGCGCTCTGTGTACTGCTCGACACCATCTACGGGAGCTATGGTGGAGGTCAGATCGACGAGCCGCATCTCCACCCCCAAGGTTGGGCGCAGTGGTTGCGGCCGGAGGCGCTCAAGGTCTTCCTGGTGATCACCGATGACGGTGCGAATTGCACCTGGCGAGGGAACGAGATCAACGGCACCGCTGGCTACGGCTATCAGGGCCCAAACAGCCCTTCCGCGGAGGCCGCCCGCTTGTTCGAGACGCTTCTGCTCGCGGAGGCGCCGGATCACTTCGGCACCACGGCTACGAAGAACTACCGTTTCTTCAGCATTGCCGGTCTTCGCGAGAGGGCCAATCCGCTCGAACCATACGGTCCTGGCGAGCCGGTCGAAGGACTCTCGAAGTCCGAGGCCTGCGACTCTGCGGTGACGCCGGGATGGACTTATCAGTGGCTCAGCAAGGAGACCGGCGCCTTGCGGTTCCCCGTTTGCCAGGTCTCTTCGTACGACGCAGTCTTCCAGGCCATCGCCATCAACGTCCTCGACGAGGTCAGTCCAGCCTGTTCCTATGACGTGGTGACGCCTGCAGGGGTCGACCTGAGCACGCTCGACATCACCTACCAGCCCGGTGACCGGGTGGGGCCGCCAGAGCTCTTGACCAACGTACCCTCGGCTGAAGCATGCGGGACCCAAGACGACGCCTACTTCCTCCAAGGGTCTAGGCTCGTATTGTGCTCCTCCACCTGCGAGCGCTTGCGTAGCGATCCCAGGCATACCCTCCGCGTCACCGACGCATGCCGGTGAGGCTCGCGTCGCCTCCCCTCGAGCTGTGGTGCGACCTAGGGCCGCCGGAAGAACGGCGAGATGCTCGGCCGCAGGGCATGAAACGGAATCCCATCGACGGTCACCACCGTGATGCCAGGTTTGCCCCGGGCATCGCCGAGGGCCTCGCGACACGCATGGGCCCACCCGCGCTGCCCCCGGCCGGGCCGTGTCTTGGTCTCCTCGACCCGGCCCGCGTAGCGAACGGTGTATTGGTAGGTCGTGGTCCCATTGAGCATTGTGGTGGTGTTCGTCACGCTGCGTCCCCCGAGCTCGTCGGTCTTGCACCCGGGGCCGAGCTGCCGGCACAGGTCTGCCTCGGCGAGCTTCTGCGCGTCCGCCCCAGAAGTCGTCGACTTGCCCTTCGCCTCGATGGTCCCCGCGCGCTCCTCGGTCGTCACCTCACACGTGCTCGTCGTCTGCCCCGCCGCCGGAGCCGTCCACGCATCATCCCGCAGCGCTCGCACGACCTCGTCGCTGGCCACGCCATCCACCTGCTTCACCCGCGCCAACCGCCCCACGGCCTTCCAGGCCTTGGCGCAGGCCGCAGCATGCGTCGCGCCGCTCCCCTCGAACCGAGTCGGCTCTGCTTCGGCGTCGTCCCCTTCGGCCGCCACCGTCAACACACAAGCCACTGACTCCGACGCCGTGGCGCTCGCCGTAGGCGCCGGCACCGCCGTCGTGCTCGGCGCGGGCGGCACGGTCGCCTCCACCGGCTCCGGCTCGACCTCGACCGGCGCGGGCGCAGAACGGCAGCCAGCGAGCAGTGGCAGCAGGAGTACGGAGAGCCTCATGGGCGGAGGTTTGCAGGGTTTGGGGCGGCGTGCACGTACACAGGGCGGCCTATCCGCTCACCCCGAAGGACAGGTTGGCGGTGCGGTGGAGGTCGGGGGCGACAGCAGCTCCGGCGCCCGGTAGAACCGCATGGAGGTTCCCGCGAGGGCGCGCGCCTCGCTGCGGACCTGCCCCACCATGGTCGAACGTCTCCAGAGATATGTTGCAGTAGCTGGCGACTACCTCGTCAAGATCGCGCAGGCGCACGGAACGACCTGGCAAGTCATCTGGCGACACGACGCGAACGCGGATCATCGACGCAAGCGGGGGTCCCCCGACGTGTTGATGCCCGGCGACGTACTCTTCATCCCGGTGATGGAGGCGCCACCACCGCCGCCTTCCCCTCCCGGCCCGCCGGGGGAGCGTCCCTGGCCCTATCCGCCACCCCCGGACGACCTCCTGCTCGGGAAGGGGCCCCGCTGGGCCTGCCCGGGGGGTACTTGCGAGTGTCACGCGGCAGGGGGAGGTGAAGAGATAGTGCGTACGTGCGTCGTCTTCCTCCACGACGATCGGTCCGCGCGCATGGCCGACGCGCGGTATCGTGTCTGGGCGTTGGGCCGATGTGTGGCGGACGCCGCTGCTGATGCGAGCGGTGCGATTGAGTTCACCGTCGCAGCGACGGTAGAATCCGTGGTGCTCGAGTGGTCGCCCGCGAGCATGCCCATGCATACAAACCTGCCCTATCGACGTCGCTACCACGTCGACCTCGGCCAGACGCTAGAGGCTCAGATGAGCCGGCGCCTCGAGCACATCGGCGCTCGGAACCGGGGTAGCCTCGCGCGTCGGGTGGCCGCCTTCCAGGAAGCCTACGGGTTGCCTGTCGACGGCTCGGAAACCTCGCTCGAGCCGGTCATCGGCGCTTACCACGAGCGAGGTATGCTGCCTGCCCTCGGCGACGAGCAAGCTCGAGGCGTGCCTATCCCGCCTTTGCCCCCCGATGTGCGAACCTCCCATCAGGGCGCGGTTTCGGCGGTCTCCGACCGCACCGGCGATTGCGTGGTTTGCGTCCAGATCGTCCTTCGCGATGGAAGCCCGGTCAACGAGGAGCCCTTCGTGCTGTCGCTCCCTTCAGGGCGAACCTTCGAGGGCGTGTCCTCCGCTATCTCGAGCCGGGGGACTATCGCCTCCGGATCCGAGGTGAGAGCATGTACGTGCCGGCCAGCATCGAGGGAGCAGAGCGGCGACGGCTGCGACTGGTACCCGACTTCGAGGGCAGCTGATGTCAGATCTCGCGATGTCCCTCGTGGGCCCCAACGACCATCAGAACTTCGCGCGTCCGGGGGATCTCGTCACCATAGACATCACGAAGCCCCCGGAAGAGGCGAAACGGGTCAGGGTCATCGTCGATCAGCTTCTTCTCTTGCGAGACGCCCAAGGCTCCCTCCGCACCTCGCGCGTTGGACTTCTCGAGCTTCGCGGCAAGATCCGCCAGCGCCAGTTCGAGCTCGAGTCCGCCCACTCCCCCTTCCGCATCCAACTCACCACCGACCGATCCCGGGAGCGTGACCCCGCCGGGAAGATCCAACTGGGGTTTCTGCCTCCCCATCAAGTGGCGCCCGACGCCGTCGTGAACGTCGAGTTCCTCGTGGGGCAAGACGAGGTCGTGATGCATCGACTGTTCGTGACGGCCATCGGCATCGTCGACGACGAGGTGCAGACGTTCCGCGGCCAGGCCTCCTTCGCCATCTGCGAGCTCAGCGTGAAGCAGAAGTCGCTGCTGGTGGAGCGCAACGTCATCAACCCGGTCGCCGTCACCGAGCGCATCGAGCTCACTGCGGTCAATCACTTCGACGACGTCACATGGACGCTCAGGCAAGGGGGCGGAGCGTTGAGCGCCACGACGGGCACGACGGTCACGTACACGGCGCGCGCCCTCGAGACCGGCGACGATCCGATCATCGACGTGGGAGATAGCGACGGTTGTAGCCTCGCACTGAGCTTCCAGATCCGGTGCAATTCTCGGGTCACGCGTTCGCGTCTCGCCGCCATCTTCACCGACGCCACGGCCGCGACCATCAATGAGCTAACCGCCGCCTTCAACGAGTCCTTCGCACGCTTCGACATGGACACTTGTGCGCGCCGCAGTCACTTCTTCGCACAGGTTCTGAAGGAGGTGGGCACCCGGGGACGCCCGGTGGCCGAGAGCCTCAACTACTCCGTCGAGCGCCTTCAACTCATCTTCCGGTACTTTCGGGACCATCCGAACGAGGCAGAGCGATTCGGGCGAAGGCAGGGGCAACGTGCCGACCAGGAGGCCATCGCGAATCGCGCCTACGCCAACCGCAACGGCAACGGTGACATCGCGAGCGGGGACGGATTCGCCTTCCGCGGAAGGGGCTACCTTCAGATCACCGGGCGAGGCAACTACCAGAACGTACAACAAGAGATCGACCGCTTGTTTCCGGGTTCGGGCGTCGACATCGTCGCCGATCCTGACTCGGCGACGGAGGTTCGGGCGGGCCTCATTGCCGCGTTTGCCTTCTGGACCCGGGGCAACATCAATGCTGCCGCCGACCAAGGGTTGACCCGCGATGACGTCGATGCGGTCACGGACCACATCAATCCTGGAGAGGGACGCGCTCGGCGCGATGTTCGCATCCAGAACTTCGTCCAGACGAGCGCTGTCTTCCACGCGACCGAATGCCCCCGACGTCCGGGGGCCCCATGAGAGCCGGGGACATCATCCGGTTGGCGGTCGTCCTGGGCATGATGGCGTGCGGGCAGCCGGTCCCCGCCGCCCCCGGACCTGATGAGGCCCGGCCGAGGCCTGCGCCGACGTACTCGGCTTCGCCCGCAGCGTCTGGCCCTCGGACACCGGGGGAGGCGCCTGTGCGCCATCGCATCACGCGTGACCTCACGATCGTCATCGACGCGCGAGCGGCCCGTCTCGAGGGGGCCGCCGCCGTCGCGGTCAACGACAACCTGATCCGCACCCCGTCCGACTCCATGCGCTGCATCGCGGATGGGCTGGTGGGCGTCGACGCCGAGACGGACCGATGGAGCCTCAGACAAACCCTTTGTCGCGGCTCACAGCTGGTGGTCGAGCGCCTCACCTTCTCCATGCCCAGGCCGGGGCAGGCCGTTCGACTTCTCACGTTCGAGCTGACCTGCATCGATCGCTTCGCGTCCTCGCAAGACGGAGTGACGGCTCGTCTCTCCTCAGAAGACTTCGGAACGCTGCTCTTCGAAGACGTCGATCTGGCGCAGCTCACCACGCTCGTGAAGGAGCCCGCGTGCCACTAGCGCGCAGCTCATGCGTTGTCTCAACCGGTCGTCGCCAGCGTTCGCTCACCATGGGCCTAGGGTGAAGGCCTCCAGACGACATCGAGCGCGCCTCGGCGCGGGATCCGGAGGTCGCCGACGCGCCGTGTGCCCGCCGCGCTTCTGGAAGGGTCCATCACCCAGACGCGAGCCTTCTCGTGCCCGACATACGCCAGCAGAAGGTTGTTCTGGTCGAGTGGGCAAGAGACCTCGGCGATCCGCGCAGGGTCTCCCTCGTCGACCTGCAAACGACAACCCGACGAATCGAATCCCTGAATGACGAGCCGCTGAGCCGGGTCCGTTCCTACCTCGATCCGCAGTCCGGCGGCCGTGGGAGAAAAGGATACGACGTGGGTCTTTCCCGCCTCAGCACGACGCTGCTCATCGAGGTCCACCACGCTCTCTTCCAATGCCAGCCCCGACGGTAGCGATATCTCGCCCACCGTCCATCCACGGCCCCCTCTCGGATTGCCGCCCTCGGGGCCCTCCAGAGCTTCGACTGCGACCCGCCCCGGACTGATGGGTACGAGGCGGACCCGACCGAACGGACCGTCGTGCACGCAGGTCAACTCAGAGAGGACCGGGAGGGCGGGTGGCAGGCCGAGTTGGCAGCTGGGCTGCTCGAAGGAACCGACCACGATACGCTGCCGCGGCGTGGTGGAGGCGACGACCGCCACCGTGAGGTGGTCCCGGATCAGCACCTGCGCGGCGTTGCTGTGCTGCGCGACGCGGTGATCGAACACCTCGTAGACCAGGGCGACGCTTTCGAGCGGAGGTGTAGCCACCTCGGCCGATTCGACATCGCCCGATGGGTCTGGCGGGGGAACCTCGGCGGTCACACCCGACGGCACCGGCGCGGGACGGACTTCGCTCGTGGGAGCGTGACACGCCACGAGTCCGAAGCAGATGAGTACGCTAGCTCGGACCCAACTGCGCGTGGATGTGGTTGAAGTGCGCCTGTCGACCATTTTGCTTCTCGGTCCCGGCCGCGGTGCGCCCGTGGTTGATGCGCCCGTAGTCGGGGTGGATGATGAAGTGGCCGTGGGGATCATCGATGGGCGTGGGGACCTTTTTGCTGGCGGGAAGGTTCCCCGGCGGCTTCCCGAGGAAATGGTGGCCGTCTGAGTACTCTTGGACGAAGAAGTCATACGCCGTTCGAAAGACCTGGCGCGCCATATCGAAGTGATCGCGCAGCACGAGCCAACGGGAGTCTGTCGGCCCCGACGGAGTAGCGGGTGGCGGGTTCGGATAGGGGATGGGCTCCAGCCGATATTGCAGGCGACGTTGATTCAACTTGAACTTGGGGAAGTCCGTCCTGTCGTCCACGACCGTGAGACGCTTCCACTGGCTGGGGTCGCCGGGGTGCGCCGCGACGTCCTTGGAGTTCCACATGTGAACGAGACCCCAATGAAGGGCGATGTGGAAGTCGTCTCCGATTCGCGTGGGTGAGATCTTGGTCGTCCCTTTCAACACGGGAGGTGTGCCCCCGCCCGTTTCTGTTTGGGGTCAGTGTCACCGGCCAGGAGCCGCTTGGCTTCCAGCCATCTGAGATCGGAGAGCTTCGGGGTGAGAAGGAGGGAAGGCTCGGGCTTCATCGTCGGCTCGATGTCCGCTCGGTGACCGATGAGCCCATCAACCGCTCCCGACTTCAGCGGATCGGGGTGGGTGGTGATGACGCGGGCAAACCGCTGATTGTCGACGGCGGAGCCCGGCAGACGCACCAGCATGTCGCCGCCCTCGTTGAGAGGATCGCTCGTCCCACTCGTCATGCTGCGCCACGCGTCGCGAAGGAGGGCTCGCGAAGGCGGAATCTCCCAGAGGATGGCGTGTCCCGTGACCCAGAATGTCGCCCTGTACTTCCCCGCGACGATGGGTTTCTCGGAGGCCTTTCCCTTGGTCTTCTCGCCTTCGATGCGGCGCCCCTGTCCGTCCAGCGTTACTTCGCTGCTGATACGGGTGAAGTGGAACCTGAATGAATCTTTTGCGGGCGTGTTGTCTTCGTTCCACGCCTCGATGAGCGTGGGGAAGCAGGGAAGGTTCTGGGAACAGCCCATCTCCCATCGATGCTGTCGCAGCCGGTGGCTCGCTTCAAGTAGCCCGGACGGTGGCGCAAGAGGCGTTATGGCCAGTTCGAACTTGGCACGAGCTGACCTCGCAGACACCAGCGGGCGCTTCGTCTCTTGGTCCCACGTCACCATCCATCGCCGCAAGGAACGCTTCTCGATGGTGCTGAGCGCGACCGGAGTGCTCGATGGAGAGTGGCTGATCACAGCGGAGGCGGGCGAGCACCAACTGCAGCGTCGCCGCGCCTTCTTCTTCCGTCCCCGACCGCAGTGGTCGACACACACGCTCGAGCTCCTCGAAAAGCAAGGCGGCGCGCACACTCTATCTCCCTCTACCTATCGGCGAACCCCCGGCAGAAGCATGGATGAACTGCGTGAGCTCGCGATGGACCACGAGGTGGCGCTTCACCTCCGTCGGGCCGCGGCGTTCCAGGTGGGGGCCTTGGGAACGAGCGACCACCGTCACGTACTCCGCGCCCACGCCCGATCGCTGGTGGAGATGCGGGTACGCGACGCGCTCGAGTCCGGCCTCGCAGCGGGACAGGCGACGCGCCGGGGTGTTCGCCCGGTGGAGGAGCTCGATGCCCTGAGCGACGAGGTCCTTGCGGTCCACGCCTCGCAGCCCCCCATCGGCTGCAGTGTGTGGACCGACGACGTTCGACGCAGAGACACGCCCTCATTCCGCAAAACCCGTGAGTTGTTTCTAACGCGTCAGTGACGACTCACGGGTTTCCGAGCGTCAAGGGGTACCTTCGGGGGTTCGCTCGGTCGGGCCGTTGCCATGCCTGGCGATGGTGCGAGCGCCGTCTGCGTGCCTTGCGGTGCTGTATGCGGCTGCTCTTTCGCGTTCCTCTCGGCGCTTCGTGACCGGACGGAGCGTCTCACGATCACGGGCGCGAGGCCCCCGTGTCGGAGGGTGAGCGGGCTGTCCATGGTCGACACGTGCGGGTTGTGCGATAGACCGAGAAGAGTTGTGTGCAGCGTGAGCCGCGCCAGCTCGGGGGGACAATGGCTGGTGATCGTGGGGTCACCGCGTCGGGCGGCGTTCGTGCCGCGCGAGCGGTTGAGGATCTGCGGTCGACGCGTGGGAACCTCGGGCTGGCGGGAGCTCGAATCGGTTCGACGTCGACCCGTCGGTGCTGTGCATGACGACGTAGGCAAAGCAACCGACCCCGAGGAGACCCATGCCTTCCAAGAAGAAGACAGCCCCGAAACCCAAGACCCGCAAGCCAGCGCCTCGCAAGAAGGCAGCCACCGCTCGCAAGACGTCGACCCGCGCGAAGAAGCGCCCGACGCCCAGCACGAAGCGGGAGGAACCAACCGGACGTGAAGTCATTGCCGTGAGGACCCAGAAGGTTCGCAAGAACAGTCGTGCCATCGCCTCGGGTTCGATTCGAGTGAAGCCCGGGCTCGATGTGCCCAAGCCCTCCGACCTCGCGCGGGCGCTCGACGTAGAACCGGCCGAGGCGAAGAGGGTTCTCGGAAAGATCGAGGAGCTCGCCAAGTGGATTCATGCGGACAAGCGGCGAAGCAAGGCGTTCGGCGAGGCTCCGGTGCGCATTCTGGCCGAGCGCGAGCCTCGGCTTGCGGGGCAGATCCGGCTGCTGCACCCGAAGCTGATCGAGGCACTGCTCGGCCTGTTCGTGCCCGGTTGTGACAACCTTCCGAAACCCAGCGAGTACGCGGAGTGCGTTCGCAACATTCTCACTCGCGTGGCGGAATGGATGCAGGCGAGCAGCGCCAATCGCGCGGTGTTCAAGAACGACACCGACGCCGCCGTGGACTCGGCGGCGCCTTTTGCTCCTGCGGTGGCCAAGATGCTGGCGAAGCAGGCCTTGCGTACCGCGACCACGGTCCAGGGAGGTGCAGCATGATCGGCGATCACGGAGGCTTCGACCTTCTTCTCGAGGTTGGGGCGGAGGCCCTCGCGAACCTCGCGCAAGCGGCGTTTCCCGTCCCGCCCTTCTCACGGCCGGTCAACTTGCCCGCGCTCGGCGTTTCGGGCACGGCGAACTTCACCCCCACCATCGGGAGCGTTCAGCCGGTTGCGGGCCCCGCATTGAACATCACACTGAACGTGGCGCTGGACCTCGATGCCAACACCCCACTGGGACCAGTGACGGTCGGGGCTGACTCCGATGCGCCCATTCGGGCCTCGGTGGTGGCGAGCCTCTCCGTCGACGCTCTCGACGTCATCGCCGGCACGGTGGCGGGGCTCGACCCCGACATCACGGTCGACCTCAGTGACGACGCGGGGGTGACCCTGATCTTGGCGGCCGTGGCAGCAACGGAGGGGCCGGAGGCCGCCGAGGCCGCACTGGTGGCCCTCGAGAATGGGATCGCCGATGCGCTGAGGGATGCCCTGGCCGTGGTTCCAGCTCGCAGCCAAACGCTGTTCACGTTCCCGTCCAGTCTCGCGCCGACTGCTCCCGCCACTGCACCCCCATTGGTCATCGGCGTCGCCCGGGGCGCGCTGCAAATCGGGGTCACGCTCGGTGGCACTCCTGGCTCGTTGGCCGCCGTTACCAACGACAATCTGCTCGAGGCCAGTGGAGAGGCCATCGCGCTCATCGTGTCGAACCGCGCCTTGCTGCAAGACCTCGTTCGCAATGCCGTCGTCGCCGGCTTCTCGCTTCCTGCCAGCGGCTTCAACGCCTCGCACCCCTTCTTCTGGACGGGGGCGGTGCAGTTGGTGGGAACCGATCTCGGGCCCATCAACGTCACGCGCGTGCGCGCTTCTACGGCGGGGCCCAATCGGGTGGTCCTCGACTTGACCGTCGCGGGCAACCTCGCCGAAGGGGCCGTGTCCGTCAACGCGAGCATTCGAGCGACGGCGACGGTTGGTATCGCAGTCGTAGGAGGCGCGATGACGCTTACGATGACCATTGCCCCCATCGCAGTCTTGAGCGCCAGCGCCGACATCGCCTGGTGGGTCTATGCAGCCGCAGCTTTCGGAGGCGCGCCCCTGCTCGCCGCCGCCATCGCCGTCGTAGACCTCGTAGCCGATGGCATCATCCGTGACGAGATCGCGGATCGGATCGACACAAGCATGTTCCCGAACGTGTCGGTCGCCCTCCCGCCCCAGCTGAGCGGCGGCCTTGCCCCGGGCCGCGTGGCCATGCTGGCTGGGCCCCCTCGGATCACGCCAAACGGTATCGTCGACATCGCGAACGACTTGTTGCTGACGCTACGCACTCCGTAGCCATTCGCGGGCCCCAGGATGGGCCATCCAGGCTGCTGGCGTTCGTCGCGCTCGAAGCGCCAGCGGCCCGTGCTCCCGCGTGGGAGCTCCCACGGCCTGCGGGTGACCGACCCGAGCCCGCCCTCCGTCGTGCGACACTCACGTGGTGAGCAAGCAATGCTTCCACGCGACCTGCTTGAACATTTCGTGTCACTGGGGACATCCAATCACGCCGAGAACGCCTAGACTGGGGTGGATCAACAACCTGCAATCGCATGAGGTGCGGGCCGACTATTCCGGCGGTGGCGTGCCGAGAATCAGCTTCTCCGAGCGGTCGCAAACTGTACGCCCGGGCGACAAGTGGTCAGGTCCCATCTCGATGCCGATTGCCGACTCTTCCGAAGTGGAACTCGGTGGGCTGATGCCCATACTCGACAACACCACGCAGGAATACGGGAAGGACGCGAAGCTTGGGGTTCTGTTCGAGGTGACGAGTCTCGACCGTCCAAGGACCAACTTCTCAGGAAGCCTCGATGCGGCGCGATTCATCATCAAGTAGACGGGCCCTGCTCCGAGGGGTTCACGAGACGAGCCGCTACCATCCAGTACTCTGTACCGAGGCTGGGATGGGGGCGACGCGACCGGTCGCGCTCGAGTGGGAGCGGCTCCCCGGCTGTCGGGGGGCGATCGCGTGGGACCCGCAGCGCGCATGGGCGCTGGACGTCGATCGCTACCCCACCATCCTGGAGATACGAGCATTCAAGGCCTACGGAGTCGCGCCGACCAAGGTGCCCTATCTGGCGGCGATGGGTTCCGATGAGCCTCCCGCCTACTTCTATCCGGCGGACGCGTGGGTGACACCCCTGGCGCCTGCGCTGGAGGGTGAGCGCCACGCGCGGTTCGCCGCGGCATCGTTCGCGGGGCCAACGCTGACGCCCCCCGACCATCGCGGGCTAGAGATCGACTCCTACTACGAGCCACCTCGTTCCAAGGGCGGATGGGTGACCGCCATGTTGGTTTCGCGCGAGATGACGGGGCTGGTGTTTCTCCCCATCCCGACGCTGACCGACACGTTGCAGGTGGGCTGTCCCGAGGGTCACGTGGTGTGGGCCGAGGGGCCGTTGCACCGTGCCTATCTGGCCGACGTTCGACGGATCATCGAGCTTCGTCGGGATGGTCCGGTGGACGACGCGCAGAGTGACCCACGCGTCGAAGTCGCCGTGCGCGAGGGAGGCTACGAGATGGGGCTCTACCTCGCCGAGCATCTTGGCTGGAAGCGCGCGACGCAGCGGCTGCGCGAAGCGCCCCGCGAACGTGCCACGGCTGCGGTCTATGTCGGCCTCGCCAAGGGCCTGCTCCGAATGCGTACGCTGTCGCAGATCCCTAGCTACACACGCGCGGGCTGGAATGACCCAGACCTTTCGGCCGTGGAGCATGCGGTGGCTCGCTGGAGCCTCGATGTCGTCCGCACGGCCTCACCGGGCAGCCTCGAGCGTAGCGCCACCCGTACGGTCGAATGGACCCACGCGACGTTTCCTAACGTGGGCGGCGTCGGCGTTGGCGACGGTGTGCTTTCCGCGCTCCGGTCGATGCCGTGGTTGCAGGCCTCGTCGGGTCATTCGGGGCAACCCTTTGCCGAGCCCTGGACTCGATATCGCATCGCGGCCTTCCGCCGGTGGCTCGAAGGTCGAGAAGATGCTCGGGAACTCGCGTCACACACCAGCCTCGCCAGCAATCCGTGCCGCGACGAGGCACCCCTCGACCGGAAGATGCTCACTGCGATCCAGGACGCCCGGCGACGTCTACGCCGACGACTTCTACCATAAGGGCGTACCTTGGGCTGGCATAGATCATTTCTTTGGTGGTGCAGCGGGTATGCGACGGAAGACGTGCTTGTTGAGGCCGAGCAAGTCAAACGATATGCGGCGGCGGATGCCCACTCCGTGGGGTGCGAGGTTCGAGAGCCGGGTACGCTTGATTGCATGCGAAGGCTGATCATTTGAAGGTTGGGGCGTTCACGGGCGCGTCGGCGCTAGCCCTCGTCTTGGGAGCTTGTGGTGAAGGTTCTCCGCCCCCGGCTCAGAAGGGCCTCGCGGAGAGTCTCGCCATTCGGAGCCGCCAGCTGCCTAGGCTGTGTACCGAGCAGGGCGGGGTCGAGACAGCGCCTTTAGACCTCGGGTTTGATGAGGTACCAATCTGCCGGGGACTGGGTCAACCGGACGACCTGGAAGGCCTGAAGCTACACGTTGATAGATATCCTACGGTTCTTCTCGTTGATGCGGTTCGCGTTTATCGGCGGCGACCGCGGATCATGGAGTATGAGATATTTGATCATCCGGGCCAGCCGGGTGCCATCTACTTCTACGATTCCGAGGCGAGGGTTCGCGAGCTGTCGGGGTCCGTGCTCTTCGAGCGGGCGAGGTTCATGATGCCGGCCTTCATGCCGTTGTTCGGGAGGCTGCCCGCTCCCACCATGCGCCCGTGGATGACAGTCGAGCGACACCAAGGGGGCTGGGCTTCGCGGTTGAGGTCGGTCGGCAGGAGCGCGACGACCGGGATGTTGTTCCTACCGACGGCGGAGGTTGCGGATGAGGGCGTCTTGGGGTGCCCAGGGGGGCACGTGGTCTGGCTGGAGGACGAGTGGACCCGCGCTTTCGCCGCGGACGTTCGCCTCATCCGTGAGCGTGGTGGCGGGGACATGGCCGCCGTTCTTCGAGCGCAGGGAGGCCGCTATGCGGGGCTATATGCTGCGGAGCACGTCGGGTGGCGTCAGGTGCGGACCTGGTTGGGCCTCGGAGCTTCGAGAAATAGTCCATTCATGCGAGGCCTCGCTTTGGGGGTGTTGCGTGTCCGCTGGTTGGTCGCGTTGGGGTACCCGATGCCAGCATGGGACGGGGCCGACCTCCGCTCCGTGGAGGTCGCCCTCGGACGATGGACGCTTGGCGTCCTTGCAGAGTCGCATGCGTCGTCCCGCATAGACGAGGACCTGGTACGAATTGTCGAGGCCGTGCAGGAGCGATTCCCAGACATCGAGGGCATCGACGACGCCAAAGGCCCGTTGTCGCGCCTGCGACGGCGAAGTTGGTTGACACAGAAGAGTCTCGGCGAGAGCCCTTTCGCGTCGTCCGTATGGAAGCCACGAAGCTTTGAGGCGTTTGTCCGCTGGGTCAGCGGCGTGACCACAAGCCAAGAGGCTCGTCGACCGGCGTACAGTCAGCCGCGCTGCAACTTCGCTGCGCCGATGCACCCCAGAATGGTGCACCAATTGACCAAGGCATGGCGTTCGGTTGCGCGGTGAGGCAGGGGGAGGCGCGGGTGGAAGCCAGGGTACACGGTGGGGCCAGCGCCACCTCGAGCTGGTGGCAAATGCTTCGAAGGGCGTGCGGCAGTGCGCTTCTGGTCGCGAATGGGGATGCATGGCGCGCGCTTGCGAGTGCACACATCGCGGTTGCCAAGCACGATGATGCGACCGCAGGAGGGCCGGCTTGGTGCGCTTCGTGACGGGTTCTCAACGCCCGGTGGCGAATGAGAGTTCCCGTGGGCACACGGTAGCACCTCGATGCGACCAACGTTTCGCGGGCGCGGCCCTTGGCCTTCTCCTCGTGCTAGGCGCGGCCTGCAAGACGTCTCCCAAGAAGGCCATCGCCTACTGGCACCCCATGGTCGAATCCCACATCAAGACAGTGCCCATCCGCTGCACGGCGCACGAGCTTGCGTGGACAGCTCCGATAGACCTGGGATGGGACGAATTCCCCATTTGCCGTGGAATGTGGCCGTCGTCGAAAGTGGAAGCGTTGCGATTGGACGTTGATCGCTATCCGACCGTCGTCGAAGTTCACAGCGTAGAACTTCTGGCGAGGCAGGGCTCCAAGTTCGTATTCGACGGAACCCAGGCAGGAGGCGGTTGGCAGGATGTGTGGTTTTATCCGATCAAGTCGTCGCTGTTTTCGTTGGAGGGACGGGTCTTGAGGGTTGACGCCGAGTTTTCTGTACCCAGCTACGAGGCGATTCTTGGGGACGGGTGGCAAGGGGGCCTGAGGTCGGGGGGCATCTCGGACACTCCACGCCAGCAAGGAGGGTGGCGAGCCGGGCTCACGTCGCCGGCGCCCGACCGTCTTGTCGGGCTGGCTTTCTTGCCCACGACGCAGTTCGAAGGCGAACGGTCCGTCGGGTGTCCCGAGGGTCATGTGGTTTGGCTCGATACGGAACAGAAGAAGGCCTATGCCGCTGATGTTCGGCGCATCATGGCAACGTCGAACCCTCGGACAACAGGGTTTCTCGAGGCCCTCCGTCAGAAGGGTGGCCGCTATGCGGGTATGTACGTGGCTGAGCATCAGCCATGGCGCGAAACCCTCGCAATTCTCGACGACTCAGAACGGCCACACGGTGCCTTCGCCCACGGGCTCGCGCGGGGAGTCGTGCGGATGACCGTTCTCCATCACGTCGGCTTCTATCCGAAGGGAGCGTGGAAGGATGTCGACCTCGACCGGGTTGAGGCGACGCTCGGTCGGTGGGCGATGCGCGAGCTTCTCGCGGCAAGGCTCGACCCGGACGTGGCGCAGGTACTCGCGGCGATGCAGGTGCGCTTTCCTCGAGTGGACCTGATCCCCGGAGCGGAAGGGCTACTGGCGGCGATTCGTGCCCAACCGTGGGTTTCGGCTCCGCCCGAGAAGAACCCAGCACACTGGACAGGTACGACCTGGGCTGCGGACCGCGTAGAGATGTGCCAGCGCTGGCTCTTGGGCGCCGACGGCGACTTAGAAAGGACCTACCCGCAACCGCCGGAGGACGAATGTCACTTTGATGGTGGGCTACCCAACGAGGTGTGGCGAGAGGTGGCACACGCCCACGCAGAGATGCGGTTTCGTGGACAGCGTCGTCAGGTAGCTCGCTAGCGCACCCTGAGTTTCGCGCTACCCCCACCGCCCACGATAACCATCGATGTGGAGGGACATGTCGAGGCCCCACCGCCGCGCCTGACGGCGGTCATCATCGAGCCAGACCGCGAACTGGTGTCATTCGTGTACGTGGCGCGGACGCACGGTCTCCCGCGCGCGTTCATCCCGGGGATTCATCCGGTCATCCCGCTGACGGCCACAGTGGATGGCGGCCCGGCCCTGGACTACGTGGCTCCGCCCGTGAAGCCGCTTCCGTAGGGGGGAGGGAACTCGGTGGCTTCTATGCCAACGCCTCGAGCCGCGGGCCAGGGCGAGGCGCTGCGGGCTGACGGCTGAGGCGCGGCCCCGGTAGAGTGCTCCTCGCGTTGTCCGAAGCCCGACAGATCCGCTGCGGTGGGTGCGGCGCGAGCCATCCCATTCCGGCTCGCGGCCAGGTTCTCCGCTGCCCCTATTGCGGCCATGTCCAAGTTGGTGGCGCTGCGGCACTCGTCGAAGCCAAGGCATACGGCTCTGCGGTCGGCGTCATCGCGGTGATGGCGGAGCAGGACGAGGCGGCGCGTGAGGACGAGATCGCCTGGCGGATCCACCAGCACCGAAACCAAGTGGCCATGCTGGCCTTCGCGGCCATGGTCGCCACCGCGCTGTTCGCGGGCGCCGTCTACGGCTTCGTGCCGTCCGCCGATCGCGAAGCGGCGCTCGCGGGCGTGCTTGGATTGGGGGCTGCGCTGTTGCTGGCGAGCGTTGTCTACGGGTTCAAGACGCCGGGTGGAATCGCGGCCCTCACGCCCCTCGAAGGCCTTCTCGCCATCGTGTGTCCCAACTGCGGTGCCCCGGGGGAGATGAACGTCGGTGACGTTACCCAACGGTGTGGCCACTGCCGCGAGCACCTCATCCCCTCCCAACCCCTCATTGAGGCCGGCCTGAATCAGGCGCGACTCGCGCACCGCCAGGCCGCATTGAGCCTCGGCCAGGAAGAGCGCGCCAACGACCCCGAAGCCCACGAGAGCATTATCGCCGAATACGAGTTCGGGATCGCCGTGGGGCTCGTCATGCTGATTCAGATCGGGGTCGGCGTATCGATCGGTCAGACCGGCGACGTCGCCACCGCCGTCGGGCTCATCGGGGGCGCCGTCGTGATCATTGGCCTCCCCGTCGCCATCTACCTCCTCGGTCGCCCTCGCATCGAACCGCTGAGAGTCCAAGCGCGCGCCCTCGCCGCACAGCTGGCCGGAGTCGTCATCGACCGCGACGACGCCGTTGGTGCCTGGCTCGATCGACACTGGCCCGCACCCTTCTCGCTGAAGGATCTCCGCCGCGCACGCTTTCTCGGCGTCGCCGCCCGTTTCCACACCTACCCCCTGCTCATCTTGGTCCAGGCCCAGGGCAAGGGCTCCTCACGGCGATGCTCCACCGTCGTCCTCATCGCCGGCGACGCCGCCCAGCCGAACGCCGAGACCGCCCCCGCCAAACGGGAAGCCGCCGTCATCGCCCAGGCCGGATTCGACGGCGACGTCACAGAGGCCGGTGTCACCCTCACCGCCCGCCCCGACCACGCGCAGCGGCTCTACCGCGAGCCGGCCCGCTTCCTTCACCTCGCCACCGTAGTCGGCCACGGCGCCCGGTTTGCCGCCGCTTCGGGCTCGGTGCCCGTCAGCTGACGACGAGGGCCGCACTCCACACCCAGTGAGCAGACGGTGCAGCTCGAGGTGGGACCTTAGAATCGACCCCGCCGCATTGAGATCTACCCACAGGCGTGGTGGTCGGTCGTGTAGATGCCGACGAGGAACCAGGCGTCGTGGTGCCGAGCGAAGTACAGGACAAGCTGGTGAACGAACCCGGCCGCGTCCTCATCTGCGGTCGTCTCGATGACGGCCCGTGGAGTGCGTCCCTCCAGTCCGCGAATTCCACCGTCACGCAAGCTCCGGCCATCTAGGTGAACGTCGCGTGGTCGCGTGTAGTCGATGGACGTGCGACGAACCATGGTTTCTACATAGCTCGCAAACGACATCGGCTGGGCCCCGCAAGTGACGCTGAAGGTCAGCTTGCGCCGAACGAAGTCTGCGAAGGAAGCCGAAGGGACCACATTCTCGGCATCCTCGAGGGCCAAGCCTCGGACCGGGTGAACCAGCGGTGCGAGCTGTGCGAAGCGCTTCTGATGAAGCATGAGCAAGACCTCGCTGACCCGATCGCGTAGCTGTTGCTGCTCCCCGCGTGGCAGCGCGAGGTCACCCCCTGATTCAGCAGGCCGAAACTCGACGCGGCCAGGGCCTGATTCCTTGGGTGACGTGGACTCACGGATTGAGGTCGCGCTCGTGGGGGCAGTTGGAGAGTGCCTCTGAGGAGGCGGGGCAGACCCCACTTGCCCCGACGGAGCTCGATGGGGCTCCTCGGCGCACGCCATGAGGGCGACCAAGAGCACTGGTCCCAGAATGGCTCTACGAGTGAACGTGACGTCGCCGCAGGTGGTCATCGCCGAGGCCGAGGGTTGCGGGGTTGGAGGAAGAGTGCACGTTTGAGGAGCCGAGAAAGTTAGCAACTTCCGACCGGCTCGTGTCGAGGAGGGTGCTGAGGGTTCGCTCCATGCGTGCCTCTGCCCTCCCCATGACCCAACCACGCCACGACCACCCTCCGCCAGCCGCGGGTTCCCGCAGAACCTGAATCAGGACTGGCGCCCCATGATCGGGAACGCCGCGGGCAGCGTGGGGCTTGGCCTGCTGACATGGGCTGTCGCGGCGATGGCGCGCTGGGAACCAGGGTTCGCCCTGAGTACAGCGTTCTTGGGGTGGCCTGTCGCCATGGTCATCATCTTGGGCGGCACGCTCCCCGACGTCTCGTCCGCGACGGACCGGCTCTGTGAGCGCGACGACGAACCCGACCAGTTCGTAGCTGTCACGCATGCCCCAATCGACCGCCGCCCCATGGTGTGGTTCTGGGTGGCCGTGATGTTCGTGGTCGTGGCCATGACCTCGCTCGCGATCTTCGGCGCCTTCAACGGATGGCGCCACCAGTGCGCAGCCGGGATCATCGTTGCTTTCCTCTCGTTCGGGTTGCAGCGGGTCTCGCGCCGAACCCGTCAGCGTCACTGCCTTGCGGGTCGCGACGGCATTGCCGACACCAGCGGGCGCTTCGTCTCTTGGTCCCACGTCACCATCCATCGCCGCGAGCAACGCTTCTCGATGGTGCTGAGCGCGACGGGGGTGCTCGATGGAGAGTGGCTGACCACGGCGGAGGCGGGGGAGCACCAACTGCAGCGTCGCCGCGCCTTCTTCTTCCGTCCCCGACCGCAGTGGTCGACACACACGCTCGAGCTCCTCGAGAAGCAAGGTGGCGCGCCCAGCCTATCTTCCTCGACCTATCGGCGAACCCCCGGCAGAAGCATGGATGAACTGTGTGAGCTCGCGATGGACCACGAGGTGGCGCTCCACCTCCGTCGGGCCGCGGCGTTCCAAGTGGGGGCCTTGGGAACGTGCGACCACCGTCACGCACTCCGCGCCCACGCCCGATCGCTGGTGGAGATGCGGGTACGCGACGCGCTCGAGGCCGGCCTCGCAGCGGGACAGGCGACGCGCCGGGGTGTTCGCCCGGTGGAGGAACTCGATGCCCTGAGGTGATGCGATTCGAACTCCACGGGCGAACGTCTGCCCATCATGTACCCCTTTGGCGACGAGGCCCTGCCGCTCAGAAGCGGATGGCCGACGGCTGCACGAGCCAGCCCGTATTGCCGGTCTGGTAGGGAGCGGGCTCGGGCTCGGGGCGCGTGAGTGCGACGGAGAGCGCGACGCCTCCCGCCACGACACCCCCAATGCCGGTCCAGAACCACCAGCGTTCGTAGAGGGGGGGGACGTAGGGGACGAGCTCGGCCTTGAGCTCCGTGCGTTGGCCGGGGTCGAGGTCGAGGGAGATGCGATAGGTTTCGAAGTCGTCCTTTTCTACGGTGAGCTCGTAGGTGCCGGCTGGGCGCTGCAATGTAATGGGGGCGAGTCCGGCCTCTCGCTCGTCGATGCGAACCGTCGCATCCTTCGCGCTGGCGTCGACCACGATGGTGGCGGGCATCTCCTCGAGGTCGAGGCGGACGCGGGCGCGTTCGCCCGGCCGGTAAGTCCGCCTCACCACAACGGGCGCGAAGCCTACGCGCTGGGCACGGAAGAGGTGATCGCCAGGGTCGAGCCGCACGCGGAGAACGCCGCCTCCCGTGGGTCCAGCCGATTGCGGTTCGTCGAGGCCGGCGTAGTAGAGCTTCCCTTGCTTCACGAGGGGCCGACCGTCGACGGTGAGGCGACTCCCGGCCGGGGACACCTCGACCTCGACCTCGGCGATAATCGCGTCGAACTCGCGTACGTAGGCTTCCAGCTCCTTTCGGTACGACGGGGCCAGCCCCTTCGGATGCGCGAGGAGAGCCTTGGCGGTGGCGCGGGCGGCAACGTAGCGCCCGAGCGCTCGCTGGCAGTAGACGATGCTGTAGCGAACCAGCGGGGCGGGATCTTCGGCCGCCGCCTGCTCGAAGGCGGCGAGCGCTTCTCCCCACTGCTCCTTCTTCGCCCACTGTCGTCCGCGGCGGTAGGCGGCGCGCGCTCTCGCAATGGCTTCCGCCCGCTCCGAAGTCGACTCTTCGGGCGTCGATCGGGAAGCGTGCTCGTCGGCCCGGGCCGAAGTTGGCGCGACGAGAACGATGACGGCGAGCATGAGACGGGTTCGGCGTTGCACGAAGCCCGTGTTTGCAATGCTCGGACCAACGCATGCCGGGGCTGGTACGGAACCTGCTGGTTGGGAGGGGATCGTGAGTGACCCGCGCCGAGAAGCCATGGTACCCCACCTCGAGTCTGGTCAAGTACTGGCCGGACGCTACGCCATCGATGCCGTCGTGGGGCGAGGCGGAATGGGGACCGTCTACGCTGCTCGCAATCAGAACAGCGGACGACGCGTTGCCCTCAAGGTGATCGTGCCGCACGCCGACCGCGGAGGGACGCAGCGCGTACGGTTTCTTCGCGAGGCCAAGGCGGCCAACGCCATCGGCCATCCGAACGTCATCGAGGTGCTCGACGCGTTCGAGGAGCCGAACGGGATGCTGGTCATGGTGATGGATCTGCTCGAAGGGTGCAGCTTCAAGCATTACTTGGCGGAGCGGGGGGCGCTGCGGCTGCACGAGGTCGCGACGATCTTCGGACCCGTGCTTGACGCTCTCATTGCAGCTCATCGAGGCGGCATCGTTCATCGCGACCTCAAGCCCGACAACCTGTTCCTGCATCGGCGAGGCCACGAACGGGTGCCTGTCCTGCTCGACTTCGGCATCGCCAAGATGCTCTCCCCCGATGGCGTCGACGTGACGCACAGTGAGGAGACCGCGACCGGGGCATTGCTGGGGACGCCGCACTACATGTCCTACGAGCAGGCGATGAGCGCCCGGAACATCGATGCGCGCACCGATGTGTGGTCGCTCGGCATCATGCTGTTCGAGGCGCTGGCCGGTCGTCGCCCGGTGGCGTTCGACAATCTGGGGGAGATGTACGCGGCCTTCCTCACCGGCGACTTCCCCCGCATCGCAGACGCCATTCCGGCGTTGCCCGACGACGTCGCGGCGCTCATCGACGGCTGTCTCGTGCGTGAGCGCGAACGACGGGTCGATGATCTCACCTCGCTCCGGGACGCGCTGCGTGCCTACGAAGACCAAACGCAACCCGGAGCGATGGCGGGAGGCATCGTCTTGCGGCATCTCCCCACTCCGTCGGCCGATGCGGTCCTCGACTCGACGACTATCGGCACTGCGCGGTCGGCGTCAGTACCTGTCGAGGCTGCTGGCCAGGCTCAGCGCTTCCGTCTCGTCGCAGGCACCCTCGTGGTGGTGACGTCGGCGGTGATCGGCATCACCGTGGCCAGCATCCAGACGACCCGCCTTGAGACGCCGACAACACCGATGCCGCCACCCTCCCCGCGGGGCGAAGCACCCTATCTCGCGGAGGCAACCTCCACCGCCACCACGGCAACCCCCACCGTCACGTCGAGCGCTCGCCCCGTCCCGGCGCCCTCCAGCAGCCAAAGCGCAGGGACGAAGCGACGTGGAGCTGAAGCCCTGCCCGCTCATCCCACCGTCGCTCGTCCCGCGCTCCGCCCCGCGACCTCCCCTTCGGTGACCTCGACCGAGCCCGCGGCCGTGGAGCCCGCCCCTCCCCCCCGAAGGGGCGGGCTCCCCGAGGAAGACCCCTGGCCTTCCTCGACCCCCTGACGAGTGGCGTCGGGGGCTCACCCTACCGGCAGGCTTGGCCGACCGAGGTCGCCGATGAATGCTGCATCTGTCGATTCAATCGCAGTTGTAGTCGAAGCAGGGTTCGCAGACATCGACATAAACGTCGTCTCCGTACCCGTCTTCATCGGCATCCGACGCCAACGACGACATGGCATCCCACGAGCGTGAGCCAGGCGAAGGCCACGCCCGCGCGCGGCCCCGCCTTCAAGGCGAGACCTCGAGCATGAACCAACTCACCTGCACGTTGTCGGCGATGTGACCAAAGCCGTCCCCGATGGGCGAGAAGGACATCGAGTTCCAGTTGCTCGGGTGGAAGTTGCCCGTGAATGCACCGGTGTTCTCGGAGTGGTTCGTCCAGGCGTAGCTCGCGAAAGGCGTGGCGGAGGCGAAGATCCCCGACCCATTGGAGGCCGACACGTTGTAGCGGGTGACGTAGCTGTTTTGAATGAGCCCCGTTCGTCGTGCCCGGTAGTGAATCGAAACGTTCGATGCCGAGCCGGAGAAGCCCGTGAGCTTGAAGACCGCGGTCGCAACATCGGCGTTGTTTCCGCCGAACATCGACCACGCCCAAGGCCAAGCGGTTCCGTTCGTGGTGAAGATGCTCGCGTCGGCGATCCCATCCCACACGGCGCCGTCGACCGTGGTGCCGGGGTTCAGCTTCGCGACGTCGTTGGAGTACATGTAGAGACCGTTGAAGTTGCCTTCCTTCATGGGGAAGAAGCAAACCGATGGGTTGGTCTGTGTGCTCATGTAGCCGTCGCACACGGCTTGGCAGGACCCCTGCGCGCACACCGAGAACTGAGCGCAGTTGCTCACCTGCCACAGTCCGTTGACGCAGGTGCGCGATTGCCCGAGTCCGAGGCACTCGGTCTGCCCGTTGGTGCATTCCGACACGCACTGCCCGGTGGTCGTGTTGCAGGCGCCCTGGTTGCACGTGCCGCAACTCCCGCCGCAGGCGTCGGGACCGCACGACTTACCACTGCACTGCGGCAGGCAAACGCATTGGCCGCCCTGGCAGGCGTCGTTGCCACTACAGGCGCCGCAGGTCCCGCCGCAACCATCCGGCCCGCATGCTTTGCCTGCGCACGCGGGCTGGCAGCTGCACTGTCCGGCGTCACAGGTCTGTTGCGCCCCCGTGCAGCTGCCACAGTCTTGGGACTCGCAGACGGGGTCGAGGCCACATTCGGTCTGACTGCAGTCCGGTACGCACATCGAGCCGCCGACGCCACTGGTCGTCGTGGTGGTGGTCGACACGCCCGCCCCCGCACCACCCTGCCCGGTCGTGCTGGTGGTTGCATTGGCGCCCCCCATGCCGGAGCCGGTTCCGACGGTGCTCTCACCGGCACCTACTCCGCCCCCATCGTCGTCATCCTCGGGCGCGTCGACGCCACAGCCGAGAAGGAGCACCGCGAGCAAACCCGAAGTCGTGCATGACCTGATCATGGCGGCAGCAAGAGCAGCCCTCGTGCCAAGCGTAGGCTCCGGAACCGACGCGTCGGGTGGCGCGTTGAACTGTCAAGTTCGGGTCGATGAACTGTTCACACAGCGCGCTGAACGGTTCACGCGGTGGACTCCCGTCCGGCTTCGGCGCGTACTTGGCGGCCTGGCATCTCGATTGCTGGTCCGAGGTGTGACGTCGACCCGCCGTCGACGCCTTGGAGTCTCTGTGAACCAGCTTGCGATCCACGGCGCTGCCGCCTGGGGTGTCTTGATCTTCGCCGCCGCCTGCGCCAGGCCATCCGCGCCAGAACGCGATGAACCGCCACGTCCGCCGCCCGCCACCTTCGGCGAGACATGTGGCGGGTGCGTGGGAACCACCTGTTCGACCGAGCTGGCCGGTTGCGAGGCGCGTGAGGGGTGCGCCCGACACTGGAGCTGTCTCCTCGCGTGTCCGGCCGATGAAGCCGGCGAGCCCACCGCAGCCTGCGCGTCGGCTTGTTCGCCGCCCGAAGCCCCCGCGGCGCTCGGCGCGCTCGCCGAGCTGGATGCATGTCGGCAGGGCGCGCAGGTTCGGTTCGAATGTGCCGGCTGCCCCGGCGCATACCCGCCTCCCACCAGCGCCTGTCTCCACCACTCGAGCTGCGACGCGTCCGGGCTTGCTCCCGATGCCGAAGCCTGCGCCGTGTGCACGGCTTCGTCTTGTTGCGGAGCACGCGACGCCTTTCTGGACAACCCCGAGGCGGGGGCGCTCCGGGACTGTTACGTCGCCTGTCTCGACGAGACGCCTGAAGACGCGGGCTGTTTTTCCCGATGCGATGACTTCCACCCGAACGGACTCGGCGATCTCGCCGCACTGTCTCAATGCTCGGCGGTGTACTGCAGCGAGCCCTGTGCGGGCCGTGCCGCGGAGCCCTGCTTCACGTGCAGCGCACGAGCCTGCGAAGTGGCATTCGCCGAGGCAAACTGCACGGCGAGCGGGAGGCGCCTGCAGAGCTGCTTCGTGGGGTGCGCGGGCGACCTCAGCTGCGAGGGTAGCTGCTTGGATCAGCACCCCGAGGCGGCCACGCATCTCGAGTCGTTGTCCTCATGCATCACCGTCGAGTGCGCAGAGGTCTGCGGGGCCTGATGCGAACGGCTCCACTCTTCGCCGTGGTGGCCACCTTGGGCTGCGCGCCTCCTGAGATCACCCAGCCTCAACTCCTCGTGGTGGTCGACACCGACTTGCCGACCACCTTCCAGGCCCTCGAGGAGCCTCGCTTGTCACGAGATGCAGCGGTCGACACGCTGCGCGTCGAGGTCCGGCAGAAAGGCGAGCTGATCGATCGCCGGGCCTTTCTGGTTCCGTCGCCGCTGGATTGGCCCGTGTCGTTCGGGCTCCCAGCCGAGGCGGTCCCTGCGGGCCCTGACGTGCAGCTGCGCATCATGCTGTTCCAGAATCGCTTCGCCACCACCAGTGAGGATGGCCTGCCGGTGCCTTTGCCGGCGACGACCGTCGATCGCTTGGTCGAGGTGACGCTCTCGGACGACGGTCTGCTCGAAGTAGGGGTGATGATGGCAGGCGACTGCTTGGGCACACCGGCGCGCGCATTCCCTACCGACGGCAGCCCTCCCACGAGCTGCGTTGGGGGGAATGGCCAGAGGTCGCCCCGCACCGGCATCGAGCTCGGACCGGACGTGGCGACCGAAGGCTCGCGGGTCGGCACCTGGTCGCCGGCGATGGCGCGGGCTTGCGAGCGCGAGGCGCCCGAAGGGACCGTGTGCATACCGGGGGGCTTTCACTTCATCGGCGACACGCGGTTCGTGCAAGTCGCCGACACCTTCGTCAGCGACGCGTTGCCGCTTCGCCCCGTGGTGGTGAGTCCCTTCTTCATCGACCGAACCGAGATGACGTTGGCTCAATTGGAGCAGCTCGTGGCCAGGGGCGACTACGGGGGACCGCTGCCCGCGGTTCGCGGCGACACCCAGGTGGTTCGCGGTGAAGACTGCACCTTCGAGACGAACTTCGCCGGGGACCCCGGGCTACCGGTCAACTGCATCTCGTACGAGACCGCCGAGGCGCTCTGTCAGGCACGCGGCGGTACCCTGCCGAGCGAAGCGCAATGGTCGTTCGCCGCGCGCGGGCGCGGTCAACGTCGCCTCTATCCGTGGGGAGACGCCCCTTTCGACTGCTGCATGGCCAGCGTGGGTCGAGACGAGGCAGCGTCGTGTGGCGGGGCTGGGGTGGAGCCCGCAGGCTCCCATCCTCCCGAAGCCTGCGGCGGACTCGGCGACGTCACGCGCGACGGCGTCGTCGACATGGCGGGCAGTCTCACCGAGCCCATCGCCGATGACTTCGCCTCCCTCTCGGCGCCGTGCTGGCCGCATCCCGACGACGGGATCCCCGTGGATCCCGTGTGCCGGAACGGCGCCCTCAACCGGGCCTCACGCGGAGGCTACTACGCGGCCGGTGTTGCATTTGCCGCCGTTCCGTGGCGGCAAGCCTTTGGTGCGGGACCGGCGAGCGGCGTCCGATGTGTCTATCGAAACGGAGACGGATGAGATGCGCAACCTCGGGTGGACGATGATCGCCTTCGCAACCATCGGTTGCACGGAGCCGCCGCTGGTACGCGACCAGTGGCACGTCACGCTCGGCACCGACCTGCCGGTACCTCAGCTCGGAGATGGAGTCCTGGTGGAGGTGCTCGAGAGCGCCGACGGTGAGCTCGTGGCGTGTCCCGATTGTCGACGTCAGCTTGCGGGGCCCTCGCCCGAGCGATGGCCGCTGTCGTTCGCCGTGGCCCCCCGAGAAGACGGCGGCGACCTCTGGCTGCGCGCCCGTCTCTTCCGAGGTCGCACTGTGGACGAGTTCGGGGTCCCGCGCCCCGAGCTCAGCGTCGACCTGCTCGCGGCGCTCCCCCCGGCATTGGGGGTGACCGAAGTCTTCGGCAATCTCGCGTCGACCTGTCTCGGGCAGGTGGCCGACGTCGTCGGTCGCACGGGTTGCCATGATGCCCAAGCGGGGTTCGGAGCCGCAGTGCTGAGCGAGACGACCGTCGTCGCCGAACCCGGAAGTTGGGAGCCCGCTCGACGGGTGAACTGTGCCGGCTCGCCTCCTCATCCAGGCATGCGCTGCGTTCCCGGCGGTCTTCTCATCCTGGGTAGCGAGCGCTACCTGCCGGCCTCCGACCCCGACCGCCGCCCCCTTCCCGAGCGTCTCGTGCAGCTTTCCCCCTTTTGGATGGACGAGGACGAGGTGACAGCGGGCGAGCTCGCGGAAGCGGTCGCGGCGGGCGAGGTGGCTGCCCCCACGCCCGGAATGCACTGCACCTATGGCGGCGACCCCAGCCTGCCCGCGAATTGCATCTCGCAGGCCGCGGCCGAAGCCGTCTGCGCCCGACGAGGCGCGTCGCTGCCCACCGAGGCCCAATGGGAATACGTGGCGAGCGACGTGGGGCGAGAAGCCGACTTCCCCTTCGCCGCCGTGCTGGACACGCCGCGCGCCATCTGCCAGCACGCGATCGTGGGCGTCGCGTTCGGGGTCGAAGGAAACCGGAGCTGCGTAGAACGGTTGGGCACAGGGCTTCGGGCGGGCGGAAGTCCGTTCGACGTGAACCAGCTCGGGATCAAGAACCTCGCCGGCCACGTCTCGGAGTGGGTGAAGGACGATTTCGCGCCGTACGCCAACGTCGCATGTTGGGGTGAGGGACCTTCGGTTCTGGTCGACCCCGAATGTGTGACGCAGGACGGTCGCGTGTCGGTACGCGGCGGCCACTGGATGGGCTCAGGCGTTCGGTCGCGCGCCTCGAGCCGCGGGTTCGCCGGCGCGCTCGAGACGTCCCCCTCGATCGGCTTCCGCTGCGTGGCGTTCGCCAGCCCCGCCTCTAGCGAGACGCCCTAGGGGTCAGAAGCTCGGCGGCGGCGGGCGCGGCCACGCCGATGCCAGCCGTGACCACCATGGCTGTGAAGTGAAACCTAGAACGGAACACGCCCTGCTCGCTTTCCTGGCCCGGCCGGCGATGCGCTCGGCGTGGGTTTGGGCTCGGGAGCCGCGGGCGCCGGAGCTCGCGGCACGAGCGGGGCGTCATAGATCTCCGCCGGGGAGGGCGATGGCCGGGCCCGCTTCTCGTAGGGATTGGGTTCAACGTATGGTTTGGGCTTCACGGCGGGTCCGGGTTCCAAGCGGGGCTTGGGGCTCGTCGAGGGGCGGAGATTCGTGGCGGGCTCGGGCACCGGCGGTGACGACGCCTCGAGCGGGGGCGACGGTGGCGGGGATTCTGTGGGTGGCGCCGACGACGTCGACATCTCGTTGGGCGGCGACGTGACGTCCCTCGAGGCGGCGGACCCCGATGGATCCATGCGTGACCCCAGGGTGTAGACGGCGAGACCGAGGCCGAGCATCGCCATGCCTGCGGCGAGGGCGGTGAAGGATGAATGGCGCACGTCCGCCTTGGACGTGAGGGTCGGCGAAAGCGTGCCTGGGTCGGCGGGTGAAGCGGCGGACAGGCTTGGAGGCGGCAGGGGAAGCGGCGTCTCCTGTGAAGGTGCCTCCTCCAGCGCGAGCGTGGCGTCGAAGTCGCGCGAGCCGCTGCTTCCGGGGGAGGTTCGAACGCCCGCGTTGAGAAGCGACGGACGCATGACGGCGCGAAATGCGCTGAAGAGCTCGTCGGCGTGTTGGAAGCGATCTTGGATGTGATAGGCGAAGGCCTTGGCGAAGAAGGCATCGACCGGGTCGGGCAACGACGCGGCCTCGGAGGCCGGCGTCATGGTGCGCTCGAGGATCGCCATGCTGAGCTCGCCGAGCGTGCGTCCACGAAACGGCACGGTGCCCACCAAGAGCTGGTAGAGAACGACCGCCAGCGACCATAGGTCGGCCCGGCCGTCGACCCCTCGGGCGTCTACGAGCTGCTCCGGGCTCATGTACAGCGGGGACCCGAGCAACACGCCCTCCCGCGTCACCGCCGCGCGCTGCCAGTCGGCGCGCCGCTTGGCGATCCCGAAGTCGAGCACCTTCACGAAGATGTCGTACGTCCCCGACAGCAGGAACAGGTTGGCCGGCTTGATATCCCGGTGCACGACCCCGACCTTCGCGGCCTCTTCCAGAACCTGACAGACCTGCTCGGCGATGAGCACCACGTCACAGCTCTCGATGCGCTGGTCACGCTTGAGGCGCTGATGGAGGCTCTCGCCGTCGAGCAGCTCCATGGCCATGAAGGGCGTCCCGTCCTTCGCCACGCCCTGGTCGTAGACGCGGGCGACGTGGGGGTTTTTGAGGGTCGCCGCGGTTGCCGCCTCGCGCCGGAATCGCTCGATGTACTCGGGTCGCTGGTGAGCGAGGTCGCGATGCACGACCTTCACGGCCACCTGGGTGTCGAGGCCGAGGTGGTCGGCGACCCATACCGAGCCCATTCCGCCACGACCAATAGGACGCACCAAGCGAAGGCGCGGCGTGAGTAAGGTGCCCGCCTCGAGGTTCACGCCGGGGCGTCCCCTGCGAGCCATGGTCCGTGGG
Organism: Polyangia bacterium; assembly: GCA_030426145.1. Classification (GTDB taxonomy): domain Bacteria; phylum Myxococcota_A; class Polyangia; order Polyangiales; family Polyangiaceae; genus JAPYTK01. The sequence continues at coordinate 45,133 of JAUHZF010000001.1, forward strand.
TAGCGACTAGCATACTCGCCTGAACGAGCATGATCCGTGCCCAATGGGCTGCGTGGCGGTACCTGGCGTGAGCGCGACCGCATCGTGACCGGCTGAACCGTTGAGGTCGACGTTGCGAACCGTTCACGAACGGTTCACGCACCGTCGATATCGAGGCAAAGTGAAGCCCTTCCGTTCTCCGGAAGTCGAGCACGATGTCGTACAGCTTTCCCAAGCACGAGCGCTACGAGCCGATCGAAGTCCTGGGACAAGGGGGAATGGGCGTGGTGTTTCGGGCGCGTGACCGTCGCCTCGGGCGCGAGATCGCGTTGAAGTCGATGCGCTCGCCCAAGCCGGAGAGCGTGAGCCGACTCAAGGCCGAGTTCCGCGTCCGAGCCCGGCTGCACCATCCGCGACTCTTGCCCATGCTCGACCTCGAGGTGGGTCCCGACCACGCCTTCTTCACGATGGACCTGATCGAGGGCCACGATCTCGCCGCGTGGTGTCGCGCCCCGGATGCGGCGATGCACGCGAGCACGCTCGGACTCGGTACCACCCTCGGCGCCCTTGCGGCCGAAGCGATGGGGGGCGCGACGCCCGCCGCAGGAATCGACGAAGCGCGTCTGCGCGAGCTCCCCCGTCTTGCCCATGCGCTGATCGATGCGCTCGGCGCTCTGCACGAGGCGGGCTTGGTCCATCGCGACGTCAAACCCCAGAACGTGCTCGTCGACCTCGAGGGTGAGGTTCGACTCGCCGACTTTGGCCTCACCACCACCTTCGAAGGCGGCGCGGGCTACGGATCCGACCGACATGCTCTGGCCGGTACGCCGGGCTACATGGCCCCGGAGCTGTTTCAGGGGCACGCCCCCCATCCCGGAAGCGACGTCTATGCTCTGGGGGCGACCCTCTTCCACGTGCTGTGCGGCAATCCGCCTCGGCCGCGCGAGCCGGTCGGAGAGACGGTGGAGCCTGTGGCGGGTGATGCGTGGGCCCGGCTGCTCGAAGCACTCCTCGCCTCGGCACCGGAGCAACGACCGGGACTCGGAGAAGCCCGGGAGGCACTGAGAGAACTATCGGCCGATCCCCTTCCGGCCCCTACCTCCACCGCATCCTCCCCCGACGATCGGTCCGACCATTTCGTAGGTCGCGACGAAGAGCTCGCCCAGCTGCGGGCACACTGGCGGGCGTCACAAGATGCGACCACGACGACCATCGTCAAGGTGACGGGTTCCTCAGGCGTGGGCAAGAGCACGCTGGTCGACCACCTGCTGGCTTCTACGCCAGATGCGATCGTGTTGCGGGGTCGCTGTCACCCTCGCGAGCACGTGGCGTTCGGCGGCTTCGACGAGGTCGTCGAGCAGCTCGTGGGGAACCTCGCAGAACGAGGGACACCCGATCCCACGCTCCTCGAAGCGGCCGCTCGCCTCTTCCCGGACATTCAGACCGAGGCGACGACACCTGAAGCGGCGTCGGCCAACGACGTCACCCTTCGCCGTCGTGGATTTGCGGCCATTCGCCGCCTGCTCGATGCGCTCACCTGTGCTCGACCGGTCGTTCTTCATCTCGAGGACATCCACTGGATCGAGGCAGACGCAGTGGAGCTCTTGTCCGCGACCCTGAAGGCAGGGGGGCCCGCCCGATTGCTGCTCGTCGTGACGTTTCGGCCCGAAGACGTCAAGGCGGCCTCCCCCGGTGGCGATGCGGTGGCGATCCTCGAAGGCGCCGATGAGATTCGATTGGGCGGTTTGAGGCCCGACCTCACCGTGCGCCTTTTCGAAGACCTCGTGGGCGAGCGCGCCAAGGGCCTGACCAAGGATGTGATCGCCGCCACGGGAGGACACCCGATCCTCATTCGTGAGGTCGCCCGTCGTTTGCTCTCCGGCCGCGGCTCGTTTCCGAAAGATGTGCTGAAGCTTGGCGCGCTCATCAACGATGGGATCGACGAGCTCGATGAGGTCGAACGAGAGCTCGTCGACCTGCTCGCCGTTTCGCCCTGGCCCGTTCCGAGCTCGGTCGCCCTGCGGGCGCTTCCGGCATCTGCGCCGCCGAGCACGCTCATCGCCCTCCAGGAACGTGGCCTCGCACGAGACGTGACCGGGCACCGTGAGCCCCACGTCGTCCCGTTTCACGACCAGATCCGGCGGGCGCGCGACGAGATTCTCACCGAGCCCCGCCGACGAGCGCTGCACGACGCCCTCGCCCTCGCCTACGAGGCCTCGGGCGTGGAAGCCAGCGAGCAGCTCGCTCATCATCATCACCGGGCAGGCCGCGTCACCAAGGCGGGAACCTTTGCACGTCGTGCCGCGGAGCGGGCGCTCGAGCAGCTCGCCTTTCGCAAAGCCGCGAGCCACTACGAGCAGGCGGTGGACTGGCTCGGCGAGCAGAGCGAAGACCGCGCCAGCCTCATCACCGCGCTTGGCAACGCCTACGCCAAGGCCGGTCTCGCCCAGCGCGCTGGTGGTGCCTTCGAGCAAGTGGCTGCGCTCGACGGCGGAAACGGCGCTCCGATCCTCACCCAAGCGGCCGAGCAGTACCTCCACGGTGGATCCATCGCCGACGGCTACCGCCTGCTGCGCGAGCGATTCTCGGCCCTCGGCCTTCGCATCCCCCGCTCGCACCGCGAGACCGTCGCGGCTTCGCTCGCCCGTCGTGCGGCCTTCATCGCCGCCGATCCCAAGGTCACCTTCCAGATGGCGGCGGGCGCAGACAACACCGACCTCGAGGAACGCGCCGAGGCGCTGTGGATGGCCACCAATGGTCTCATCCACGTCAACCATGCCCTGGCGGATGTGATGCTGCTGTTGCACCATCGCGACGCGAAGCGCCTCGGCGATCCCTCGCGACTCGTGCGTACCCTCACCCTGGAGGCCGGGGCAGAAGCAACCATCGGGGGGAAGTTCCTCGATTGGCGGGCGGGCCGACTGCTCGACCGGGCGGAGGCCATTCTCGCGCAGACGCCCAACCCGTTCGATGCCGGCTGGTTGTCGGTGGGCCGCGGCGCCGTGGCCAGCTTCCAGGGGGACTGGGCCACCGCCGCGGCTCATGCAAGTGACGCCGAGGCGCAGCTGAGCGATCCGTCCCTGGGGGCGAGCTTCGAGCGCTCGGTGAACGCGATGTACCTGCTCACCTCGCTGGCGCATCTCGGGCGGCTCGACCCGTTGAAGGCCCAGCAAGCGGTGACGCTTGCGGATGCGACCGAGCGCAACGACCCGCATGCGCTCAACGTGGCTCGGAGCAGCCATGCGGTGTTGGCGTGGCTCGCGACGAACGATGTCGCCGAGGCCAAGCGCCAATGCGCCGACCTCCTTCATCTCGAGCGTCTTTCGCGCGACGCGCAGACACAGGACTGGCCGGAGGACACCTTCCGCACGCCCGACTACCACAACCTCGTCGCCCTCACGTACCTCGAACTCTACGAGGGCCGCGCAGCCGAGGCCTACGAGCGGGCGCACCGCTTGTGGCCTCGCATCGAGGAGGCCCTGCTCCTGCGGGTCAAGTACGTCAGCGCCGACCTGCGCTTCCTCCGCGCGAAGGCGGCGCTGCACGCCGCGCGCCTCGACCCCTCCGAGCGCCCCGCTTCGTCGCGAGACCTCGAGCGAGACGCGCGGCGCCTCGCGCGCGCCATGCTTCGCGATGGACACCCGCTTTCGCGCGCACACGGCCTCGCGGTCATGGCGTCGCTACATGCCAGCGACACATCCCGGGTGGCCGAGGCGCAGCAGGCCTATCTCGACCAGGGTATGCGGTGGCACGCCGATGCCCTCCGCTTGGCCTTCGACCCCGGGGACGAGGGCCTGGCGGCGGCAGGAATCGACGCGCCCCAGTGCTTCGCTCAGGCCCTGGCGCCGCCGCTTCGGTAGCTTGCCATCACATCGAGGATGCGGTCGCGGGCGGCGGTGATCGCGCCCCACAACTGGTTGGTGGACTGCATGTCGACCAACCGCAGCTCGCAGGCGCAGCTCGAGAGGATCTCGAGCACGCGGTCCATCTGCGCGTCGGTCTCGACGTAGTCGGCGAGCTCATCGATCCTAAGCAGATCGAACAGGTGAGGCCGGTCCGGACCCTGGGGCGGCGGGCCGCTGGGTGCATCCATCGGGTAGGGTTCGGTGGACGTATCCTCGGCGCCGCGGAACAAGCACGCGTCGATCTGCTTCATGAACTCGAGATCCACCGGTTCGTGGCGCTCGGGGTTCCAGATCTGGCAGTAGTCCCCGAATGGCGTCGGTGCGTAGTGCGGCGCGGCCGTCTCGCTTGGCCCGCCGGCCCACCGTTCGAGGTCGGTTCCCTCGGGCACGAGTCGCGTCTTGTCGCCCTCTGCGTGGAGAAAGGTGAGGTGATCGAGGATGGCGTTGACCGCGTGACGGGCCGACTCGTTTGCCTTCTCCATCGAGTTGAGCCGAGTGAACGTGCGCATGTAGATGCCGGCGTAGACGAGGCTCCCGTAGAGGATGGGGTAGCCGTCGGGGACGCCATGCATATCGTTCACGGGGGATTCCCAGGCGCGAAGCGGACGCCACCGTCGCCAGAGATCGTCACCCCCCTCATCCAACGACGACCCAGGGATGCGAAGCCAACCGATCGGATCGGAGGGCGACCAGGGATCGCCGGCAGGACGATGGGCCCAATCGGACACTGGGTTGATCAGATAGGGATAGAGGTTGCGCTGCGGCAGACCGTTAGCGCCGAACTCGATGTAGGCGTCGATGTACGAGTACAGCCATGTAGGCTGACGACCTTGCATGAGCTGTCCCGAGCAGCGATGAATCTGACGCTCGACCGCGTCGGCGAGGCCTACGCGACCGTAGGTATTGGGAAGCCGGAAACCCTCTGGCCAGAGCTGGCTCGGATCGGGCGTGGGGTCCCATCGACCGAGATCGATTGAAAGATTGCCGAGGAACCGTGTGGTGCCGCCGCTCAAGTACGGCCGCCAGTATTGATACTGCGACACCGCTGACAGGCCCCACGGTGAGCGCGCGTAGTAGATGTGCGAATCAGCCGCGCCCACCTTCGAAGCGTAGAAGAGCTGGATGCCGGTGATGGTCTGGTAGCGCTCGAATCGTCGACCCGTTGCCGCTTGCGTTACCACATCGGTTCGCGGATCGCCCTGGTCAGACTGGACATACTCTCGCAGCGCTACTGGCCATGGCGCGTCCAGTTCCTGCGACAGTTCGCCAGCGCCAAGCGGGTCGGTGGCCACCACGACGTAGTGGAAGGTCTGGTCTTGAAGCTGCCCCGGGACGGCGTTTTCGAAGGTTAGGCAGAGTCTCTCACCGATCGGGATGCAGTTCGGCGGAAGGGGAGGTGGCGTGGGGGTCGTCTCGATCGTTCGTGTCACGACCCGACGCACGAGGCGGTGGGGAAGGCCGTAGACGAAGCTCACCCCTTGCCGTTCGAGGTAGTCGCGCCAGTGGTGGAACCAAGCCTCGCTCGTCGGACCGTTGAGGGTCGAGTCGGTCATCTCGCTCAGGCCGAGGTTGTCCATCACCAGCTGGAGGGTGATGTTGCCTTGCGTGCGGGCGTCGGCGGCATCGCCGCGCATCGCGACGAGCGCCTGTGGCGCGAAGTTGAGCGCATCCTCCGCTCGGACCCCATACGGCAGCCGCTCGGGTTCTGGGTTCCCTTGAGCTACGTCGTCCACGATGGCGAGACTATCCGGACACGACCGCAGATCGCGCAACGATAAGAAGTCCCACCACGTGAGGTTCTCGTAGCATCCTGCGCGCCGCTCGGTGGAGCTGGTGGCAAACCGCAGCAGACGCAACATGAAGCGAAGCATGTCCGAGGGGCGATACCCGAGCTCTCGTTGAAGGCGCCGGTACTGCTGCATGGCTTCGCCCAGCGTGCGCGGCGGCTTGCGACGAAACGCAGTGGTGAAGGGACGCACGGGATCGGCGATCGACTGCCACGGCACTTCGCCCAGGTTGTCGTGGGTGCGTCGCTTGGTGAATCGCCCCAGCCGGCGATCCCAAATCGGCGTGCGCTTCATCGTGTCGCGGACGTGTCGATAGAAGCCGGCGAAGAAGCGGTAGCCATGCTCGGCGGGAACGAGACGTCGTCCAAGCACCACCCGGAATCCCATGTCGGCGCTGGGGGGGCCGTCCGTCCATTCTACGGCGATGAATGGCGCGATGCGTTCTACGAGAGAAGCAGAGAGTTCGCCTCCACTGCTGTAGACCGTCTCTAGCATCCGACGGGCGGATCGAATGGCGCGTTGTTCGCTGGCCTGGCGGTCCTCAGATGTGGCGTCGACGTAGAGCACGGGCACGAGCACCACGGTGCTCAGCTCCTCGCCGTCGACCTTCGATTGGATCACGTCGCGCGCATCCTGGAGAAACTTGCGCCACTGCTTCGTCTGCGCGCCCGGATCGTTCGCGTCAGGGTCGGGCTCCACCGTCCCGACCCGGACGTCGGAAGTCGGGTCATATGGGTCAGGGCGGTCCGTCACGACCGGGCTGGCCATGGGGGGGAACGGCTTCAAGGGGAGCTTGTTTCCGGTGTTTCCGCTCCACGGGGTGATGCACTCCTCTTCTGGCAACGTGGGCCATTGGGTGCGTGCGATGCCCCCCACATCGGGACCGAGCGACTCGCTGATGATGTCGGCCAGTGGCTTGCTTTCGTCGAGAAGGGATTGCCACCAGTTGTCCGCGGCGAGTGCGGTCTGTAGCACCTCCCCTGCTTCTCCTAGGAACCGTCCTTGTAGCCGGTAGAGCAGCTCGCCCACAGAGGGGGGCGTGCGGTCCACCACGGTGACGCCGAAGCCTCGCTCCGCCAACTCGTGCGCCGCCGTGAGGCCAGTGATCCCCGCGCCGAGTACGAGGACGTTTCTCCTGTACTCCGTGCAATCGAACTTCTCGTTGCCGGGTCCGCCGTCGTCGGCGTGCTCGTTCTTCTTCGGGACGCGGCTACTACCCGTTCCGTCGTTGCTCATGATGTTCCTTCTGTCATGTGTTCGAGTCGCCGAAGGAGCTCGGCGCCCGATGAGGTGCGAATCAATCCGTGCAGGGCGATGTGGAGGGCGCGCGAGGTCGTTTGCAGCTGCTCGCTCGAGCCTCGTGCGAACAGCTCGTCGCCCGCGAGCAGCTCGACCACGCGGGCCCGTCCTTGCAGCAGAGAGAGGATGGTCTCCGGAGACGCCCGAAGGTTCAGGCCTCCTACGTCGTCGTCCGTTCGACCGCAGAGGAAGACCTCGCCATCGCGACCCTGGACGGCGAAGCGCTCTCGGCCCACCTCGACCACGAGGCGGTGGCCATGGAGTAGGTCCGCCAGCATGCGCGCGTGCACCGGCGCCTCCGCCGTGAGGGTGACGAGGCTGTCCTCGACGAGCCGTCGTACGCTATCCATGGCGCACCATCTCGAATATCCCGCGGGCAGCGCCACCGAACTGCTCTCCACCCACAACCGCCGAGAGCGTGCCGCGGGCAATGCACTCGTGGATGCTCACCACGCCGAGGGGCTCGCGCTCGCTGGGAACGACGAGACGAGCGTGGTCGACGAAGTCGAGGTCGAGCTCGAGGCGATCGCGGCCGCGCTGGCCGTGCACGCGAAGATGGTGTGGAACGTCCCCGTAAGCACCGGGAGCCACGAGCCGCATCACGGGCGGTAGCGTCCAGGCGTGAGCGACCGAGCGTCGCCCCATGGTCTCGACCTCGAGATCACCATTGGCGAGTGCGAGTCGATTGTCGCCGCGGTGCCACACCAGGACCTGCTCCAGGGTGGTGAGCGTGCGTGCCTTGTTCATGAGGCTGCTGAATACGGCAGCCCAGTCTCCCCTCGGATCCTCCGGGTAGACGATGCCCCACTCCCACACGAAGTCGTCGCCCCAGTCGAAGCTGCCCCAGTTGTGGTCGTGGTACCCCACGGCCGACGCGACCGCATGACGGGTCGTGGTCGTATCGACCCAGCCGTCGACCGCCATGAGGGGACAGATGAGCCAGCTGAGGCGTCGACCTCCGCCGATGGGGTGCTCCCGCGCTACCATGGGCTGCGCGCGAGGCCGAAAGACCAGCTCGAGGGTGATCTCCGGCGTGCGTACCTCCAGCTCGTAGCGGTCGTCGGCGATCGACAGCCGGTGACCCCCGACACGGAGCTCGGTACCGTTCCGAAGCTCGGCGTCGGCCCATCGGTGATGCTCGACGACCCCCGTCCACCCGTACGCGGTGCCCATGACGATGAGCCGCAGGGCGCCATTCGCGAAGGAGAAGTTGATGAGGAGGCACAGGTCGTCGGTCGTGACGATGAAATGGTGCCACTCCTTGTAGGACGAAAGGTTCGTGACGGCCGGCCAGCGCCAGAAGTCATCCCGCTCGAGAGGCACGTGCGGGCGCACGGTCACCGCAGCATATCCTCCGCACGACGCGAGGACTGGGTGTGCTCTGTGCTGGAGCGTGGCGTGGCCAGCACATCGACCGCGCCATGTAGGCGATGGCGAAGGGCCACGAGGCCCAGGCACGCATCGACCCAACGGTCGGTCTCGGCCCACCGCGACTCGAGGTCGGGCGCGGCGGCCCGCTCCACCGCGACCGCCCATCGGTCGAGTCTGGCGCGAAGGCCCATGACTGCGGCCACCCACCCCTCGGGGTCGCGAGGGGCTCGCTGCGGTCGGCGCGGTCCGCTCAAGATCCGCCTCCCCGAGGGCGTCGCCCGAGGCGCGCGAGGACGAGCTCGACCCGATCGGACTGAATGAGCCGCAATACGTTGTCGACGTAGGCTGAGGGCAGCAGCCCGTCGCTGTCGTCGTTGAGTAGACCCATGCTCAACGACCGGAAGAGCAGGCTGGCGCTCTGCATCTTCGATGAGCGCAGCAGTCGCTGCTCGAGCGCGGCGCCTTCTTCGGTGTCGGCGAAGGCGCGGCCCTCTCGTACCAAGGCGCGGAAAGCGGCCTTGGCGGCCACGGGATGCTCGAGCAGCCAACGATGGATCCCGAGCAGGAGCTCTTCGAGCCCCGAGGGGTCTTCTCCGAGGGCTGCGATGTGGTCGCGCCCATCCTGCTCTGTGAGCACCTGCGCCGCGGCTTGATGAACGCGTAGCAAGCCGTCGTACCAATGGGCGAACGCCACGGCGCGCGGGTGGTTGACCCGGCGCAGCCACCGGCCAATGCCGGCGGGGGCCTCGGGGGGCACATCTGGGGGCGGAGAAGCGGACACGCCATCGCGCTCGGCGAGTAGTCGGCGAGCCAGGTCGTCTGCCTTGGCAGTACGGCTGCTCATTTCAGTCGCTCCACCACGTATCGCACCAGGGCGTGAAGAAAGTCCCGGTCGTGCCCGGGGGAAAGGCCGTCGCAGCGATCCAGGGCCGACGCGGCACTGCTCGCGTGCTCGAGCGCCACGCTGCGTGCGTACTCCATACCCCCGTAGCGCTCGATCAGGGCCTCGAGGAAGGTGACGTCGGCGGCCGTGCGTTCGCGGTCGAGGCCGCACGCATGTCGAAGCTTCGCATGGGCCGCCTCACTCAGATCCCCCGCGGCGCGCATCGCTTCGAGTTGGTTCCCCAGCGCCAGCCGTCGCGGGCGCTCCCGACCGAGGGCGGCTCTCGCCCGGTCGAGCTCGACATCGCCCGCGCGGGCGAGGGCGTGAAGGAGGATGAGCGTGCGCTTGCCCTCCCAAAGGTCTCCCGCTCGTTCTTTGCCGTACCCCTCGGCCTTGGGATCCAGGTTGAGCAAGTCATCGGTGATTTGAAACGCCACGCCCAAGTGAGAGGCGTACCGATCCAGCGTCGACGTGACGGCGGCGTCCGCCCCGGCCGTCATCGCCCCCAAGGTCACGGGAGTGATGAAGCTGTACTCGGCCGTCTTGGCGCGTACGAGGGCCTCGTAGGCCTCACGATAGCCGGCTTCGAATCGACACCGGTTCTCTTGCACCCATTGTAGCTCGGTGGCCTGGCCCTCGACGGTCACCAGCACCGTCTTCACCACCCGCTCGAGGATGCGGAGGGCGGCGCCGAGTCCGATCGTCTCGGTGTTCTCCAAGAGAGGCACGAGGGCGAGGCCCAGCATGCCGTCCGCGACGTTGACGGCAATGGCCGACCCGTATTCCGCGGCCAGGGTCGGTCGACCCCGGCGCTCGAGGCTGAGGTCTTCGACGTCGTCGTGGATGAGGAAGGCATTGTGCAACAGCTCGACCACGCCCGCAGTCGGCAGCGCGGCGTCCTCGCTTCCTCCCAGGGCCCGGCACGCCGCGAGGCATAGGGCGGGACGAAGCCCTTTGGCGGGCCGCAGAGGGTAGTCGAGCATCAGCCGGTAGAAGGCATGATTGGCGCCGTGCTCACGGGCCCAGCTTTCGATGAGCGGGAGCGTCGCCTCCCGGACCCACGCCGTGTAGTCCCTCACGATGTCGACGTGATCATGCACGACGGAGCCCGAAGGTCTGGATGAGGCGGTAGAGGTAGGCGCGGCTTACATCGAGGCGCTGAGCGGCGGCGGCGACGTTGCCGTCTGTGGCCGAGAGCGCATTCATGACCAACCCTCGTTGGAACTTCCGCATCGCCTCGTGGTAGCTCGGTGCGCCCTCTTCCCGCTGCGGATGGAGATCCCGGGTTTCGACGACGTCGCGTCCCTCACTCTGTGCCATGACGACGGCACGCTCGACGACGTTGCTCAGCTCCCGGACGTTGCCGGGCCAGGGATCGCAGTAGAGCGCGTTCTCCGCGCCGCCCGATAGCCGCAAGGCCTCGAAGCCGTGCCGCCGGCAGGCACGTTCGCACAGCGCTCTGGCCATCGGCACGATATCGGCGCGCCGAGCGGCCAGGGCAGGAAGCTCGATGGGCATCACTCCGAGGCGATGGAGCAGGTCTTGGCGGAACCGAGCCTCATCGCGCAGCTCATTCATGGGCACGTTCGTGGCGGCGATGATGCGAACGTCGGCCTTGACGGGTTGGGTGCCGCCAAGGGGGTAGTAGGTGAGGTCTTGAAGGAACTGCAGCAGCTTCGCTTGCGCTCGAGGCGTGAGCTCTCCCACCTCATCCAAAAAGAGGGTGCCCCTCTCGGCGGCGGCCACCTTGCCCTGAAGGTCGCGCGTCGCGCTCGAGTGCGCTCCGGCCTTGGCCCCGAACATCTCGCTCTCGAACAGCTCGTCCGGCAGGCTCGCACAATTGAGCTCGACGAAGGGCCCGTTGGCCCGCCGACCGTTCGATGCCACGAGCCGTGCCAGCGCCGTCTTTCCGGTGCCGGTGGGGCCGGTGATGAGCAAGTGCATGTCGAGGGGCGCGACCACGGTCACGGTCTTGAGCACCCCGGCGAGGGCCAAGCTCGTTCCAGCCAGCGCTTCGCTGCCCTCGAGCTTGGCGCGGTAGGGCGCGGTCGCGTCGGCCGCGCGAGAGAGTCGATGCCTGGCCACGGTATGTGCGGCCAGAGGAGCGAGCTGTTCGGCGAACACCGACAGCGTGGCGTTCACCTCCTCCGTGAAGGGCGCTGCACCCTGCAGGTAAACCACGCCGCGAACCTCACCCTCGTCTCCGATGACCGGACAGCACAACACCGCACCGATGCTCTTCGCTTGCACGCTGCCGCGCGCGGCGAAGCGAGGGTCAGCCGTCGCATCGTCGGTGCGAACGGGCTGTCCGGTGGCGAGGGCCTGCGCGATGATCCCGGTGGAGATGGTATCCCGCACGAGGCGGATCTCGTCGTTGGCGAAGCCCTTGGCCAGCCACCAGGTGGGCTCGTCGGTGAGCCCGGTCTCGGTCGTATCGACCAGCTCGATATAGGCTCTGTCGGCCCCACTCAGCGCGACGATGAGTTCGAGCGCGCCTTCGAGAAAGGGGGAGACTTCCGTGCTTCCGGCCAACGCGAGCAGCGTCGCGTAGAGCTTGTTCTCCGTCTGGAGTCGTTCGATCTCCGTGGCCGCCAATGAGCTCCCCCAACTCGCGCGAAGGGGAGTGAAGCAGAGCGATGAAGCGGAGGCAACCGCACAGCCTCGAGGGTCCACGGCTCCTTCCAATCCACGTCGCGTGCCACGCCAACTAGCCGAATCTGTGTGCAAGCCACTCGTTCAACGGTCGGCGCAGACCGTTGGCGAACAGTTCGTCGCGGTTCGAAGACAGTTCACGTCGCCGATTCTACGATCGTAGACAATGGCCGCGCGCAATGGCCGAGATCGGCGCTTTGGGGTCGGCACGAGGCTTGCGGTCTGTGAGCCCATGATGATGCCCTCGGTCCGCAGCGCCACGCCCTCCGTGTCTTGCTACACGCTGGCTCAGGTCTTGGGCCGCGGAGGTTCGGCGACGGTCTATCGCGCCTCCTCGAGAGAGCTGCGCCGCTCGGTCGCGCTCAAGCTCCTGCATCCCGGGATGGCGGTGCATCGCGCCGCGCGGCAGCGGCTTGCCAAGGAGGCGGCCATTGCGCGCGGGATTGGTAGCCGGAGGGTGCCGATGGTCTTCGACACGCAGTCAGCCCGCGACACGTCCTTCATTGCCATGGAGCAACTTCGGGGGGTGACGCTTCGCCAGCACCTCGCTCGCTGCGGTCGACTCGACCTCAAGCACACCATCGAAGTGATCGTGGGGCTATGTCGAGCGGTGGAAGACGTTCACCGCGCTGGCTACGTGCACGGGGACATCAAGCCGGACAACCTCGTGCTCACCGGCGAGGGGGTGCGGCTCATCGACTTCGGCGCCGCGGCGGAGCGAGGGGCTGCGCCGGCTGCTTTCGGAACGCCGCGCTACATGGGGCCCGACCGCTTTCGGTCCACACGGCTGCAGCCCAGCCACGACTTGTGGTCGGTGGCCGTCGTCGCCTTCGAGTGCCTGACGGGCGTCGCCGCCTTCTCGGGCTCGCTCCCGGCGCAGGTCGCGGCCCAGGTGCAGTACGGGGCTCGCATCGCCCCCACCGCGCTCGTACCTGCGACGATACCGGCCGACCTCGACCGGTGGTTCACCCGCGCGACGTCTCGAGACCCGCGCCAGCGCTTCGCCACGGCGCGGGAGCTCAGCGACGCTCTGGTCGAGGCCTCAGGCGTCTCCGAGTTGCAGCTGGCGCATGCGTAGCGTGAGGCCTCGCTTCGAGACCTTGAGGCGTCGAGCGGCCTCGACCATGTCCCCGCTGCTGGCGTGGAGGACCTGGGCTATCTCGTCGGCCTCGAGATCCGCCGCCTTGCGCACGCTCTTGCTCTTGTTGATCAGCGCATAGAGCGACGTTCTCGACACCCCGAGATCACGGGCGGTCCTCCCGGGGCGGTGATCGTTGCGCGCGAGAGCGTCGGTCAGTTCGGCGTCCGAGATCTCGGAGAGGCTTCGCCGCGACGGCGGGCCGGGGCGCGATGAGGGTACGGGCTCGGAGGGAGGGCTCGCCTCGACTTCGTCCGAGAGGTTGAGCTGCGCCCGCGGTCCGATCTGATTCGCGTCCCCCCAGTCGATGACGAGTCGCCGCGCGAAGTTCTTGAGCTCTCTCACGTTGCCCCGCCAGGGGGCCAGGGTAGCGGCCGTCACGAGTGCGGCCGGCAGCCACGGTTGTTCGACCCGTTCGAGGAGGTGGTCGAGGTCGCGACGCCGCGTGTAGTCGCGCAGGAAGTGCAGCAGGAGCGGGGCGATGTCGCAGCGCCGGTCGCGCAGTCTCGGAAGGAAGATCTCGTAGCCGGCGAGACGTTGAAGCAGCGGCAACCGAAACCGTCCCTTCGAGACCGCGTCTTCGAGATCGCAATCGGTGGCCGTCACGAGCCTCACGTCCCGCTCGAGGGAGCCGGCGGCGCCGAGCGGCTGGACCTCACCGTTCTCGAGCGCACGCAGCAGGGCGGGCTGGACTTCGGAGGGCGTCTCTCCGACTTCGTCCAGAAAGAGCGTTCCGCCGTCGGCCTCACCAAAGTAGCCCCCGCTCGCCCGATTGGCCCCGGTGAACGCTCCCTGCGTGTGACCGAAGAGCGCCGCCGCGGCCGTGCTCGGTACGAGCGCGGCCATGTTCACACTCACGAGCCGCCCTCCAGAACGACCCCCGGCCCCGTGGAGGGCCGTCGCGACGAGCTCCTTCCCGGTGCCGGACTCACCCCGTACGAGTACCGGAACGTCGTGATCGGCGACGCGACGGATCTGCTCGCGAACTTCCGCCATTTGCCAGCTATCCCCCACGAGCCCCAACGGCTCCGACTCCGCGACGTGCTCGGGTAGGGTGTGGTGAAGGAGCAGCACCACCCGCTCCTCGAGGGTGATCACGACGCCGGAGGCCAGCCGCTCGGGGGAGAACCGCTGCTGCCCGCGGACGAGCTCTCCATCGATGCGCACGAGGTTGCCGTGGGGAGAGACGACGAGACTGACCTCACCCTGAGAAGAGATCCGCATCGTGTGCGGCTTACGACTGAGGTGCAGGTCTGCGAGAGGGAAGTGGGTGTCGCCTCCGGGGCGACCGAAGGCGGGGTAGATTCGCGATAGCCGTATGCCGTCTCGACTGCCGGGATCATTGAGCCACGAGCGCTCTCCAACCCGCGACAGATCCGGATGGTAGAGGATCGTCAGGATGGGAACCGGCGTGCGCGCGAGTTGGCTCTCGACGTCCCTCGCCTGACGCGAGTCGTTGCCGAGCGTTTCATCCATCGCAGCTGTCGAAGCGCTCATGGTGTCCACCAAGGCACGGGGTGTGCCACACGAGGTCTCAGCCTTTTGCCGCCCCTTCCCGTCGTGGATTGTGGACGCCTTGCCCTCGCCGCTGCCGTTCGCGGCATCGAGAAGGGTCAAGTCGTGGCCAACCGTCGACGAACTGTTCACATCCGCTCGTGAACAGTTCGCGCGAACGATGGGTCTCGGCTGATCCCCTCGCAACTCACCGAAACGTCGACGACGGGGGCTCCCGCGCCTTCGTTTTGACGGGCGGCGATTCGGTTGGCCCCTCGTGTGCAATCCCTGGCGCTGGCCGCGGACGAAGCGGCACCGCAGCCCACCGACGGAGCCAGCGGCGGCGGCGCCCATCGCGGCGCGATGACTCGAGGAGAAACTGACATGGAAGAGAAGTGGAACGATCGAACCAGACTGCTGACGTTTTGCGCAGCCATGCTGAGCGGTTGCATCGGGCTAACGGGTTGCGCCCAGCCCGCCATCATCGGCGATTGGGAGAGCTCGGAGCAGCTAGGAGGACAGCGAGACGAGCTCGAGCTCGAGGAAGACGAGAGGGGGGCCGCGCTCATCTGGGTGACGTCTGAGGGGCGCCTGATCGCGATCGAATACGACGTGGAGTGGAGAGAGGACGGAACCGACCGCTACGAGGTCGATCTCGAATGCGACGGCGACTGCGCGTCTCTCGACTTCACCATGGATTGCGAGATGCGGGGCGATGACGACGAGATGAAATGCGACGCCGACGGCATCTTCAACAACTTCGAATTCGAGTGGGAGCGGCGCTGAAGCATCTCATCCCTCAACCCATGAACACGCAAGGAACAGACATGAAGCTATCCCGCCGAATCGCCACTTTAAGCCTCGTCGCAGCTGCCGCACTCTGGAGCGGCTGCACCGTCGAATCCCGAGATGAAGACGACGATGACCGAGGAAGCGTTCCCCCCGACAACACCGAGGAGGGCGGCGCCTGCCAATCCGACAACGACTGCAAGGGAGACCGCATTTGCCAGGAGCAAGTCTGTGTCGACCCGAGCGATGGGGGGCCACCCCCGGATGGGGGCGAGGATACGGCCACCCTCTTGGTCTCGAACGAGTCGGAGACCACCGTTCTCTTCTTCCAGGCCAGAGGTTGCGGTGCAACCGAGTGGAGCGGAGACCTGCTGGGTAGCGAGATCATTCCCGGCGGAGGAAGTGTCACCTGGAGTGATGTTCCCATCGGTTGCTACGACTTTCGCGCCGAGGCTGGGGGAGACGTTGGATTCTGGGAGTTCGAGGACATCGTACTCACGGCGGGTGAAACCCAGCAGATCCGCCTGCTGCCGTAGTCCAAGAATATGCAAGCTCCGACGAAGAGCTTCCAAACTCCCGGCCTCATGGCAGCTCCTTCGCGGTTGCGGACCGCTCTCGTCACACCTACCGAACGGTACTGCTCGTGGTAGTGCAGCCATGCTGAGCTGTCTCACCGTGCTACAAGGAACGGACATGAAGCTATCCCGCCGAGTCTCCACCTGTAGCCTCGTCGTGGCCGCCGCACTCTCGAGCGGCTGCGCCGTCGACTCTCAAGATGAGGACGGCGCAGCGGGCAGCGCGTGCGAATTCAACAACGACTGCAAAGGCGTCTGCGTGGAGCAGGTCTGTGTTGACCTGAACGGGCCTCCCGATGACCCCCAGTCCTACAAGGGTAGCATCTTGGTGTCGAACGAGTCGGAGTTCACCGTGCCCTTCTTATGGATCAAACCATGCGGCACCTCCGACTGGGGCAACGTGTTGGGCGACGGAGTCATTGCTCCCGGAGGAACACTCAGCTGGCCCGAGGTGCACATGGGTTGCTACGACTATCGCGCTGAGATTGACGAAGGCGGCGAGGACTGGGAGTTCCTGGACCGCTGGCTCTTGCCGGGCAAGACCGAGCACCTCCGCCTGCGGCCGTAGAGCCTCACGGATGGACGAGGGGCCGCTGCTCGTCGGCTCCCTCGGGGTTCTCCACCAGCATGGTCCTCATATCCACAACTTGAGCTGGAAGGCCCAACTTCGGCATCCCGCGACAATGCCTAGCCCGTACCCTTCTCGATCTTGCCCTCCGAAACGCTCTCGCGCGGCTACCGGAGGGGCAGAGCGACCCTGGATAGCCATCCCGGCGGATGGCTTCGCCGCCATGTGTACGTGACGGCCGGCGCCGTCCGAGGCATGAGCCACACGTGTCGTATGCGTTTCGGTTCTACGGTTGTGAGCCGTCCGATTGGTTTGAAGGCGCCAACGACGGACACCACTACGAGGTCGCCTTCGCGAAGCCTCCCACGGCAACCCAACTGGAGCGCCTTGCGACGGCGTTCGAGACCGCCTTCGCGACGGGTCCGGCGAGAGCGGCGCGCGCCCCATGGCTTTGGTCAGGGCGAGTGGCGCGATTCTCGCTCGGCGAGAGGTGGAGTCGCGGGACCCGTGGCATGTTCAGGCAGGTGGCGTCTTTCCTGACCTCGCTGCACGGTATGTGCCCGATTGAGGATGTGCTGTTCTGGGGTCGACGCGAAGCGGGCACAGGCGCTTGGGACCAATGGTCGGAGGCGCAGCGGCCGGGGCCTATACCGGGGCCGCCCTACCCGGAAGGGGGAGCTAGACGCCCGGTCGACCCTAGCTTGCTGGAAGCTGCGCCACTCGATGAGTTCGAGGCGCTGCGTGAGGCCGCGAGGCGTGCGATCCTCGCGCAACGTATCGCGTCGTCGAACGCGAAGTCTGGAGTCGAGCTAGCTGCCGCTGCTATACTGGACCGTACGCCAAGGCAGCAGGCGCTTCACACCGCAGCTGCGCTTCGGGTGGGCCAGCCGGAGCCGCCGCGAGATGCCGACCATCGTCGTCGGAATGGCTACCATCTCCGCACCATTGAGCCACACATCATTGCTGGCAGGTACGACGATAACTCTCTGCAGGGTCTCTTCCTGTTCGGCGGGGACGGTAGGCCCCGCGCGATAGAGACTCCGGAGCCAGTCAACTTCTCGACGAGTCTCGCTCTGCACGAGGGGGGCAGAGCTGGAATCGTGGGCGTGGGCAAAGACGTAGTCGCGCTCGACGTAGAAACCATGGCGACCAAAGTGGCGTGGTCGGCCGAGACGAGCGTCCACGGGGTTGGATACTTTGGGGACCTTTGGGTAGTGCTGACGCGAGTAGGTCTCTTCGTACTCGATATGGCCTGCGAGCGAGCCAAAGTGGTGGCGCAGGCAAAGGCTAAGCTGCCGGGTGGGTCGACGGGGCGACAGCTGATCGTCGTGCGTCGCGGTACTGTCGCGGTGGTGATCGAGAAGGGCCGCTTCCTCGTCTACGGTTGGGCCTCGGGCAAACTGAAGAAGCTAGTCGTATTCAAGCATCCTACCGCCTGGAAGGCGGAAGAGAGCGACGGGCGACTTCTGGTGTCCGATGGGCGCGAGGCATGGGAGGTGCGTGGGATTGACGAGCTCTATGAAGCCTGGGCAGGAGCGCTAGCGGCCGAGGCGGCGCGCGCCACGACCGCCCGGCATACCAGAGCCAAGTTGACCTTGGAGTCGCGCGCCTCGATGCCCGTCGTCTCGATGGATTCAGTAGATAGGAGGTTGCGGGATCGCTTTCCCGAAGAAGCGCATTTCGTCTCGGCCGGAGGAACATCGGTCGGACACGCGTGCGTGCGATGGGAGGAGCTGGGGGGCTCGCAGCGACCCGTGTCTGTCTTGGCATTCGCGCGCAGCGATGGCGACGTAGTGGTGGTCGATGAGGTGGCACTCGCGGAGGCAGGACTTTCGACGACTCTGGGCAAGGTGACTTGTACGCGAGACGGTAGCTACGGAGCGATCGACGCGGGCAAACAGATGGCGATCATTCACACTCCCTCCGGGCAACTGTACCGCTACAAGTCGCCTCGGCACCATCAACCGCAGGCGTTTGGGGTCACCGACGACGGGACCTTGGTCGTCCTCCACGCACTTCCGTGGGCCAAGAAAGACAAGCCCCACCTGGAAACTGCGCGCTTGTCGGGCTCGACTGCGGACGGCGCATGGCCCCAGTCGGACGTCTTGGTGATCCCAAGAGCTCAGAGCATCCGCGTTCACGGTCGGGTCGTGGCCGTGTTGACGTCAGCAGCTACACGTCTGGCGCTCTTCGCTGTGGACCCAGATGGACGGCTTGTGAAGCTCGGTGGTTTCAAGGAGCGCGTCACCGATGCGGCCTTCGACGCGGATGGCAGGCTCTTCGTTTCGGTTCCCGGCGGTGCATTCGAGGTTGCAGGCCTCGCACAGGTCGCGCAAGCGAAACTCGATGCGGCCCGCAGGCGAAGCGCAAAGAACCGGAAGGGAGGTGGATGACCCTTCCCCCGTCTGGCCCTTCGAGGCCTATAGAGCCTCACCCCGCGCGAGGTCGACGTGCGCGACCGCGAGCCGTTGACCAAGCTCACCAACCACCGTCACGCACTCCGCGCCCACGCCCGATCGCTGGCGGCGATGCGGGTACGCGACGCGCTCGAGGCCGGCCTCGCAGCGGGGCAGGCGACGCGCCGGGGTGTTCGCCCGGTGGAGGAACTCGATGCCCAGAGGTGATGCGTCTCGAAAACTCCAGTAGAGTCCACGGACGTGGTGTAACGACCAGCGCCAAGTTGGTCCGAAAAGCGGCCATCGCGTCATCCTTTCGATCGACAAAAACCAGAAAGGAGAACGACGCGATGACCGACGTCGACAGGATGGATCTACCCGCCGTGCTCGGCAACGTTCTTGAGGAAACAGACCCCGATGTCCTTCGCAGCATGGTGCGTGAGATGGCTCACATGCTGATGGAGGCAGAGGCGGACGGCCTCTGCGGGGCCCCCAAGGGAATACCGAGCCCGGACCGGGTCAACTATCGAAACGGCTACCGTGAGCGCCGGTGGGACACGCGCGCGGGCACCATCAAGCTCGCCATCCCGAAGCTGCGCAAAGGGACGTACTTCCCGGGCTGGCTTCTCGAGCGGCGCAAGCGCTCCGAGCGTGCCCTGGTGGCCGTAGTCGCCGAGGCCTACGTTCACGGCGTCTCGACCCGCAAGGTCGACGACGTCATCAAGACGCTCGGCATCGAGGGGATCAGCAAGTCGCAGGTGAGCGACCTGGCCAAGAGCCTCGACGAGATGGTGGCCTCCTTCCGAAACCGTCGTCTCGACGAGCATGCCTACCCGTACATCTGGATGGACGCGCTCGTGATGAAGGCGCGTGAGTGCGGCTGCGTAGTCAACGTTGCCTGCGTGGTGGCGGTGGGGGTGACCGAGCACGGCCATCGCGAGGTCCTCGGGGTGGACGTCATCACGCGGGAAGACGGAGCCGGGTGGACGGCGTTTCTGCGGGAGCTGAAGGCCCGGGGAGTGTCGGGCGTCCAGCTCGTGACCTCGGACGCGCACTGCGGATTGAAAGACGCGATCGCCTCGACCTTCGTGGGCGCACGGTGGCAACGCTGCCGAACCCACTTCACGAGAAACGTCCTGACGCGTGTGCCGAAGAGCGCCCAGGGCGCAGTCGCCACTCTCGTCCGCAGCATCTTCGAGCAAGGCAGCGCGGAGGAAGTCTGGGCGCAGCATCGACGCGTCGTCGAACAGCTCACCGACAACTTCCCGAAGGCCGCCGACATGCTCATCGACGCGGCCGAGGAGGTCCTCGCCTTCACGGCGTTCCCCGAGGAGCATTGGCGACGCATCTGGTCCAACAACCCGCAGGAGCGGCTCAACCGGGAGCTGCGGCGCCGCACTGACGTCGTTGGCATCTTCCCCAACCGCGACGCGATCATCCGCCTCGTCGGCGCCATTCTCATCGAGCAGCACGACGAATGGCAGGTCGCTCGCCGCTACCTCACCATCGGCAGCCTCGAGAAGCTCTCCCGCAACGCGGCGGAGGGAGCTCTCCCGCAGCCGCCTGACAGTCACACCGCCCGGCGCTCGCAGGCTGGGTCGAGGGCGACGAAGTCGCGCGCGAAGCGCGGGAACCCCTCGACGCAGACGAGAACACCGGCACCCAAACGCCAACGCTCAGCATGAACTCAAACCTGGATGAAGCGATGGCCCGCTACACCACCTTGACGGACGTGACCCGAACTCCAGGGCCGAACGTCTGACACATCATGTACCCCTTTGGCGACGAGGCCCTTGCGGTCCACGCCTCGCAGCTCCGTCATTGGCTGCAGTGTGACAGGGGTGGATCGCCGACGTTCGACGGAGAGACATACCCTCATTCTATAAAACCCGTGAGTTGTTGCTAACGCGTCAGTGACAACTCACGGGATTCCGACCATCGGGGGGTATGTCTCCACCCTACGCGCTCGAGGAGAGGTCCCCGTGGTGGTTCAACTCAACGGGCGCCGACGGCTCGAGGAGAGGGACGCCATGTCGAAACCTCGGTCCAGATTCGCCATCCGTGGAGCCCGTGCTCCTCACGAAAGAAGACGCGCTCCGTTGCTTCCTCGCGACGTGCCGCAAAGAAGAGGTGGGGCGTTCGCCGGGGACTAGGCGCGTCGTAGTAGCCGACGTCGTCCGAACGGTCAGACGTCGAGAACAGCTCGCAACCGTCTCCAACGACGGATCGGTCGGCGGCGGCCGACCAAGGACCACCGGCGGGAACTACAAGCAGCGGCGCGCTTCCCTCGAGAACCAACGTTTGGGCCGTCGGGGCCGGACGGACGCGTTGCGCACCGACTCAAGGCTCCGGTTTGAGCAGGGGTGACCTCGTGACCTCGTTGTGGGTCACTTGTTCCACGAGGTCCCACGCGGCGTTGGCGAGGGCACGAGGGTAGCCATCGCACAATCCGGACAGCGTGATCCGTCGCGCGAAGACCTTGGCGCGTGGGTCATAGAGGCTCAGCTGGGCGTACTGAGCGCAGGGGGCCTCGGCGCAGGTTCGAATCCCTCCTGGGCGCGCGGTGGCTTCACGGAACGCGTCGAGCACCGGCTGGCCTTTGGCGCCTTCGAACAGGCCTTGCTGAGCGACGACGGTCGGGCGGCCGTAGAAGGCTGCGTCGACCTCTACATGAAAGCGCCCATCCCCACGCACCGCGATCCGCATCCAATCGGTGCCCCGACCCAGGTCGACCTGTCGGTAGGTGGGCCGCCACTCTTCGTAGACGAGCATGCCCTCCGCTGACACGCTCTCGTTGACCATGGGCAGGTTCTTCGGCAGCGCGTCCTCGTCGGCGCCCACGCTCGCGGGAGCTGGCACTTTCCCCCCGACGCCAACCTTCAGGAGCCGTTCGGCAGTGCCTGCCAGCCGGTGGGGGTATCCGCCATGATCCTCCGGGAGGTCGCATTCCCCACCCCAGCGCGCGAGGCCGGAGCCAAGGGGATGTTGTTGCGACACCTCGAGCAGCCTCGCCTGGCCGGGAGCCACGGGGCACATGGAATAGGAGCCCCAAAGTGAGAAGGCGCGAAACAAGCTCAGGTTCGCTCTAGGACTGGACTCACGGCGTGCGAAGACGGACGACGTACCCGTCGCTTCAATGTGGATGCCGCCGCTTCCGCGCTGCGTCACTCGCCAGTGAAGACCACGTTGGAACACGTCCAAGGCTACCCCCTCCTCTACAGCATATCGCTTGCGCCAGGGTTTCTTCGGCTTTCTGAATGCGACGTCCGGATGTCGCTGGTGGTAGCAGCAGTCCAAGGCGCCGGTGACCTTTGGGCACACGGGTTCCGGCTCGAGTACCTTCGGCGGTTCGCTCGGTCGGGCCGTTGCAACGCCTAGCGATGGCGCGGGCGCCGTCTGCGTGCCTTGCGGCGCTGTATGCGACTGCTCACTAGCGTTCCGCTCGGGTCTTCGTGACTCGGTGTAGGAGTGCCCTGTTCCCCCGCAGTTCGCGACGACGAGGGCGATCGCGAATGCATGCCGCACTACCAATACCATTGCGGAACCAACCTCTCGAGAACACTCGTTGTCTCCAGACTGTGCGGCGGTCCGTCGTCCTTGAGGAACTTCCGCTCGTCCTTGTTCCAGCTCGTCGTATATGTTTCTAGCTGGATGTCATGGGGTTGCGCCTTCGCCATTCGCGCGCCGCGCGTCAGTATCGTTGCAACTCCATTGAATCCAACGTGGAGAGTGAGGTCGCCTGGTGATGCCTCAAGAATGATGCGCCGAGTGCTTCCCTCAATGAGGGCATGCTTGATTCTCGAGTGAAGAAATCGGTAGCTGTGACCTTTCGCACCGACAGTTGTCGCAGGTACGGGTGGCGAGAACGCACCGCCGGCGACGAGCACAATCGTCGTGCCGCTCGGTAGCCGAAGTTCACCCGGCTCTCCTTCCTCTCGCTCGAACCTCCAGCGGTCTGTGTGCCAGCCTGGGTCGTTGAGCTCCGCTTGCTGAAAGACGCTGTGGTCGAGGTAGCCGTCCTCATCGAACTGGGCCAACGCTCCGAACTCCTGCTCGAGAAAGGCGACGACTCCGTGGGCTTCGGAGCGGGGTGAGGCGTCGACGTGAAGGCTGAGCCGTTGGTTCACCAAGCGGAGGTTGGCGCCCGTCCCAGGCGGAGCCGCGAACACTCGCGCCGTGAGCTTCCGTGACGCTACACCCGGATAGGAGGGAACATGTTCACCCAGCCCGTTGGGCTGGGCTCGATGGACCTTGGTACCCTTCATGAGCTCGACCATTTCGCGCTTCAGATAGGCTCGACTCGTCCGCTCCTGCAGCACGTCGCCCAAGTCCCCGGCAACCACGGTGAACATCTCGTCGGGATCGGCCACGCGCAGCGCCTGCTGGGCGGCACCGGTGATGCGGCTCTGATGCAGGCAGCCCCAGACCCGAAACGTCCCGTCTTCACGGTGAAAGGCGGCATCGAGATGCGGCAGCCGCTGCGAGACATCTTCGTGAGGAAGCCAGTCCTTTCGCCGACCGTCGCCGTCGTTGGGATCTCGGTGCGTGAAGGTCTCGCTGTGGTCGTTGGTGTCGAACAGGATCGGGCCGCCGAGGAAGCCATGCGACAGGATGCTGGCCTCCACCACCGACCCGGCATGGGTGCGGCCCACCTCGTTGAGGTACGCGTAGAAGTCCAGAATGGAGAAGTCTACCCCGGGAACGAAGGGCTCCTTCTCGCTGCGGTCTCGGCCCCGGCGCTTCTCGGACGACATGGTGATCCATGATCCCTTGGACCGGGAGGCGACGGAGGTTGTCTTCTCCCTCCGCCTACAATCGAACCAGGTCACCAAGGCGCCGTCGTCGATGAGCTCGCGGTCTCGCATGATGTCTCGTCGAGCGGGACCTAGGCTGCTGATGTCGTGCTCAATCCCGGTCATGAGAACAGCTTCACGGCGAGCAAACAGCCTCACTTGTACCACCCATTGCTTGCTGTTGGCGCTGCGCTCGCTGGCGTGTTTGTGGTCAATGCCCACGATCGTGAGGGTAGCAGCGGTGTGCTTCGAGCCGACGTGCGGCTTCCAACCTCCGACGATGTGCAGTTCATCCTTCGCCCCCCGCTCCACGGTAAGTCGCTGTACCACCGGCGATGCATGCTCGTGGTGGACGACGAGGAGCCACTCGCCCACCGGGAGGGCGCTTGGGCCCGTGGTGGGTACGAAGAACCCCTTGCCTACATGATGATGCGTTCTAGGGAGACGAGAATGGGGCCATGCTCCTGCCTCCGCGATCTTCTTCGGAACGAGGGAGACTTTGGCTTCGGGCTCAGGAGCGACCGCCTCGGTGCGAAGCCCAAACGACCTGGGAACAACCACGCGACGAAAGACCTGAATTCGAACCGAGTGGGCGCTCATTCTTTCCCTCCGAGGTTCTTCGAAAGCGCATCTACCGCAGTGAGCCACATCGGAAAGCCATCGTCTTCGAGCTCATCCAACTTCTGGCTCTCCCAAAGAACCACCTCATGCGGACCGCGAGCTGCCTTCAGCGTGGTCACCGCGTCGCGACGGACGCCCTGGAACACGAAGCGCCGATGGTCGTGGTCGCGTTCGGCGTCGCCCCACTTGATGGCGATGGTCCCAGACCCCGTTGCAAGCACGAGCGACACATCGCCGCCCATCCCCTCATCGAGGTCGTCGGGCAACTCGAGCACCAGCCGCTCGGCATGATTCGGTTCCTCGAAATCACGGGTCTCGCGGGCGCGCCGCAACCATGCTTCGTAGGAGGTGTCATTCGGCCCCAGCGTGGAGGGCGGTGGGGGAGGCTGCACGCCGAGTCGGCGGTCGAAGAAGAACAGCTCGACGCGGCGCCGCTCCTGCGGATCAACACCCGTGCTGCTCGCGCTGAGTGCGTAGCTCTCACCGGCGCCGATGGATCGGATCGGGATCGAGAGCGCACTCTGCGTGGGCCGTAGCGCAGCCATGTATTCGCGAACCAGGTGCTCTCTCGTCACCGGCCCGACATAGCCGTCGACGGTGAGTCCGCGGGTCGCCTGATACCAGTGCACCACGGACCCGTACGAGCTCGTTGCCTCCGGGAGGTCGGGGCGAGAGGTCATCATCATGCGGTCCTCGTGAACACCCCAGCGTTTCTCGTCGGGGACTCCCGTGCCGTACCACTCGAGCCACGACGCCACGTCATCGTGGAGGAGCGCCTCGACCGAAGCAGCACGCTCAAGGCTCAGCGGGTCGTTGTAACTGGGGTCTCCGCTTTCGTCGGTGTGTCCAACGATGAGGAGCTCATGCTCGTCGCAGAGTAGGTCCTTCAACGAGTGGAGGGCAGCCTTAGCGACGGGGAGCAGAAACGCCTTGTTGATGTCGAAGTAGAGCCCAAGCAGTCGAGCCCGGGTGCACCACGGTCGCATGACGAACGTATGGCGGCGCTCGGCAAGTACCGAGGCTTGAATGGAGTCCGAACCGTGCAGAAGATGAATCGAGCGGTCGGGGCCGCGATCGAGCCACTCCCGCTGACGCGGCTGGTCCCAGCGACTGCGCAAGGGCTCAATGAGCGAGGTGGGATCGACCGAGCAAGAAGCCCCCGACTCGCGCCACTCGACGTCGACGTGAGCTTGCCCGTTGCCATCGGTGACCAACGTTCCGGTGCTTTGGCTGTCGGTTCGGAGGCTGACGCGCGCACCGGGGATCGGCACGCCTACCTCGTCGACAACTTCAACTTCGAACCACGACGCGTTCGGTGCCGTGGGTGCTCTTGACGGCGCCTTGGGCTGTGCCGGCATGTCCCGAGCCCATCCACCACCACGACCGTATGTCGGCTCTCTCCGGAGGGCGAGCAACCGACCGCTCGCAAGGCAGAGGGTCAGCTCGCGAATGACGACGGCTCGCGAGCAACGGTCGACAACGTGGGGTAGACGGTCGGCAAGAAATCGTGCGAGCCGATGCGAGCCATGGTCGAAAGCATCATGAAAGCGGCAGGCGAAGATGCGCGCCGCGCCGTCATCGGAGAAGCGCAACGCCTCCGGATGCATTCGCTCCGCGCGGGCCCAGTCGATCTGCAGTCGGCCATCGGGGGTGCTCAGGGTCATCGGCGGGCTCACGGGGGAAGTTGGATTGGCTGATTCCTCCGCAAGGTATCCCGCTAGGACACCGGGGTCTGTCCCGGGGGACACAGGTTTCATCGCCGTCGTTCCCCTCGAGTGCCCACGACCGCAGGCGATTCCGAGCCCGGCCTTCGTCGTGCGACACTCACGTGATGAGCAAGCCCGATGCACTCCGCGAGGTCTTCGCCCTCCTCGACCGCTGGCGCCACTTCCCGAACTACCAACTCGAGCGCAGGGCCGACATCTTCTTCGCGGTCTACCTGCGCTCGGTGCTCGCGCACAAAGTCGGGGTCGCCCTCCACGAGACCATCATTCCGGAGTTCCCTCTCAAACGTGACCTCATCTGGCCCGACAAGCCGACGAGCCAGTCGGTCAAGGTCGACTACGTCCTGTTCGCGGAGGACCTGTCCCGCGTGTTCTTCGTGGAGCTCAAGACGGACAGCAACTCGAGGAACGACAAGCAAGACCACTACCTCGAACGCGCGAGCGAGGTCGGGTTCAGGACCATTCTCGGAGGCGTGCGCGACATCGTGCTCGCGACGACCTCCCACCAGAAGTACCACCACCTCGTCGCGGCCCTCGCCGACCTCGACTTCCTCTCGGTACCCGACGACCTGCAGGACCACCTCTACCCGCATCCGCGCCCCGGGCTCACCAAGCGCCTGCGTCAGATCGAGGTCGCCGACGCCAACCCCACCATCGAGGTTTGGTACGTCGAGCCCGCCGGCACCGAGGGCGACCGCTGCATCGACTTCGCCACCTTCGCCAGCCACGTGGTGAAGTCGAAGGATCCGTTCAGCCAGCTCTTCGCCGAGCACCTGCGTCGCTGGGTCGAGCCAGCGGGTGCATCGCTGCCTTGGCGCTGAATCCAGTCGGGATGGCGCACTCATCGCTCCCTGATCACCGCGCCAGCACCTCGCAGCGATGAGCTCCGCCGAGCGGGCTCGGCCCTAGTCCGACATCATTCCCACTTCTCCCGAACTAGCTTCTCTGCGAGGTCGGCGGCGTTCGTGGGCTCGAGGTGGCCTACGTCGAAGTAGCGTTTGCTAGTCTGCATCCCGCCTTTGCTCGTCTTCTCGAAGCAGGTGTGGTGCCTTTCGCCCAGAATGAAGACGCGGATGGGGTACTGGCCTTCCCGCCATTGTTGGTGGCGCTCGCGCGCAAGTTCGAGCAGTTCTGAGGCCGGTCGCTTCACGTTGCTCCACTTGAGCGTCGCTTGGTCGGGACCCTCGACGTCGACGACGGCCTCGATCAGAGACACGTGGCGCACGGCCTTCTGGCTGTAGGCGCCGAAGAACTTCGACCTCTTGTGATTGTAGGCGCCTCCGGTGGCCGGGCAGAGGTAGGTGCCTCCGTCGATGACCTCCCGTGGACGACCGCTGCAGTTGACGACATCCAACCGCGTCTTCCACCTCGGGAGTAGGCCCTGCTCGTCGAGGCAGGCCTCGAAGTCGGCGATGGCATCGGAGAGGTTCTTGGATGTCGTCGGGGCGTCTCGAACCGCACCCAAGAGGTCCTCGAAGCTGACCGCGCCGAAGTAGATGTCCTGATAGGTGGTGGCGCAAAGGCGCCGGATTTGCTCGAAGCGGTCATCGGTCAGAGCTTCGAACTTCCCCAACGCCAAGAGAACCTTGGCTCCGGGCCCATCGGCGTGCAGTGCCTCCAGGTGATTCCCCAGCTGCTCGTCGTAGAACCTGTCGAAGTTCTTCGTCTCGATGTAGATGGCAAAGGGGCGTTGAAAGATCAGCCCGTCAGGCACGCTACTTTTGCGCTTCTGCTGTTGCTGGAAGCGCACGCCAACCAGGTCGCCAAGGCTCGCGTCGACCAGGTTGCTCAAGACCTCTCCGAGAAACTTCGGGTTCTCCTCGTACATCATCTTGAGCACGAGCAGGCAGTAGTTGGTCGTACGGTTCTCCTTCTGCGAGTACCCGGAAAAGAGGCTGATCTCACGTGCCATCGTTGGTCCCCCGATTTGTGACTGCGCACTTCGTGCGCCGAGCGTTGTTGGGCGGACAAGATAGACCCTTAATGCCGAGTAGAGATAGCCTGGTGAGATGCGCGTTCCGCATCATCGATGGGTCTCGGCTACATTCGCGCTCTCGCTGTACGCGTTGGGTTGCAGCGCGGTGGGTGGAGTGAGCTTCGTCTTGAAGTCTCCGGTGTCTTCCGCGTGTGAGGACACAGGGTTGAAGGGGTGTGCTGAGCTCACGGATGGTGTGCTGCTCGCCGTCGAGGGCAAGAAGCAGAAGGGGCTCGAGAAGATCCGGAGGGGCGCCGGGGAGAACTCCCCGGAGCAGCTCGTGAGCTTCGCCAAGCTTCTCGAAGGACTGGCCTCCATGCCAGGGGTGGCCGAGAAGGGAGCGATCGTGAAGGAGGTTGCCCAACAGATTCAGTTGATGGCCGAGGTCGAGCTGCCCACCGAGAAGAAGGATCAGGCTGTCGCTGCGAGCGGCGCCAAGGGTGCTCCCGTTGCCGACCATCGCCCGACGGCAAGGCTGCCACGACGGCTCATCACCGCCGACACCGACCGCGCGCAACTCCTTACCGGCATGGTTCGACCCTCCACAGATCCCAAGACCAGCCCATGCGGCGGCATGTCGCCCGACCCCGAGGCAAGCTGCGTCGAGGTGCTCAAGGGTCCTTTCGTCATCACTGGCATTCACCTCTCTCGAGGCGACTGCACCTTCTCCTTGGCCGCATCCGACCTGATGGCCTCCACCCCGCGCTGGCGCATCGACGAGGTATCTGTGGGAGCCGCGTTTCGGTTGTTCGTTGGTCAGGGCGAGGCCGTGTTCGTGGGAGCCGCCGAAGAACAGCAACGATGCGCGATGGTGTGGACCGGATTTCGTCCCTACGACGCGGCCAAGCTAGAGCTCGAGCTACGCCGCAAGTGACCCTGTTCACCGTGGAGCGCCCATGCTGGTGTGTCGCCATGAAGCTGGACGCCCTCGAGGTTGCTCGTCGTACGGGAGCGGAGCCCTTCCACGCGGGGGGCCAAGGCCTCGGTTTCGACCTTCTTTCGTTCTGGCGTTGGGCCTGCTCCGACATCAACGGCAACGCCCTCCGTGGCCTCATCGCGGAGTATCTGGTGGCCACCGCGACCGGCGGGGACAAGGGGGTGCGTACCGAGTGGGATGCGTATGACGTCGTCACGGCGGAGGGCCTCAAGGTCGAGGTGAAGACCTCGGCCTACCTTCAGACCTGGAAGCAGACTCGGCTGTCTACCATCAGCTTCGATATCGCACGAAAGCGGGCGTGGGAGGCGACGACCAACACCTACACTTCAGTCCCGCAACGAACGGCCGACGTCTACGTGTTCGCCGTGCATGCCCACCAGGACAAGGCCACGCTCGACCCGCTCAATGTCGAGCAGTGGAAGTTCTACGTGCTTCCGACCCGCGTGCTCGAGGAGCGAGTACCCGAGCAGAAGTCGATCGCGCTGAGCTCTCTTCGCAGACTTGGGCCTGCCGAGACAGCGTTCGGTGGGCTCGGCCGATCCGTTCGAGCAGCTGTGGCTGGCTAGGACCCACCGGCCACCCATCAGGGTTCAGGTTCATGGCCCAGGTGGTCTCGACGAGGGGCGTCTTGCGGAAGGCGGTGGGGCTTCCCGGACGCGGCCACGTGATCCTGGAGAAGGCGACGTAGTTCAGCGTTCGCTGCTCCTGGCAGGGCTGGGAGAGCCCCGACACCGCCACCATCCGGGGCTCGGTAGAAGGCTTGCTGGTCTCCGGGGTAGAGCGCATAGGCGCTCCTCACTGCCGGAAGCGCATCTCGATACACGTGCATCTTTTCGATGTCACCGTGCTTGAACCCGAGGGCGTCCTCGTCCGAGTCCTTGCTCGGTAATCGCTTGAGCTTGAACTTCGCGTCCAGAGCGACCCAGTACCCCCTGCCATCGTTGGGGACCCATACTGCGATGTCGGGCCGTAGTCGCAATGCGTAGGAGTGCCGTCGTGCCGCTTGGCTGCGACTGAACGTCAGGTTGTAGTACGCCAGGGTGCCGCAGCGCCACGCCGCCTTGTGGCCCCAGGCGATGCTGGCCTGCTTCGCGTTGCGGCCTACGCCTTCGACCGCTGTCGGCCGGCCCAGGATCTCTTGTAGCGCGGCAACGACCTCGAAGTAGCACCACAGCTCGTAGAGCTCGGCGATATCCTTCACCTCGAGAAGGTCGCGAATGGTGTTGCCGTCGAAGGGGACGCGCGAGCCCAGTCGCAGCTTGTGGCTGTGAAGGAACACATCTCGGTAGCCGCGACGCTGTTGGAGTACTGTCGACCCAGCTGGGATGTGCACCATGGCACCCACGCTCTCCCAGAGGCCATGGCGTGCGTAGGGTCTCAGTTGCGCCTTCATGCGTGCGCAGTCTGCGGTCACGCGAGGGCCTAGCGACGGTTCGGTGCGGAAGGCGGCTTCGGTGGCCTCGATGACGGCGACTGCTTGACCGAGGAACGACTTCACGAATCGGTTCTCGGGGGTGTCGAGCACGTGGTGCGAGAAGTGCTCGACCACGGTTGAGGGCATCAATCCTCGAAGTCCCGCGATTGGGGCGGAACCAGGCGCATGCGTCAAAGGCTCGCGGCCTTCAGCCACGGCACGCAGTGCGGCGACACCGATGCGCCGCGCCTGCCATGCATCTACCCGCCGGTGTTCCCGCACGAACAAGCGGTGCGGTTGCCGAACGATGGCTTCGAGCGCGGGCAGGAGTTGTACATGGCGTGGTGCGACGGGCGAGAGCACGTGCCGGAGATAGACGAACGCGTGGTAGAGCACGTCGTCCCTGGCGACGATGCTTCGGTCGTATGGGATCGCAGCGCTCTCGTAGCCGGCAAAGGGTAGGCTCGCAGCCACGTCGGTGAGTTGCGAGAGCATGAGCTCGAAGTGATGCTCGCTCCACTTTCCAGTGCCTACGCGGAGAGGGCCGAGATGTGGGACATCGAAGCTGCCGACGTAGTTGCCAAAACGAAGGCAGAGGCACTGCGCTCCGAAGAAGCTCCACACCCGCGACGGCAGTGCGTCGGCCACGGCTCGGAGCACATCGTGGTCGCCCGTGACGAGCCACTCCTTCTCTGCGTTGAGCCGAGTGTGGCCATCCTCGAACTCGGGAACAGACTCATCCCGATGGGCTCTGATCTCGAGCGGAGCCATCACTCGATGAAGGAGACGAAGCCGCGCTGGCGCAATCGTCGGCACATTCGCCACAGCTTGGTGGCGGTACGCGGAAACCTCGGAGGCGGATGGGGTTCGTCGCTGCGCGGGGCGAGTCGGCCATCCACCGGACGGTAGTGGTCGGGTTCGCCATCCTCGGCGCCCACCGCGAAGCGAAACAAACCGAGCAGGAGCGGTTCCAGCTCCTGCTGGGTTCCGTGAAGCTTGGGTAGCACCTTCTGGAGGATGGCGAGGTCGAATGCCGCGTGCGCCGCCTCTTCTCGCTTCGACGACTGCTGCGCCGCTCGCATCACGAAGCGAGCGATCTCGCGGGCGACCCGGTAGCCAAAGTGTCGGTTCTCGGCTTCGAGGATGTGATTGAGCGAGAGCAGGTGGCCATGCAGCTCACCATGCACCAGCGCGGAGAAGGCCTTCCAGTCGTCGAGGCCTTGTGGGTGGAGGAAGAGCAGATCCCCAGCGAACTTGTCGAGCGTGATCGGGGTCTCTTCTCTGCCAACATCGGCGTCTTCTTCGATACCGAGGCGTTCGAGCGTGACCTCGTTGAATTCGATGGTGAAGGCACGGTCGAGGACCTTCGGCGAGAACATGTAGGTGGTCTCGTCGACGTTGACGGTCCCGACGAGGAAGAGGTTGGGGGGAAGAACGAGTCGCTTCGGCACGGCAAACCCGTCGTCGGTCTCACCCTCCGCGGTCGCGTCGTCGGTGTGAAGCTCGATGGGCTCGCCCGACTCCATCGCCGACAACACATCGGAGAAGTAGTGCTCCACCCGGGCCAGATTCATCTCGTCGAGAATGGCGAAGTGTGGTGCGGGCGGACGGTCGTCTGCACGAGCAGCAACCCTCTCGTCGTGAGCGGCCAGCGCGAGTCGGAGAAAGGCAGGTGCTGTGTATGCCTTGGTGAGTGGGTTGAAGAACCCGAGAAGACCCGTGTTGTCGTTCCAGTCGGGGCGAACGGCAATCACCTCGTACGCGGGCTGACCAAGAGTCGGCGCGCCATCCCCATCTTCGGTCGCCGGCTCCTCCATGATCTTGAGGGTTCCAACGGGCTCAGGGTCATCCTCGCGTACAAGCCAAATACGGTCGCCCTCCGCCTTTGAGCGGACCCACTCTACGGCGGCACCGCGGAAGAGCAGCTGAACCAACGTGGTCCCCTCGCGGGTGTAGGCGGCGGTCTTCATCTTCGTGCCATCGGGGAGCTCGAGAGGCAGCCAACGAACCTCCGCGTTCTCTTCCCGACCGGCGAGAAAGCTCTTGGCCAACTGCGCGGGAACCACCAGCCGGCTGTACTTGCGCATGGAGGGCTTGATGACGACAGGCACAGACCCGTCTGCCACGGTGCTGCGCGCTTCTGTGGCCACTTCGGTCTCAGGCGTGAAGTGCTTCGCAATCGCGCGCGCAAGCTGGGTCTTGCCCGTCCCAGAGATGCCCGTGAGGATCACGAAACGCTTGGTTTGCAGGGCAAGGAGGACGTTGGCGATCGTCTCCTCCGGAAAGTAGAGCTTTTCGTTCTCGATGGCGGAGACGATGTCCGAGAAACCTTCGCCTTCTTGCGGAGGAACCGTCGTGGTGGGTTCGGGCTCCGGTGGCTGAAGGATCCGTGTGAACTCCGGTCGCTTCAGCTTGATGAGCGTTCGACGCCACCCTCCCTTGTCGACAGCCCGCGTCGTTCGGTCGTCCCAAGCAACATCGACACGATGCGCCCCCTGCGGGTCTTTCGCGTCGTGGGCGAAGTAGTAGTCGCTCATCACGGTGCCGATGCCCAGAACCAAACTCGTGCCCTTGTTGGCCACGATGCGGTCCCCTGGTTTGAGGTCGCGAAACTTCCACACCTGCTCGAGCCCACCTCGCTTCCAATCGGGGTGCCTCGCCAGCGCCTCGGTGACCCTGGCGTCGAATTGATCCTTGTCGAGCTCGCTGAGGTCGCCCAGCTCGTTCCAGCCGATCGATGCGTAGCCGTTCTCCACCCAGTCGTCCCAGAGGAAGGCGTTCGGCCCTGGTGAGAGCTTCCAGAAGGCGGCCCTGGCCTTGCTGCGGGGAATGCGTGGGTTGGGGACGTCCTGGCCGGTCTGCTCGGCGAGGTAGCGCGTGAGGCCGAAGGAGTGGGCACGCCGGTACGGACAGCGGGTGCGACCCGCCTCTTCGATGAAGCGAAAGTGGGCGTCTCTCACGCGCGGATAGACCCGAGCAACATCCGCCCAAGCGACGTCGACCTCTTGCACATGGGGGAACTTGACGAAGCCCTCGTTGTCGACGCGTTGCAGGTCGGAATCCGGCGGCAACAGCCGACTGTCACACCCTATTCTCAGTCCGCGATGCCGAAGCCACAGCACCTGAACCTGCCCTGCGTTCACGCGAATACTCGATGTTCGCAGAGTAACGTTCCAGTTCGCATCGCCCTGCTCATGGGCGTGAATCAACGTCTCTCGAATGACCTCGAGCTGTTGAGGCCGGCGTTCCGAATCCGGAAGCATGGCTTCGATCCGTCTTCGGGCGTCCTCGTAGTCCTTCGGAAGCGGCTCCTGCCCCGCAAGGATCGCTTCCCAAGCGGCATCCAGCGTCGACACCAGGGATGAAGGCACCGAGGTGCCCGACGCTTGCGGCGACCAGTTCACCTCCGGAAGCAGTCGCTCCAACTGCGCATGATCGAGAATCCGCTTCTCCCAAGGATTGAGCAACGTCTCGATGGCGATGTCGACCTGGTTGTACGTGTCGCCAGCCGATGCGCGCACCGGATCCCAGTGGGGAGCCCTGCTCGCGGCGGAGGTGATTCGCCCTGATGCGAAGATCCCCTTAGGCTCCTGGCCCAACCTGAGAAGGTAGAATCGATCACCTGGCTGGATGCTGGTCGTGTTGCCGGTGCTCCACGTGTCCGCCACGGGGCCTTCGGCCAGTGCGGCCTTCAACTTGGTCAGAACGTCCGTCGGCCAGTGATAGCCATCTGGGTTCCAGGTGAGAAGATAGGTCTTGGGCGGCCTCGGTTCGGTCATCTTGTTATGGGGATGTCGATAGCATTGCGCCTAGGCGACGGCGCCTGTGGTGTCGTTCGTCCAAGCCAGTGACCATGCGTCATGGCTCTGTAGCGACTCCATGTTGCCACCGACCTGCGCGGCACGTGGTTCGGGGTCGAATGTGGTGCGGGAACTGTGGCTTGAGTCACCCCACCAGCTCCTCCACCGTCTCTTGCCAGCCGCGTAGCGCCACCGCCGTGGGGTTCAGCTCGTAGCCGTTGTGGTGGGTGGCGGAGCTGAGCGCGTCCCAGGCGTAGGCGACGCGGGCGGCGAGGGCGGGGTCGTCGTGGAGTTGGCGCAGGAGGGTGAGCTGGGCGGTGAAGTTGGGGCGGCCCATGCCGCCGAGGGTTTGCTCGAGGTAGCGGGCCACGGCGGCTTCGAGGGCCTGGCGGGTGAGGATGGCCACGGCCCGGGGCCAGGCGCCGTCGAGGGTGACGTCGGGTTGGTCGAGCAGGGCGCGGGCTGCGCTGAGGATGGCCTCGGGTGCGTCTTCGGACGGGCGGCTCATGGGGCGCGGAGCTCCATGGCGAGGGTGTTGGTCAGCTCGATGAGGTCGCGGAGGTCGCCCGGGTAGCGCTTGTGGGCGGCCTCTTTGAGGTTCTTCACCAGGGTGGTGCTGGCGTGACCGTAGCGCTGATTGATGTACCCATAGACTTGGTCGGGCGACTGCTCGAGGCGAAGGGCCAGCAGCTTGTGCAGTCCCTGGGCATCGCGCAGTGCATCCTCCACGTCGACGTGGCGATCGCCGCGCTGCAGTGCGCGACGTCGGTAGGCTTCGGTGCAGGCGGCTTCGAGCGCGAGCCGGCAGAAGGTCGGCACCACGCGCTTGGCGGTGTCGGGGCCTACCTGGTCTTGCTCGTACATGAGGGTGCGCGCGTCCTTGAGATGTCGCTTCACGGGGTCGAGCAGCGGACGGATGTGCACGGTCGATTGCTGTCCGCGCTGCACCTCGAGCACGGAGGCCTCGATACCCTGCCGGCGGATGGCGTTGTAGAGGCGGTTGTCGTGGGTGAGCACCACCACTTGCCGCTGCTTGGCCACTTCGGCGAACACCTGCGCGAGACCGTCCACCTTGTGCGGGTCCATGGCCTGCACCGGGTCGTCGACGATCACGAAGTGGAACGGGCTGCCGCCCAGCGTCATGCGCGGCAAGAAGAGGCTCAGCGCCAACGCGTTCAGCTCGCCCTGGGACATCACGCCAAGCGCCACGCCCTCGGTGCCATCCACCGAGACGTCAAGTGCTACGCGGCGCCGTGTCCCGCGACCGTCGAGCCGCACGCCGGTGAGATCGACGTTGCTGTCTTGCCGCAGCATGGCCCAAATGCGCTGTGCGTCCGCTGCGATGGGCTGGAAGCGCTCGTCGCGCAACGAAGACTCGGTCGACTGCAGCCACTTCTCGGCGTCCTTCAGCGCCGTGAGCGTCGCAGCCTCGGCCTCGACCCGGCGCGCCTGCTCGAGGTAGGCCGCGAGCTTCCGTGCCACCGGATTCCAAGCCGACACCAACGCGTCCAGCTTCTTCTGCGCCGACGCGCAGAGCTCGGGCACCGCGGTCGACAGCTCGAGGGCCAACTGTTCGAGGTGGTCGGCCAATGCATCTGGCGCATCTGGCAGTTGCGCCCATCGTTCCCACAACGTCAGCAGGCTGGTCGGCAGCGCATGCTGCTCGCACGACCGCAGTGCATCCGGTACTGGCCGCACCAATGCACGTGCCGCACTTCCGGCTTCGGCGAGCGCCTTCCGCGCTTCCGCGACCTGGGTCGACTGCGTTCGCGCCGCCTCCAGTCGGTCGCGCGTCTTCGCGGCCCATGCATCATCGAGTGGCGCCTCGCATACGGGGCACGGTCCGTCGTAGGCCTCCACGTGGGTCAGCGCCTTCTCGAGCAGACCCGCGAGTCCGGCCGCTTGCTTCGCCATGCCGTCAGCGAGGTCCGCCTGAGCGGCGATGGCCTCCCGCAGCTTGGTCACCGCGTCGCTCACAGCATCGAGGCTCGGCGGTGTGAGCTGCGCGATGCGCTTCAGCGACGCCACCACGCCTTCGTCGCCTTCCCCGGTCCCGAGCACCACCGCCTCGACCGCGTCGAGCTTGGGCTTGCGTCCTCCAAGCGCCTCCTTGCAGATGGTGGCGCGCTCGTCCCCGTCTACGGTTTCGAGCAGGGCGAGCACATCCTTCCGAGAGTCCTTCTCGGCCTTCTTGCGCTGGTCCCGCGCCTTGCGCGCCCCGTTGAGCCGCTTCACCGCCTGGCTTACCTCGTCCAGTCCCAGGATCGCCTTCAAGGGATCGTAGAGCTGACTCGGTTGCTCCAGCACCCGCCCCAGCTCCGAGTAGCTCAAGAACGGCCGATAGGTCGTGAGTGGCTCCCGCCAGCCCAGGGCATCGAGTTCGCCTTCTAGGCGTTCGCTCCCGCGCCGCACCCGCAGCTCGCCATCTTCGACGCCATCTTTCCACGAGCGCCGCGCCACGATCGGCTCTGACCCTTCCACCACGAACCGAGCCTCCACGAAGGGCGCCCCGCTGTGGTGAAGGTTTCGCCACCCCTCCTTCCAGTCCTTCGGCCGCGCTGACCACCGACTGCTATCGCCGGTGAGCAATGCCTCGAGCCCCTCCGAAAAGCTCGACTTCCCAGACCCGTTCCGTCCGAGGATCACCGTCAGGCCCGGCCCTGGCCGCAGCGTCAGTTTCTGCGGCGCGCCAATCCCGCGAAAGCCCCCCACCTCCAGCTCCTCGAGGTAGGCCCCGGGCGGCTGCTGCTTCTTGCCCGCCGGCTGCTTCGGCTTCGTGACCTCGCCGCCACCCAGCGCCGCCAGCGCCTCCCTCAGGTCATCGTCGCCCTTGCAGGCGGCATCGACCAGCTCCACCGCCTCCGCCGACAAGCCCTCCGCTTCGATGAGTCTTTCGAATACCTTGTAGTAAAGCGCGGGCGTCATCAACGAAGCAGAGTGGGGCAAACGAATGACCGTGAACAGGCTGAACGTTTGAACCCGCGCGGCCGGGCTGGCGTCCAGCAATCTTGTTGCGGCTACTTCCGAAGTTCGTTCTCGAATGGGGAGACCTGTCCCCCCTGAGGTCGTGGCGGTGCGCTCACACGCACACCTCAATCGCTTCCGGCCCTTGTAGGTTCTCGTACTCGCGAGACTCTCGTGCCTCCTCGGCCAGCAACTCGAGGTGGGGCTCGAGCCAGCTCGGGTCGTTGCCCTGGTAGAGGTCGACCTTCCATCGCCAGAAGCGTGGTCCTCGACCGCCGATGTCGACGGACTCCACCGCGGAACACCGGTAGTAGAAGTTGATCACCTGCTTGAGGTAGCGGGCCCAGGCTTCGCGGTCGCCCGCCTTGTTGCCACCGGGAATGGTGAAGGCGAGGTCGGGTAGCTCGGGTGGGGCTACCTCGAGGGCGGTGCGGCGCACCCTGAAGTTGATGTTGTCGGTCGCCTTCAGGCGGTTGCATGGGCCGCACAGCGTTTGGAGGTTGTCCTCGTGGTTGTGCCCGCCCAGGTGATGGGGCGAGATGTGGTCGATTTGAAGTCGGCGCGTCACACCACAGCACAGGCACTTGTTTCCGTCGCGCGCTTTGACCTCC
The DNA here is from genome assembly GCA_030426145.1 of Polyangia bacterium. GTDB lineage: Bacteria > Myxococcota_A > Polyangia > Polyangiales > Polyangiaceae > JAPYTK01. The sequence continues at coordinate 82,808 of JAUHZF010000001.1, forward strand.
TTCTTCGTCTCCTCGCTCGGCTCGCGGTCCTGGATGACCTCGGTGTTCTCGTAGGTCTTTTGCGAGCCGAGGTCGGTCGTGCCGTGCTCGGCCTCGTACAAGATGCGTTCGACGCTGCCGTTGTAGTGCGACTTGAAGTGGCTATACGTGGGGTACAACGACCTCCAGAAGCGATCGGACCGGACGTACTCGCCGCGCATGGTCTTCTCCTCCTCCAGTCGACTGAGGCCTCGCTCGAGCAGTTCTTTCGCCACCCGGTCGAGGTCGTGGTGCTCGCGTTCTGCGAAGGGGAAGAACGGCGGGGCCTCGCCTTCGTTCTGAGCGATGTGGCGGGCGATGTCGACGATGGCGCTTCGGGTCGATGGCTCCAGGTCGTTGAGGGCATCAAAGACGCGCGTAGCCCATTGGTCGGTGAAGGCGTCGAGCGTTTCCGGGGCGACGTCGAACGCTTCCAGATCGCTCAGCGGCATGGCCGCCTGCAGCTCTTCGATGAGCCGCGCAAGACGAGGGGCATGGTCGTCGTAGACCATGACGAGCCGCTCCACATGCTCGATGTCGTCGCTGTCCGGGTCGGCAACGCGGGCTTCGTACTCGACGCGGTACCAACCGGCGGGCAGCATCGTGGCGTACGGCGCGGGGTTGATGTTGCGGCCGCCGTCCATCTGGCGGGCCAGGGCACGCACCAAGCTGATGGAGATCAGCATGGTGGGGGGCCGCGTGCCGCGCTTCACGACGTCGGCGTCGGCCGGGCCGGTGGTGAGCGGGTCATAACTCGCCCAGTTGATGTGCTGACGCCAGTTGTCGATGAAAGAGACCACGTACGCGGTGTCGGTCCCCTTGAAGTTTGGACCCCGCAGTGCCCGGCCGATCATCTGCGTGAGAAGGATTTGGCTCGTCGTCTGTCGGGTGAGGAATACCGAGCGCACGCTGGGCACGTCGGTTCCCTCGGTGAGCATCCTCACGTTGAGCAGCACATCGAGCTCGTCGTTCCGAAACCGTTGGAGAACCTTTGCGTTGTAGTCGGCCGTTCTTCGATTTCGGACCTCGGCGGTGCGACCACTACGGTCGACGTGGCTGTAGATGGCGTCGGCCCTCACGCCGCGTTGTTCGAGAAACGCACCGATCTGCTCACACTGGTACCAGCGGTCCGCGAACATGATGGTCTTGCCGAGGCGCGCCTTGTGCTCGACGTAGTAGCTGGCGATGGCGAGGTTGCGCTCTCGACTCTGCGCCAGCTCCTCGATCATCTTCTCGGGCAGGTCCCGGTAGGTATTCACCCAGTTCCGGTAGGCGCGGTCGTCGAAGTCGGGCTCGAAGTCGGTGGGTGCGTTCTCGGGGATGGGGATGGCCAGCGTACCGTCGGCCATCAGGCGCTGCGGCTCTTCTTGGTGCACGATGCCGGCGGCGAAGATCCTCTTCAGCCAGCCCCGCTTGCGCTCGTCGGTGTAGGTGGGGGTCGCGGTGAGGCCCAGGAGCGTCATTCTGGACTGACGCTTCTGGAGTGAAGTGATGAAGCGGCGGTAGGTCGGTGCGGGCACATGGTGCGCCTCGTCGAAGACCACCATCAGTCGCCCGTCGGCGGCGGACAGGAAGGCTTCGAGCGCGGGGTGATCGTCTTCTAGCGCCCGGCTCGCCGTCTGCACCGAGCAGACGACCACATCGTCCTCCGGCGTCACAGAGGCGATTCGAAAGTGCCCGGTGGTGCCCGACACGACGCGCGCGTTCAGGGTAGCGCGAGGCTCCGCGACGAGGCCCACGCCGTGTTCGAATCCCTTGAACGCCTGCTCGAGCAGGTGGTGGGTGTGTGCGACCCACAGCAGCTTGCGGCCTTCGGACAGCGCTCGCCGGCAGAGGAAGTGAATCGCGGTGAAGGTCTTCCCTGCGCCCGTCGGGAGAACCAGCATGCCCGCGTGCGGGTCGGCGGGGGTGTCGTACCAGTCGTTCAGCGCCGCGAGGGCACGCTGTTGGTGGGCTGCCGGTTGGCGACGCGGTCCGTGCTGCCGCGCCTTCTCCAGGTCATACCGTCGGTGCCATTCACTCGGCTTCTTCATCGTCCCCCACGCGTCCTTCTGCGCCCGAGCCGCCGTCGGCTCCAGGTTCTACGCAAGCCTGCCACCGTACCCCAGATGCCCTGGCGAAGGGAGCCGGATGCGTCGCGCTCACAAAGAGGCCGAGAGGTGGGTAATCGATTCCGCAAACGGCAGTCGATTGTTGCCCCCGTAGGCGCACCGCGCGACGGTGCGTTTCGTGGGCTCCCTCACGTCCTCGAAGAAGCGCCAAGTCCTGGAGGTGCTGACCACGGAGCGCCTCCGAGAGCTGGCGTACGAGCTCTACATCACGGTGTCCGACCACCGGGTGCGAGACCAGCTGATCCAAGGGCTTGCCGATGGCAGACGCGTCGACTTCGGGATGGTGCTCGAGGAGCTGAAGCGGGACGAGCTGAAGGCCATGTGCCGCGAGCTCGGGCTCGACGACGGGGGACGGAGCAAGGCGCCCATCATCGAGCGCATCCTCTCCGGAGAGCCCACGGCGGAGGTGGCGGAGGAGGACGACGAGGGTCCGTTCGTTCTCACGCCCTCTCACAAGCGCAAGGCCTTGGGGGCGCTGGTGGCGGGGCGACTCAGGTCGTTGGTCGACTTCTTCGAGCTGGAGGTCGACGACCGTCGGAGCCGGGACGACCTCGTGGGGGCCTTGGCGGACGGGCGGCGGGTGTGGTTCGGCGACGTGCTGGAGCAGCTCAACCTCGACGAGCTACGCGCCCTCTACGACGAGCTGGAGATCGACCACGGAGGGGACGGGGCGGCCGAGCTGCGCGCGTGGTTGGTGGCCGAACCCGAGGACTCGGTTGAGCCCGCGCGCGCGGACGACGAAGATGCGCCGGCTCCCGAGGCGAACACACCCCGCATGAACGAAGACGCAGTCCAGGCCCCCCCTTCCCCGCAGCTCGAGCTGCCCCAGCCCCCACCCGCGGAGCCGCACGCCGGCAAGGTGGGGCGAACCTTCGAGGGGTTCAGCGAGATCACCTCCTTCATCTGGTCGGTCGCCGACTTGCTGCGGGGGGACTACAAGCAGTCGGAGTACGGCCGGGTCATTCTGCCCTTCACGGTGCTGCGGCGGCTCGACCAGGTGCTGGAGCCGACCCGGCAGAAGGTGTTGGACGCGGCTCAGAAGTACGCCGACTCACCCGAGGCCATCCGCGAGAGGATGCTCACCAAGGCGAGCGGTCACGGCTTCTACAACGTGAGCAAGCTCAGCTTCGCCAAGCTGCTCGATGACCCGACCCACATCGCGCAGAACATGGTCGGCTTCATCAACGGCTTCTCGCTCAACGTGCGCGACATCGTGGAGCAGTTTCGCTTCGACGCGCAGATCGAGCGGCTCGAGCGAGCCAACCTGGTGTTTCTGGTGACGCAGAAGTTTGCCGGCATCGACCTGCACCCCGACCGCGTCACCAATGCACAGATGGGCACCATCTTCGAGGAGCTCATCCGCAAGTTCGCCGAGCAGTCGAACGAGACGGCGGGAGAGCACTTCACCCCGCGCGAGGTCATCCGCTTCATGGTGAACCTCCTCTTCGTCGAGGACGACGAGGCCCTGCGCAAGCCTGGCATCGTGCGCACCATGCTCGACCCCGCCTGCGGCACCGGCGGCATGCTGAGCGTGGCCGAGGACTACCTCGCCGAGCTCAACCCCGAGGCCGAGCTGAGGGTCTTCGGTCAGGAGCTCAATGGCGAGTCGTACGCCATCTGCAAGGCCGACATGCTCATCAAGGGCCAGGATGCCGGCAACATCAAGTACGGCAACAGCTTCTCCCTCGATGGCTTGAGTGAGGTGAAGGCCGACTACCTCATCAGCAACCCGCCCTTCGGCGTCGACTGGACCAAGGCGGAGAAGGTGGTGCGCGCCGAGCACGAGAACCTAGGCTTCGGCGGTCGCTTCGGCCCCGGCTTGCCTCGCAAGAACGATGGCTCGCTGCTCTTCTTGCTGCACATGCTCAGCAAGATGAAGCCGGCGACGCAAGGGGGCTCCCGCCTCGCCATCGTCTTCAACGGCTCGCCCCTGTTCACCGGCGCGGCGGGCTCGGGCGAGAGCGAGATCCGCCGGCACCTGCTGGAGAACGACCTGCTCGAGGCCATCGTCGCGCTGCCAGATCAGATGTTCTACAACACCGGCATCAACACCTACATCTGGGTAGTGACCAACCGGAAGCCGGCTGAGCGACGGGGAAAGGTCCAGCTCATCAATGGCGTGAGCTTTTTCCAGAAGATGCGCAAGTCCCTCGGTGACAAACGCAAGGAGCTGGGCGAGGAGCACATCGAGGAGCTCACTCGGTTGTTCGGCGACTTCGCCGAGGGCGAACACGTGAAGATCTTCGACAACGAAGACTTCGGCTTCCACCGCATCACCGTCGAACGCCCGCTGAAGCTCGACTTCCAGGTCAGCGAAGAGCGCCTCGCCCGCCTCGAGGACGAGCGCGCCTGGCAGAATCTGCTCACGTCCAAGAAGAAGGGCGATAAAGGCCAAAAGGAAATCGAGGAGGGGCGGCAGCTCCAGCAAGAGGTGTTGAAGCTCCTGCGGTCGGCCTTCTCGGCGAATGATCTCTACCTCAGCCGCAAAGCCTTCCTCGTCGACCTGAAGGCGGCGCTGAAGCGGTGGGACATCAAGCTGCCCGCGGCCGTCTCCAAAGCCATCCTTGGTGCCCTCAGTGAGCGCAACGAGGAGGCCGAGGTGTGCACCGACAAGAAGGGCAACCCCAAGCCCGACACCGACCTCCGCGACTACGAGAACGTGCCGCTGAAGGAGGACATCGACGCCTACATGCAGCGCGAGGTTCTCCCCCACGTGCCCGACGCTTGGGTGGACCACGACAAGACCAAGGTCGGCTACGAAATCCCCTTCACGAGGCACTTCTACGAGTACACGCCTCCGAGGCCGCTCGAGGAGATTGAGGCGGAGATCCGGGCGCTGGAGGGCGAGATTCAGGGCATGCTTGGGGAGGTGCTGGCATGAACGCGCCGACCCATCGGCCCGATTGGCTTCGACATGTGCCCGAGGAGTGGCCCGTCGCGCTCCTCCGGCTTCTCACGCGGGTGGAGTCGGGGCACACCCCAAGCCGAAGCCATCCGGAGTATTGGGTGCCGGAGGACTGCATTCACCCGTGGTTCACGCTGGCCGACATCTGGCAGCTGCGTGATGGCCGGCAGAAGTACATTGAAGAGACGAAAGAGCGCATCAGCGACGTGGGGCTCGCTCACTCCGCTGCACGACTCCTTCCGGCTGGCACAGTCGCTCTGTCCCGCACGGCCTCGGTTGGGTTCTCCGGCATATTCTCGAAACCGATGGCGACGACGCAGGACTTCGTGAACTTCGTGTGTGGGCCTCGCCTCGTCCCCGACTTCTTGCTGTGGGTCTTGCGAGGAATGAAGCCAGAGTTCGACCGACTCATGCGCGGCTCCACACATCAAACCATCTACATGCCGGACTTGATGCAGTTCAGGGTGCCGGTGCCCAGGCATGAGCTGCAGCGCGCCATCGCCGACTTTCTCGACGAGAAGACCGCTGCCATCGATACGCTCATCGAGAAGAAGGAGCGGCTGACTGAGCTGTTGGCCGAGAAGCGCGCCGCCCTCATCCACCAGGCCGTCACCAAGGGCCTCGACCCCACCGTCCCCATGAAGCCCTCCGGCATCCCCTGGATCGGCGACATTCCGGCGCACTGGAACCTCGCGGAGCTGCGACGGTTCTGGGATGTGGTGGACTGCAAGCACCGTACCCCTGAGTACGTCGACGACGGGTACCCGGTGGTTAGCACCACCGAGGTAAAACCTGGCCGCATCGACCTCGGGGCAACGACCAGGTTCATCGATGCCGCGGACTTCGAGGACATGACTGGCGGCGGGCGTCGCCCGAAGAGGGGGGACATCATCTACTCGCGCAACGCATCGCTGGGCGCGGCCGCATTCGTGGATACCGACGCGCCTTTCGCGATGGGGCAGGACGTGGTCCTCATCAGCTCTGGTGGAGAGGACCAGTTGTTTCTTGCTCAACAACTCAACAGCTCGGTGGGCATGACCCAAGTCAGCCTCGCGTGCGTTGGCGCGACCTTCAAACGAATCAACGTTGCTCAGATTAGACAAATCGTGGTGTGTGTGCCCCCAAAGCCGGAACAGGCAAGCATCGCCGAGCATGTGGACCGCGTAGACCGCGAGCACCAACAGCTTTCGAGTCTCGTCGCTGACCAGCTGCGAAAACTAGCCGACTACCGCCAAGCCCTCATCACCGCCGCCGTCACCGGCCAGCTCGACATCCCCGGCGCCGCCGCATGAAGCGCATCGAGGGGGCGGCCAAGTCGGTGCGACTGCTGCTGAGCGGCGCCAAGTACACCATCGACTTCTACCAGCGGGAGTACGCCTGGCAGGAGCGCCAGGTTCGCGAGCTCATCGACGATCTCACCGGCAAGTTCCTCGACGCCTACGAGCCCGAGCATCCGCGCCACGAGGTCGAGAAGTACGGGCACTATTTTCTCGGCTCCGTCGTCATCAGCCGAAAGCGCAGCCAGCTCTTCATCGTCGATGGCCAGCAGCGGCTGACCACCCTGACGCTGCTGCTCATCTACCTCCATCACCGTCAGGCCAGCCTCAGTGAGGGGCAGGTCGAGCTATCGCCCCTCATCTTCAGCGAGAAGTACGGACGCAAGAGCTTCAATCTCGACGTGCCGGCCCGCGAACCGGTGATGCAGCACCTCCTGGAGATGGGCGCGCTCGAGGGCTCAGCCGTCGACGCCGAGGGCATGGACGAGTCGGCGCAGAACATTGCTGCTCGCTACGCCAACATCGGTGACCACTTTCCGGCCGAAGAGATCGACGACCACGCCCTGCCTTACTTCTGCGACTGGCTCATCGAAAACGTCCACCTCGTGGAGATCGTCGCGAACTCGGACGAGGACGCCTACACCATCTTCGAGACCATGAACGACCGGGGGCTTTCGCTCAGCCTGCCGGAGATGCTCAAGGGCTACGTGCTCGCCAAGGTGGGCCATGAAGAGGACCAGGTCCGGGTCAATGCGAAGTGGAAGGCGCACATGCAGGCGTTGCGGGAGCTGGGCGAGGAGGAGGACGTCGACTTCTTCAAGAACTGGCTCCGCGCCCACTACGCCGACACCATCCGCCCCGGCAAACGAGGAGCCGAAAACAAGGACTACGAACGCATCGGCTCCGAGTTTCACCGGTGGGTCCGCGAGCGAGAGGATGTGCTCGGGCTGGCCAAGAGCAACGACGCCTTCGTTCCCTTCGTCCTGAACGAGCTCGACTTCTACGCCAAGCAGACCCTTCGCATCCGCCTTGCCGCGAGGACCCTCACCGCGGGCCTCGAGTCCATCTTCTTCAACGACGAGCGCGGTTTCACCCTGCAGACGCAGGTTCTGCTCGCCGCCCTCGATCCCAAGGACGACGCCACCACCGTCCAGTCCAAGCTCCGCCTCGTCGCCGATTACCTCGACATCTGGGTCGCCCGCCGCGTCTGGAACTTCCGCACCATTGCGTACTCCTCGGTGAAGTACACGATGTTCACCCTCACCAAGGAGTTGCGCGGCAAGTCGGTCGAGGACCTGGCCTCCCACCTGCGGGCCCAGCTGGACGCCGAGGGTCAAGAGACTTTCGCCAACCAGCCGTGGTTCCGCCTCCACCATCAGAACTTCCGCCAGGTCCGCCACATCCTCGCCCGCCTCACGCATTGGGTGAACGACCGCTGTGGCCTCCCGCTGCCCTACACCGAGCTGGTGGCCACCGGCCGCAAGCGCCCCTTCGAGGTCGAGCACATCTGGGCCAACAAGCCCGACGCGTTCACCGACCTCTTCGACCACCCCCGCGACTTCGCCGAGGCCCGCAACCACATCGGCGGCCTCCTCATGCTCCAGCGCGGCCCCAACCAGAGCCTCGGCGACGCCCCCTACGAGGACAAGCGCGACGCCTACCTCGCCCACGGCGAGAACCTCCTCGCCAAGAGCCTCCACCCGAACGCCTACGTCAACAACCCTGCGCTGAAGTCGTTGCTCAAGGAGACGGGCCTGCCCTTCGAGCCGCATGAGTCCTTCGGCCTCGACGAGCAACGTCAGCGGCAGGAGCTCTACATCCGCCTCGCCGAGTGGGTGTGGAACCCCAACCGCGTTGCCTTGGGCGACGTCGCTCCCCCCGAGCACGAAGAACTCGAGTTGGGCGGCAGCGACGAAGACCCTGATGAGATTCGCCGAGGCGCAAAGGCCGACTCGCCTGGACGAGCCGCCCGAAAGGCAGCCTGTCTGAAGTTCTTCACGCAGCTCTTCGCCTACCTCGAGCCTCGCACCGAGCTGTTCTCCAATGTCTCGCCCACAGTTGGCACCTGGACGGTCACCGGCGCCGGCGTGTCGGGCGTTGCCTACGGCGTGGTCTGCAACGCCACCGACACCCGGGTGCAAGTACGCTTCGAAAGCTCGGACGGTGCGCGCAACAAGGAACGTTTCGACCACTTCCGTGACAAGCGCGAAGCCATCGAGCATGCGTTCGGAGACTCGCTTTCTTGGCGGCGGCAGGACGACAACAAGGTTTCTCGGATTGTGTTCGAGCTCGACCACGGTGGCTGGGAGACCGAAGCTCGCTGGCCCGCCATCATTGAAGCCGTGGCTGATGCCCTCATCCGGTTACATGCAGCCACCCAACCCCACATCGACGCCCTCGAGGACGCATGAGCGACGGCGAAGGCCATCACGTCGACAAGAAGTCGCTGCGCAAGGTTCAGGGACCTGGCAAGGACTTCCGTGAGCTCGCGGGGGATGTGGTTTGCTTCGCGAACGGGGTAGGTGGGGTTCTTCGCCTGGGTATCGAGGACGGCGAAGACGAGCCCCCACCTGACCAGCGCATCGCCGCCGCGCTGGTCGAGACGGTGCGAAAGCGCGTGCATGAGCTGACGGTCAACGCGCAGGCGGTGCCCGAGGTCGTGAAGGCTCCCAACGGGGGGGAGTACATCGCCCTGCGCGTGGCTCGCGCCGTGGGCGTCGCTTCGACCTCAGACGGGAAGTACTTCATGCGGGTGGGGGACACCTGTCGCCCAGTGTTGGGAGATGACGTTCTTCGTCTGGCCAACGAGCGTCCGTCGACGCCATGGGAGGTGATGACGGGGCTCGGCATCGCTCGCGACCGAGCAGATGCCGAGGAGGTTGCTTCGCTGCTCGGGCGTTTGCGTGCGTCGGATCGTGTGAAGGAATCGGTAAAGGAGAAGACCGATGACGAGCTTCTCGTGCACTACGGCCTCGTGCTCGACGGCGTGCTCACCCACCTTGGCGTGCTTCTGGTTTCACACCCCGAGGACCGCGCCCGCCTGGGCACCGCGCCGGCGGTTCAGGCCATCAAGTACGACGAGAGGGGGACGAAGGTCGCGAAGCACGTGTGGGATGACCACACCCTGTCGCCGGTCGACTTGGTGGACGACGTTTGGAAGACGGTTCCCGACTTCCGCGAGAGCTACGAGATCCCCGAGGGCCTCTTTCGCACCAACATCCCCGCCTACGAGGAAGAGGTGGTTCGTGAGCTCTTGGTCAATGCATTGGTGCACCGCCCCTATACCCAGCGCGGCGACATCTTTCTCAACCTCCGTCCCGACCAGCTCGAGGTGGTCAACGTTGGTCGGCTGCCGCTGGGTGTGACCCCGAGCAACATCCTCCACGTCACCCGTCGCCGGAACGACGGACTCGCCCGCGTCTTCCACGACCTGGGCCTGATGGAGCGAGAGGGCAGCGGCTACGACCTCATGTACGACCGGCTGCTATCGTCCGGCAAGACGGTGCCCGAAGTGCGCGAGCAGGGGGACGCGGTGCACGTCGTGGTGCCGAGGCGTGTGCTTCATCCCAAGGTGGTTCGGCTCATGGACGACGTGGACCGCGAGCATCGGCTGCAGCAGCGCGAGCGCATCGTGGTGGGGTTGCTCGCGCCAACCGAGGGGATGTCGGCCAAGGAGCTCGCGAAGCGCTTGGAGCTAGACGACCCGTCGCAGGTGGCTTCGTGGCTGTCGCGGTTGCTCGAGGTGGGGGTGGTCGAGCAGACGGGGAAGACGCGCGCCACGCGGTACTTCGTGGCGCCGCGGCTGCTGCGTGGGGTTGGGCTCGATCGCAAGACCACGCTCGAGCGCATCGAACCCCACCGGCTCAGGGCGCTGATCGTGGAGGACCTGGCACGGTACCCTGGCTCATCCTCCACTGACATCCAACGTCGAGCCGCACCTGAGGTTCCTCTACGGACATTGCGGCGGGCGCTGACAGAGCTGATGGCGGACGGGAAGGTTGGGGCCGAGGGCGAGCGGCGCTGGCGGCGGTACTCCTTGGCTCCCGCTATCGGCCAAAGTCCATCCGGTGGCCGAAAGGATGGCCGATAGAGTGTTGCAAGTGTCTAGAATTACAAGGTCGCCTAACGGCCAGGTGTGCAAATTGTCTCGTTCCTTAGAGCAACTTTGGCCGAAAGCGAGCGCCCAACGATGAAGGCAACCAGCGAAGAAGCCTACGAAGCCCTAATCGCGGGCCACCTGGTCGAGCACGGCGGCTACGAGCTGGGTCAGGCGTCGGACTACGACGCCAGCCTCGCCCTCACGCCCAACGATCTGCTGGGGTTCGTCGAGGAGACCCAGCCCAAGGTCTGGGCCAAGCAGCAGAAGATCCACGGGGACAACCTCGACAAGGTGTTGCTCGCGGCCTTCGACAAGGCGGCCAAGGGACCGAAGGGCGTGCTCGACGTCATCCGGCACGGCTTCAAGTTCTACGGAAGCCAGGTGAAGGTGGCGGCCTTCCAGCCGGCGCACGGGCTCAACCCCGAGGTGGAGGCGCAGTACCGCGCCAACCGGCTGAAGGTGGTGCGGCAGGTTCACCACGACCCCAAGCGCCCGCTCGACTCGACCGACGTGGTGCTGTTCTTGAATGGCATCCCCATCGTCACCGCCGAGCTGAAGAACGCGATGACGAGCCAGAAGTCGAGTCACGCGAAGCAGCAGTATCGCGAGCGGGACCCGGATGCGCCGCTCTTTCGGTTCAAGCAACGCGCGCTGGTGAACTTCGCCGTGGGCAGCGACGAGGTCTACATGACCACCAGGCTCGCGAAGCGGGGGACCTACTTCCTCCCGTTCAACCAGGGCCACGGCACGGCCGCGGGCAACCCGCCCATCGAAGGCAAACACCGCACGGCATACCTATGGGAGCAGATCTGGCAGCGCGACTCGCTGCTCGACATCATCGCGAAGTTCCTCCACCTCAAGGTCGAAGAAGAGACCGGGAAGGACGGGCGGACCCGGCGCAAGGAGACGATGATCTTCCCGCGGTTTCACCAGCTGGACTGCGTGCGGAAGGTCATTGCCTCGGCTCGGGCGAAGGGAGCCGGCACCAACTACCTGGTTCAGCATTCGGCCGGCTCGGGCAAGACCAACACCATTGCGTGGCTCGCCTACCGCCTCGCTTCGCTACACGACGAGACCGACACCAAGGTCTACGACGGGGTGGTGGTGATCAGCGACCGCAAGGTGTTGGACAGCCAGCTTCAGGACACGATCTACCAGTTCGACCACAAGCAGGGCGTGGTCCAGAAGATCGACGAGAAGTCGAAGCAGCTCGCCGAGGCGCTCAACGCGGGGGTGTCGATCATCATCACCACGATTCACAAGTTCGGCTTCATCGCCGAACACGTGGAGAAGCTGAAGGGCAAGCGCTACGCGGTCATCGTCGATGAGGCCCACGGGTCGCAGTCAGGCGACATGGCGCGCAACATGAAGGAGATCCTCGGCGGCTCGAGCATCGCGAAGAAGTTCGAGGAAGAGGTCGATGACGTCGAGGCCCCCGACCAGGCTGCCCTCCGTGCCGCGCTCGCTCGCGGGCCGCAGGAGAACATGAGCTTCTTCGCGTTCACCGCGACGCCCAAACACAAGACCCTCGAGCTGTTCGGCCACAAAGACGAGGTGGGCAAGGCGGCGCCCTTCCACCTCTATTCGATGCGCCAAGCCATCGAGGAGGGCTTCATCCTCGACGTGCTCCAGGGCTACACGACCTACAAGCGGTACTACAAGCTGGTCAAAGCCGTGGGCGACGACCCCGAGCTCGACAAGCGAAAGGCGGCCACGGCCCTCGCCCGCTTCGTCTCCCTGCACCCGGTCAACATCAGCCAAAAGACCGAGGTCATCGTGGAGCACTTCCGCGCCACGGTCCGCAAGGAGCTCGACGGCCGCGCCAAGGCGATGGTCGTCACGCAATCCCGCCTACACGCCGCGCGGTACAAGAAGGCCTTCGATAGCTACATGGCCGAGAAGGGCTACGGGGATGTAGCGGCGCTGGTGGCCTTCTCCGGAGAGCTGAAGGACCCCGACGACCCGAGCACCATCGACAAGCCCTTCACCGAGCCGCAGATGAACGCCGACCCGGTGACCGGCAAGCTCCTCGGCGAGAAAGAGCTCCCCGGCGCCTTCGCCAGCGACAGATACAACGTGCTCATCGTGGCCAACAAGTATCAAACCGGCTTCGACGAGCCGCTGCTCTGCGCGATGTACGTCGACAAGCGTCTCAGCGGCATCCAAGCGGTACAGACCCTCTCCCGCCTCAACCGCACCACCTACGGGAAAGAGAAGACCTTCGTGCTCGACTTCGTCAACGAGCGCGACGAAATCCTCGAGAGCTTCCAGACCTACTTCGAGGGCGCCATCGTCGGCGACGACGTCGACCCCCAGCGCCTCTACGAGCTCATGTCCGAGCTCGACGCGACCCAGGTCTACTACCAGTCCGAGGTCGACCACTTCGGCACCATTTTCTTCAAGCCCCAGAAGAAGCAGCGCCCCGAAGACAACGCGCGCCTCAATGCCGCGATGGACCCCGCCGTCGACCGCTTCGTCGCCCTCCCCACCGACGAAGACCGCGACGATTTTCGCGGCAAGCTCCAGGCCTACGTGAACCTGTACAGCTTCATGGGCCAGGTCGTCCCCTTCCACGACGTGGCCCTCGAGAAGCTCTACGTCTACGGCAAGATGCTCCTCCGCAAGCTACCCGCGAAGGGTGAATCCAGCACCGTCGACCTCGGCGAAGACATCGCCCTGAAGTACTACCGCCTCCAGAAGGAGCTGGAAGGCGACCTCCTCCTCGTCGCCGACGGCCAGCAAGAGCTCTACGGCCCCAGCGCCACCGGCACCGGCAAAGCGAAGGAGGACCTGGTCAAGCTGTCCTCCCTCATCGAGCAAGTGAACGACCGCTTCGGCACCGACTTCGACGCCCAAGACCTCATCGACGGCGTGATGAACCAGCTCGTCAACGACGAGTCCGTCAAAAAGGCCGCCCAAGTCAACGACCGCGCCAACTTCGAATTCGTCGGCAAGGACGCTTTCGACGACGCCCTCGTCGACCGCCACGGCAAACACGCCGAATTCATCGACCGCGTCTTCGGCGACAAGGAAATCCTCGCCTTCCTCCGCACCAGGGTCCTGGATGAGGTGTACCGGTCACTGCAGGGGGAGGAGTAGGGCTGGCGCAGGAAGAGGGCTCCGAGTGCGTTCGGGTACCTCCTTCGCCCGATACGGACACACTGTTGAGGACGACCCCCGGCTGGCCCTACCGAATGAGATTGATCAAGTCCGCGTTCCCTCCTAGGCCTGCGGTGAGCGCCCAGTAGACTGCGTCTGTTCCGTCATCCCGATCCACAACACCAACTGAAGGACCAAAAAGAAGGGATACCAGTGCATTGGGGGCGCCGGCCCAACCGAATGCGATAACGGGATTCAAGTCCCGATTCAACTGGTCCTCGAGAGTCCTCCTTGGAACGGTCGTGGTGACGTTGAAGGTTGCCGGGTATCCAACGAAGAACCCGAGCCACTTGTGCTTCCAGCAGCTTCGACTGAATGCGTCGACCTTGAGCTGACGAAGAGCCTGGCCCTCCTCGTTGAGATCGCGATCAATGCGCTGAAGCTTGATTCTGAGGTCGACAATGCCGTTGTTGATCTCGCCGAGCGAGTCGAGGTCTCTGCTGGCAAGCTTTCGCAAGTCCTCGAGGCGGCTCAGCTCGCGTTCGAGACGCTTCTCTTTCCGCTTGAGTAGATCCTCTTCCGTCTTGAGGTTCTCCTTCTCCGCGTCCTCCTTCGCGTCATCTAGCTTCTTCTCAACCTTCTCTAGTTTCTCCCTGGTGTTCTTGAGGTCCGCCGTCACGTCTTGCTCCCGAAGACTAATCTTCTCGAGAGTGTTGGTGCGTTCAGAGTTCTCCAGCTCCGCTAGGATTACCTGTGCACGCTGCTTTCGCCGTTCATCAAGAGCCGTCTCGAGACGACTCTTCTCGGCACGAAGAGCGTTGATTTGGTCCTCTAGAACGCCGCCGTCCTTCTTGCGCCCTTCTTCAGCTGCGGCCTCAGCTGCGGCCTGAGAGGCACTCCATTCGGCGGCACAGTAGGCCCGCTTGGAGGTTGTTCCGCCCCAGAAAGCCGGCATGAATAGTAGGTACGGCATGACACCGGCGGCGGGTGCCTCGAGCGTCGCAAGCCGGTTGTCCTTGTAAGGGATCGGTGCGTTGACCGTCGCTGCAACACCGAAGGAGACGCCAAACCGCATGAGGCGTTCCGCTTCAGCTGCAAGCGCCTCTTTCTCTGCGTCCTTCTTCTTCTCCACGTTGGAGACCTGCTCATCGACCGAGTCGGCGATGGCCTGCGCAGGCTCGAGTGCACCCTTAGCCGCACTCTTCTGCCGGGCTGCCTTGTCGGGCCCTGATGCAAGCCTAGCTTCGAGGAGGCGGGCGCGGACCCCCGCGAGCAGTGCATCCATTGCGAGACTAGGGGCCAGGGACGCCTCGACCATCAACTCTCGTAGGGTCGAGACAGTCTCGCTCGACGCACTCTCCGCCTCCTCCAACGTCGATACGAGATTTGAATCAACTCCCTTGCCCTTGCCTGGCTCTGGCGGTTCCGCGGCGGGATCTGGCGGTTCCTCGCCTAGCGCCTTCTTCAGAGCGTCAATTGCGCTAACCAGTCGGCCCTTAGCGTCGCGTACCTTGCATACGCGCTCAGCGCCTTGGCATGGCTCAGGCGAAGACGCGGTTCCCTTGCCGTCGGTGCTGCCATCCGCCGACGACCCCTCCCCATTGCCGTCCTGCTGGTCAGCCTCGGCGTTGTCCTTGGCTTCCACTTCGGGCGAGAGGTCTTCAGGTACGTCCCGCGGGGGACCCCCGCCTTCACCCGTCGCTTTGTCTCGGGTGCCGGCCGGGGTTTCGTCCTCGCTTGGTTTGGCTGATGGTGCAACGGGGGACGCCGGTTGTGTCGAGGGCGCAACGGGTCCCGGAGCGGGCGCCCCAGCCTTGGCTCCCGGCTCGTTGCCACTGGGAGTCTTGGGCGCCGGGTCGGACGGGGGCGATGGGGCTGCGGACGGCCCCTCTTGCGGGCGTTGGTTGGTGCTGTCCACAGTCGTGTCGGCCGTCTCCGAGCTCTTGCCCTCCGAGCTCTTGCCCTCCGAGCTCTTGCCCTCCGAGCTCTTGCCCTCCGAGCTCTTGCCCTCCGAGCTCTTGCCCTCCGAGCTCGCCGTCTTCATCTGGGCTTGGCTGTTGTTCTTCTGAGCGGCGCAAGCCATGACGCCGGAGCAAAGCGCACACATCAGCCAGGCCGTCCCCGCGCGATTCCATCGATTCATGCTCCACCTCCGTTGCCGCCGCTGCCACCGCTGCCACCTCCGTTACCGCCGCTGCCACCTCCGTTACCGCCGCTGCCACCTCCGTTACCGCCGCTGCCACCAGCGCCGCCGCTGCCACCAGAGCCAAGACCGGTCTGGCTCACTTCGTAGATATCGTTCAAGATTGGTATGCCGGAGCAGTCAGCAGAACGAAAGAGCTCAGCATTCAGTTGGACACTCCTTGAGTTGAGGCTCAAACGTCCCTTGCGCTGTAGGAACCGGCGCCCGTTGTAGTTCTGGATGCACTGGTCCGAGGTCTGCTCCTGGCGCGTGATTGCGAACGTACCTCCATTCGCGGTTAGCCGTACCGAGCGGCCACCGTCTGCCTCCAGGATGAACTCGCGCTGCGTCGCGCTCGTGAGCTCCCTTGGTGCGTCCACGTAGATGTAGAAGGGGTCGCAACCACCAGCGCAAACGCACAACGAGCCCAACAGCACCCACGCCGTTCGGTGCCGCTCAATCGGTAGCATCCCTCAAGCGTGCCACATATGTGAGCATAGGGAAACGCCAATCACGGGTTAGAGCGGCGCCGAGTTGGTACTCGCCACTCGTGCGTTGCTCGTTGGCATGGAGCAGCGCCTAGGCGACGGTCGTCGGCCGGTCACGGTTCCAATGCCTTCTGCTGCGCTATGCGCCCGACGTGTGGTCGGGCCGGCCCTCCCTTTAGGGGGGCGGTTTCGCCTGCGTAGAAGGGGAGGGATAGGGCGCTCACTTCGGTCCCCCGCTTCGGGCGCTAGCCGTTGTGATTCTTCCGCCTCTGGACTGGCCCGCGGAAGCCGCGCTCGGTTCGTTCGTTGGTGAGGACTCGCCCTGACCCGTCGTGACGGAGTTGGCGGCGGGTGATGAGATTCGCCCGCGATGGATGGGCTCGAGGAGGCGGAATGCTTCTTCTTGTAGTTGCTTATCTCTATCTTCACGGCGCGGGGGTAGCGCCGAAGGCCCCGACGGGGCGACGGGACGAATTGCGCGAGGTTCTCGCGCATGCGCTTGAGCATTCTTCGGAATGGATCCCGGCGAGGCGACCGCACACCAGTGCCATTCGCCCCGGATGAAGCGCATGGCCATCATGAGGCTGACGCGGTTGGGTGCGACGTCGGCCTCTTCAGCGATACCGCCCATCTCGAGGCGGATGAGGTTATACGCCGTCAAGACACCCCAGAGTTCTGCTCCACCATCGCCACCGTCCGGCTTCGTAGCGTCAGCTCCGACTAGCAGGCTGGCAACCAAGGCCCAGCTGATGAGCTCGGAACACTTCACGGTAGACGGCACGCTCATCGAGGCCTGGGCTTCGCTCAAGAGCTCTCGGCCCAAGGATGATGCGGGTCGTCAGCAGCGAAACCGCCGCAAGGCGGCGAAGAACAAGCGAAAGGGCAAAACCGGCAAGGGGCCACGGGGTGGCGGTGGTGGCTCCAACCCGACCGTGAAGTTCCACAAGCAGAAGCGCAGCAACGAGACCCACGAGTCGACGACGGATCCCGAGGCGAAGCTCTACCGAAAGGGGAACGGGAAGGAGGCGAAGCTCTACTTCAGCGCACATGCGCTGATGGAGAATCGCAACGGCCTCGTGGTCGACCTGCGCGTCGCGGAGGCGAATGGCTACGCAGAGCGCGAGGTAGCGCTCGAGATGCTTGCGGCCCGAGGTGGCTCGCACCGAACAGTTGGCGGAGACAAGGGCTACGATACCGGAGACTTCGTCGCAGGCTGCCGCGAACTCGGCATCACGCCGCATGTCGCGCAGAACAACACCAATCGCCGTTCTCGGATCGACGATCGGACGACTCGCCACGTTGGCTACGCCATCAGTCAGCGGATCCGGAAACGCGTCGAAGAGATCTTCGGCTGGGCGAAGACCATCGGCGGGTTCCGCCGCACTCGCTTCAAAGGCCAGAGACGAACGCAACACGCCGCCTACCTGGTCGGCGCCGCATACAACCTCATGCGGATGGTGAAGCTATTGCCATCGGCCGCGTAGACCCGCCTACGCCCCCGAAATCGACCTTCGACGGTCGGTTTCGGGGGGAGACATCGGTCGCTCTACGACCCAAGTCAGTCGGCCAGACGCCTGCACAGCCATTGCAGGCCTCAACTTCAACAGCCTGCTAGAGCATTTACGTCTTGATCTCGTCGTAGCCGAGCTCAATCTCCCATCGTTCGTGATAGAAGCGCGACCAGCTACTCCTCTCTCGACGCTCTGACCTCTCGCTCGTCAAGAACCTCCGAACCAAGAAATGACACAACAAGGAGTAAGCATCCTAGTCCCTCAAGCATGTTCAGGCTCTTCCAATTGCGGCCCATCAGCGAGAGAAAGAACGGATTTCCGACGTAGACCAATAGCGGAATCAATATCAGGTACTTGGCAAACCGGCCCACGGTCTCACGCATCAGCCCGAAGTTCAACAAATAGAGCGGCAGGAAGCCTCCGGCGGCCGACACGAAGAAGAGAATCACCGTCGGCCACCCAAGAATCCTGAGCGACAAAATACCCGGGGACCCTAGGTAAATGGCTCCCAACCAGCAAGCCATCCCGAAAGCTGTAATGGGGAACCGAAACAACAATACTTCGTCAGGGTGCATGCCACAGTTTAGCTGCTCCTTCTGGAGCGAGGTGCAATAGGCGGTAAACGCACCACTTATCAGTGCGAGTCCGCCGCCGATTGCGACCGACCACGGAGAAACCCCGGAAGCCGCACTGGGATGAGCGAGGAGCAGCACGGCTCCAAGCGCGACCATTCCTGCGACAAGATGGTGACCACGTCGCGAGCCACTGTCAAAGAGGCCCCCGATGATAACGGTGGCAAGTGGGACTAGCGCGTAGTCAATTGCGTCGAATACTGAGGCGCCCGCCGTAGCGATGCCCAGTATTGTGGCTCCATATACGACAAGTGTTGCCGTGCCCAGGAGCAGAAATCGACGCTTAACGGGGCGAGGGTACTGTCGCCAACGGTGCCAGGGGAGCCGACCGAGTGGCTCGCGGGAGTTTGTTCCGCGTTCTATTGCTCTCACTCGGAGCAAGTAGGTTAGATAGCCAAGCGAGGTCGAGGTAAGCCCCATCACAAGCCCCGCGTATGCAGGAGGTATCGGGATGGAAACCTTGTCGGAGCCAAGGAGAAGATCCCAGGCGAGATCGCGCAACGCCAATAACGTGCAGAACGCCAAGAAGTAGAACTTGCGCATCATGGAGCCTTAAGGGACTCAGGTCTGGTTGCCATTGCTTCTAGCCATTTAACCAGAGCGGGAGAGCGCGTGTAGAACATGAGCTCAGTGCGGCCCCTGTGTGCCGAGGTCGGTCCCTTAAAGGTAAATACTGCTTCATTCCCGTCCACGATAACAAAGCAGTATTGGCTCGTGTTAGGATGTTCGGCCACGTCGACACCATATTCCTGCAGTTTTAGTTCTGCGTACTCTTCGACTGGAGCGAACAAGGAATCCAAGAAGTCTTCAGGGTCGCGGGGCGAGGGCAAGCCCCTGCCGCGCCCCAGAAAGGCGTACCTTTGACGAAAGCCATTGAAGTCAGGTGACTCGATGAACTGCTGCCACCTGGCGTTGTCACGATGGCGCGCTTCAAGGTCTAGCTGCATGCTGACCATGTCCTTCGCCGCGGCACGTGCTGCTGCGGACCAACGGATCGTAAGGTCAGGCCGCCTAGCAGCCTCTTCTACTGCGTTGAGTAGGGTTCGGGAGTCCGCAGAGGCCGTGAACTGCCCATAGGCGAACACATCAGTGTTGATCATAGCCTCGTGACGTGCACCCTCAAGGAGCGCGCACATTCTTCCCACGCCCTGGGGGAACTCTCCAAGGTACTCGGTCGTCCGATCTGCTCGGTTCCGTGCGGCGGCGGAGTAGAGTTGGTACCCTAGACCTAAGCATATAGCAAAAAGAAGCAATCGGTCGGGGCTTGTCCGCTCCACCGAGGCATGTACGATTAGTACGACTATGGCAATTACGGCTATCGCCACTGTGGGGGCGAACATCGCGCCGTGTCTCGAGCGTTCTTGGAGTTGGGGTTTTAGCGTAAAGAGCAGCACCACAAGCAGGGTGATGAGCGACACGCCGAATATGGGTCCCGCCACACCATCTTCCAGGAAGTCGAAGGCTTGGGACCTTTCGAGGAAGCCGATGATGGCCCCCGATGTGGCGATCACACCGGTCACCACTTGCAATGGCTTTTGGCTCGATGGCGTTGGCATGTGGCCTCTAGAGCACTACGCGTCAGTGGAGGCGCGCAGAGAGGTAGCCCTTGCGCGCGCTGGGAAGATGTCTGGGCCAGCTTTATCGTGTACGCTGAACAACATGAGTCGCTCAAAGCGCAATGCCAATGCGAGACAAGTTCTGGGCCTAGTGTCCTCGGATGAGGGGACGGGGTACACGTTTCCAGGGGAGACGACTCCTTGGGCATCACTTGCCATGTCGGAGGGCGATCTCAAGGATGCGATCGCTAGACTGGAAGGACGTGGGTTGGTTGTCGACAGAGGTGGCCGACTCCGTCTCACAACGGAAGGGCGGCGCGCGCTCAGCGACCCGAAGGCGCTGGGACAGATACTGCCGGTTGAGCCGTCCAGAAGTCTGGGGTTCGAGAACGAGGGTGAAGAGGATCTGCCCATGAACGATGAGAATGGGGCGCGAAGGCTAAGCACCGAGAGGTTGGGAAGTGTGGACGAGAGAAGCGTTTTCGTTGTTCATGGTCGAAATGAGTCTCTGCGCCGTGATGTCTTTAGCTTTCTCCGAAGCATTGGGCTTCAACCGATCGAGTGGAGTAAGGCGGTCGAGATGACGGGAAAGCCAGCGCCATACATTGGTGAGATTCTGTCGGCCGCCTTTGCCAATGCCGTCGCGGTGTTGGTACTCTTCACTGGCGATGACGAAGCCCGGCTGCGCCCGGAACACGTGCGCCGATCCGACCCACCGCACGAACGTGAACTCTCTCCGCAGGCGCGCCCGAACGTGCTCTTCGAAGCGGGTCTCGCGTTTGGCATGCATCCTGACCGTACCGTTCTCGTAGAGGTCGGCCGCCTGCGGCCATTTAGTGACCTGTCCGGGGTCCATGTCATCCGGCTAAGCGACGACGTCGCGACGCGACAAGGACTGGCACAGCGCTTGAGGCTTGCGGGCTGCGCGGTCGACCTCAGCGGTACGGATTGGCACGACACGGGCGAATTCGCGGAAGATTGACACAGGCGAGGATCGTGGCCGTTGCGTGGGCCGTTCCGCAACTGGTAGGGGCGAGGCCCACCACCGCGGGGGGTGGGTGGGGCCAAGGGTTCAAGGGTTTGGGCCTCCAGTGGCGAGCCGCCGTATGCGCTCGTGCGGGCTGAACGGAATCATCGAGGCGGCGTGTTACACCTTCATGTCTGAACGTTCGAGTTGCGATTCGAGAGCCGCGAGAAGCCATCGGTGTCCCCGTTCTCCGCGCTACCTACGGTGTTCGAAAGCCCGGTAGCGGGACCAGATTGTGCACTTACGCGGTGGTTTGCTCGTGGAGTCGCAGCTGCATGACGCTACGTGGCCATCGCGGTGGGCGTAGCCGTCGAGCCGTTTTGCGTGGAATCACGGGTGGTCTTTAGCCCTCGGTAGCGCAGCATGACTCGTGAGCGAAGTGGATAGCCACGGGGGTGAGCGGCCGAGCATCGGTCGCCGCATGTGCCTACCCCACGCTCGTCGCAACCGGGCCCCCAAGGGCCCACGTGCAGCCTCGCTCAAGATGATGGAACTGGCGGGCCGGCTGACCCACAATGCGGCGCCCGCTGAGCCCTCAGCGATGAAGGAACTGGTTGAAGTGAGCAAGAACAAGGACTTTGCCTTCCTCGCGGAATTCGATGCGCCGATGGACGTCGTTCGATTCCGGTTCGAAAGCGCCATGAGCGCGCCCTACGCCCTCAGTCTGCTCGTTCACGTTCGGGACCTCGGCACCGAGGTGCAGCCAGAAGCGATGCTCGGGGCGCGTGGGACGCTGCGGATGCTGACGACGACCGCACCAGCCTCGCGCTGCATCCATGGGGTGGTGCTTCAGGCCGAGGAACTGGGTCTCACCGAGGACGGGGTCCTGTTTGAGCTGCAGCTCGGGCCTCCGCTCGACCGCAGCGGGTTCCGGGTCCAGTCGCGCGTGTTCGTGGAGAAGACCACGCGGCAGATCGTCGATGCCGTACTCGCCGGTGATCCCATGGTCAGCGAGGGGCAGGCCCCCGATCACGCCGACCTCGGCCTCGACGACGCCTACGTCCCAGCGAAGGAGCTCTACGAGTGGCGGATCAGCGAGCCCCAGCGCATCGATGACGTCGCGGCGCGTCCCTACTGCGTCCAGTACGAGGAGAGCGACCTGTCCTTTTTGGCCCGGTTGCTGGAGGAGGAAGGCATCGCCTACCACTTCGAGCACGGGGCAGACGTCGTGACGCTGGTGTTCAGCGACAGCGACGCGGGGCGTCGCCCGCTTGCTCCCTTCGACCCGTTGGGTCCCCGCGTCGGCGGGCGCGTCTTGGACCGGCTGCGGTTGGGGGGCCGCATGCGACCCACCAAGGTGCAACTCACCGGCTTCAACTGGCAGAAGCCGCGCCAGGACATGACGGCGAGCGCAGCGCTGGAAGGCGGCGAGGAGCGCTTCGTTCGCATGCATCCGGGCAATTATCCCGACGCGCCCGAGCAGGGTGCGCCCCTGGCCAAGGCGATGCTCCAGCGCTTCCAGACCGAAGCGCGCTACGCGACCGCCGAGGGCAGCTGTCGTTTGCTCGACGCCGGAGCCATCTTTGCGCTGGAGCATGACCTCGACCGCTACCGTGGCGAGTACCTGGTCACCAAGACGGTGCTACGTGGTCAGGCCTCCGGCGAGCTCCCGCCGGGCTATGAGGAGCCCAAGCTCCCGACGGATGGGCCCGTGCACGTTCGGGTGGAATGCGCACGGCGTGGCCAGGGCAGCAGCACCGACGAGTCTTGCTTCCGTCCCGCCCAGTCGACACCCAAGCCA
Organism: Polyangia bacterium; assembly: GCA_030426145.1. Taxonomy (GTDB): domain Bacteria; phylum Myxococcota_A; class Polyangia; order Polyangiales; family Polyangiaceae; genus JAPYTK01. The sequence continues at coordinate 105,454 of JAUHZF010000001.1, forward strand.
CGAATTCGGGGCACGCAAACCGCCATCGTCACCGACGACCCCGACACCCGCGGGGCCGAGATTCACGTGGGCGGCCCACCCGGCAACGAGAACGGCTGTGTGCGGGTCCGGTTTCACTGGGACGTGGAGACCGAGCGCCACGACAAGGAGCCGACCAGCTGCTGGGTGCGCGTCAGCCAAGCGCTCGCGGGGGCTGGTGGAGGCTCCGTTTGGCACCCTCGTGTCGGAACCGAGGTCATCGTCGACTTTCTCGACGGCGATCCCGACCGGCCCATCGTCGTGGGTCGGGTCTACAACGGCGAGCAGCCGCCGGCCGCGCTTGGCAAGGGTGCGGCGACGCTGTCGACCTTCAAGTCGATGAGCAGCCCCGGCGGCGAGGTCTTCAACGAGTTCGGTTTCGACGACACCGCCGGCAAGGAGCAGGTGAAGCTGCACGCGGGCAAGGACTGGAACAACACCGTCGGCAACGACCGCAGCGAGTCCGTCGGCAACAACTCCAGCTCTTCCGTCTCCGTCGACCGCAGCGAGGATACCGGCGCCAACCGAGCCACGTCGGTTGGCGGCAACAACGAGGAGAGCATCAGCGGCAACGAGACCATCACCGTCTCTGGGAATCAGAAGCTGGCGATTGGGGGCACCCAGAACCACTCGGTGGCCGGCACGCGAGACCTCAGCGTCGGCGGTGCCCACACGGTCGCCGTAGGCCCAGAGACCTACACCGTGAAGGGTACCCAGACGGTCAACGTGACCGCCGTGAAGAGCGAAAACATTGGCGCGGTTTGTTCTCTCGGCGTCGGGGCGGCCTATAACATTGCCGTGGGGGCAGCCATGACCGTGAGTGCGGGCGCGCTCTATTCGCTGTCGACGCCGCTCGCGACCATTTCGGCGCCCACCTACGGCGTGAAGTGCTCGAGCGGCAGCATCGAAGGCGCAGACATCAAGGTCATCGCATCCGGCTCGCTGACGCTCCAGGGCTCCGATGTGAGCATCAACGGTGCGACCATCACGATTGGTGGCGGCACCATCAACATCAAGGGTGGAACGGTCAACGTGAATGGCGGCACCACCAACGTCGCTGGGGGCACGACCAACGTCACCGGTGGCAGCGTGAACGTCAACTAGGGATGCGGTCATGTCGAACCCGTTGATGGAAGCGGCCCACTCCTTCATCCGCGAGCTCGAGGGTGTGTTCGCCGCCGGCGCGTCTCTGGTGCGGCTGACGTCCTCCCCTTCGGACCGCAGCTCGGTGCTCAAGAGCCTGCGGCTGATGGAGTGGAGCCCGGACAGTCGCTGGCCGCTCATCATCATCGAAGATGTGCCCGCTGCGTCCAGTGTCAGAATGCGGCTGCACGAACAATATGGCGCGCTTGCTGAAGGCTTGGGCGAGGACGGATGCGTCGTGGCGACGTTGGTCGAGCCCGCTCGCGACACAGACACGGACGGCCTCGATGCGGCGCGCCCGCTCTACGCCGACAGCGAGCTGGAGCGGGCCATGGCCAACGCCGGCTTCGCTCGCCTATTGCGGCAGGCAGCCAAGCAGGTGGTGGAGGCCGCGGGGGAGTACATCGACGGGCTTGGCCTCGTGCTGTTGCCGCCCGCCAACCTCGGCGCCTCGGCGACCGAGGGCCGCCACTACCAGCAGCTGGTCTCGCATTTGAAGCTCACGGTCGAAGGCGACCCGCACCTTCGTCTGCTGGCCTACGACCCCGCCGGCCTGCTCGAGCGCGTCGCTCCGGCGCATGCTGCCTTCGCGGTCGACGAACCTGCTCTCCGCGACTACCTCCAAGAGGCCGCGTCGGAGGCGGTCGATGCGACGGCTGAACGCCCGGTCGCCGGCGTGAAGGGGAGTGACCAGGGGCGAGGCGCGCGCCTATCCCCCGAGCAGCGTAAAGAGGTCGAGGAAGCGCTCGGCCGGAAGCTGCCTTCCGACGATGTCGCCGCCACCCTTCGCATCGCCATGTTCGAGGCAGGGCAGATGCTCGCGGATGGCCACTTCGCGGAGGCGGCGGAGCGGCTACGCGCCGCGCGGATGCTCTGTCGCCTGAGCGGGTTGCCCACCGAGGAGGCCGTTCTTCTCATGGCCACGGGCAGCGCGTTTCTGTCTTCGGAGCAACCCGACAGAGCGTTGCACGCTTTCGAGCTGGCCGACCGCATCGCGCGCGATGAAGGCTTGGCCGCGCACGTGCAGGTGCACGCGTCGTTGGGGGTGGGCGGGGTGCACCTGATGGCCGAGCGATGGGCGCAAGCGGATGCTGCCTACGCCCAAGGGCTCGAGGCCATCCCGCGCACCGCGGGCGAGGGTGATGATCAAAGCGCCGACGCATCGCCCACGGCGCTGACCATCGAGCTGTGGCGCCTGCGTGCCCACTGCGCGGCCGAGATGGGTGATCTGTCGCTCGCCGCGTCGCACGCGGCCGAGGCGCTTGCCGTCGCTGCTGCCGAGCTCACGACCGGGGACGACCTCGAGCAGACCACCGCCCCGCTCATGGTCGACCAACTCGCGCCCCGTCTCGAAGCGGCCGGCCAAGCCTCTCAGGCCCGATCGCTGAGAGCGCGCCTGTCCGAGCTTCAGTCGGCTCCCGCGCTAGGTGGGGCGGCCGGAGGAGCGACAGCATGAGCGTCGCCGCAAAGTTCCTCGATCCCGTGGTCGGGATCGACATCCACATGGTGACACTGCCGGCGCCGCCTCTGCAGGCGCCGCTGCCGCATCCATTCATTGGCATGGTCTTCGACCCCATTGGCGCGGCCGTGGGGGCGGCCATTGGTGCCGTGCTCGGGGGCGGCGGACCTGTGTTCGTGCAGGGCATGCCCTGCGGCAACACGGGCACCGACGTGAAGGGCTACCCGCACTTTCCCACGCCCCCCGGCGTGGCGCCCCATCCCACGGACCCGCCCGCGAACGAGGGGACGCTCGTCACCGGCAGCACGACGGTGAAGTTCATGGGAACCAGCGAGAGTCGCCTGCTCTCCATGGTCAGCTCTTGCGGCTTCCCCATCAGCCTGCCGACCAGCCTTTGCATGTCGGTTCCGCTTGGCGCCCCCGTGAACATCGGCGGCCCCGAGGGACTCGACGCCATGGCTGCCGTCACCCGCGGGATTCGCACCAAGTGGGTCAGCGGCAAGCTCCATAAGCTGGCCAAGGCCAAGCCTGGCTCTGCCCGCAGCAAGTTCATCTGCTTTCTGACCGGTCACCCCGTCGACGTGATGACGGGAGAGCTGATCGCCGAGGCGACCGACTTCGAAATCGATGGCCTCATGCCCATCGTCTGGGAGCGTAACTACCGCTCCCGCACCACCGATGAAGGAGCTCTCGGCCCAGCCTGGTCTCACCCCTTCGAGGAGTGGGTCGACGAGCTTTCCGGTGGCGCTGCGAAGGAGGGCGACATCCGATTGCGCATGGCGGACGGCCGCTCCGATCATTACGGCCCCCTGGCGCCGGGACAGCAGGCCTGGAACGGTGAGGAGCGCCACATCATCACGCGCACCCCCCAGGGCTTCGAGCGCCGGGACCTCAACACGGGTCGCCGCTACATCTACCAAGCTCAGCCCGATGACGCCGCGCTCGACCCTGGCCTCGGCGTTCGTACACGCTACCGCCTGGTCGAGGTCCGCAGTCGCGCCGCCAACGTCATCCAGCTTCGCTACCAGCGCGGCTTCCTCATCCAGGTGGTCGACACGGCCGGTCGACAGCTCGACCTCAAATGGGACCCCGACCGCGCCGCCCATCGAGCTCGCCTCCTCGCCGTGCTTCATGGGGAAACGCCGCTGGTCCGCTACACCTACGACGAGCACGGCATGCTCGCCTCGGCCGCCGACGCCCTCGGCCATGCCATGCGCTACGAGTACAAGGGCGACCGTGGCGCCGTCATGGTCAAGGAGGTCCACAAGGGCGGCCTGACCTTCCACTTCAGGTGGGACTGGAGCCACCCGCAGGGCGACTGTGTGCGCACCTGGGGCGAGCGCAACGATGGCGTGCCCGGCAAGATCTACGACCGCTGGATAACCTACGACAAGCAACGCCACTACACGTCGGTCAAAGACTCCCGCGGCACGTGGACCTACTACGGCAACGCCAAGAATCTGGTCGACCGCCAGATTGACCCAGAAGGCGTCGAGACCCTGTTCGAGTGGGACGACGACTGCCGCAAGCTGAGCGAGACCGACGGCCTCGGCCATACCCAACGCTGGGTCTACGACGCTTGGGGCAACTGCACCGAAGAACACGACGCGCTGGGACGCATCACGCGGCGCACCTTCACCGACCGCCATCAGCTCGCGACCATCACCGCTCCCACCGGCGCCACCTGGACGCTGCATTACGTCACCTCAGGAGAGCCAGAAATCATTGGTGCTCCCGACGGCTCGGCCACGAGCTATCGCTACGACCAGCACGGCCGCCTCGTCGAGATGACCGACGCCATGGGTCGCAAGACGTCCTACGGCTACCAAGGCGACCACACGCTGGCGTCCATCACCGATGGGGAGGGCCGAATCGAGCGCCTCCGCTGCGATGCCTTGGGTCGGTTGGTGTGGGTAGCGGATGCTGCGGGTCGCGAAACGAAGCTCGTGCTCGACGCCGTGGGACAACCCACGAGCATCAGCTTCGCCGACGGCGACCAGCTCTGGTTGACCTACGACCCCGACGGCAATCTCGTCGAGCGCGCCGACCAGCTCGGCCGGCGAGAGAAGATGCGGTACGTCGGCACGGGCCAGCTCGCCGAGTACACCGACGCCATGGGCTACAAGGTGCGGCTGCAGTACGACGGGGAGGAGGACCTCATCCGCGTCGTCAACCAAGCCGGCGAGCGCTACATCTTCAGCCGCGATAAGGCGGGGAAGATTCGCACCGAAATCAGCTTCGACGACCGCCGCACCCGACTTCACTATGACGCGGCCGGGCGACTGCAGCGGACCGTGGGTCCCCCACGAACGTCGGTGACCACCTTCGAGCACGACGCAGCGGGACAGCTGGTCAAGCTGACCGCGACCGACGCCGACATGAACACCCAGGTCGAGGACTTCACCTACGACCTGGGGGGCATGCTCATCCACAGCCGTCGCCACATCGAGACGGCGATGGACAAGTTCCCCGACCGCAAGTTCTATTCACGGACGAAGGACGTGGAAGTGCGGTTCGACCGCAACCCCCTCGGTCAGGTGCTGAAGGAGTCGCAGCGTACCGGGGATGGTCCCTGGTTCGATGTCGAGAGCCAGTACGAGCCGGGCGGCCTGCGCAGCCAGCGCGACAGCAGTCTGGGTCACCGCGTCCGCTACGCCTACGACCGGGCCGGTGACCTCTCCACCGTGACGCTGGGGCTGAGCGAGCCCTTCAGCAAGCTACCCCTCCCGGCCGCCCAGCGCCCCGACTGGGTCATGCACATCACGCGGACGCAGGCCGGCGAAGAGCTTGCCCGCGCCTTCCCCGGTGGGGTGCGCGCTCTGTGGAAGCGCGACGACAAGGGCCGGCCGGAAGAGCGGCGCGTGCTCACCGGCGTGCGCACCGCAGCCGACCCCCGAGGCGTCTCGCCCGGCGCCGACGTGCTCCGCACCCAGTATGCCTGGCGCAGCAGCGAGCAAATCGCCTCGCTCTCCAACCTCCTGTCGGGTGACCGCACCGATTACGAGCACGACGACCGCGGCCACCTCATCCGCGAGACCCGGCACAAGCGGTCAGCCCAGGGAGCCTGGCAGAGCGAGGTCGTTCCCAGGCTCAGCGACCAGGTCGGCAACCTTTTCCGTCAGCCAGACTTCAAAGACGCCGAGTACGGCAAGAACGGCCAGCTGCTTCGCTGGGGCCAGAACACGTACCTCTACGACGACCACGGCCGACTGAAACTCAAGACCCTCGCCGATGGCGCCCGGTGGCTCTACCGCTGGAGCCCCGCCGGCCGCCTGCTCGAGGTCGAGCGCCCCGACGGGAAGGTGGTCGAGTTCGAGTACGACACCTTCGGCCGCCGCACCCAGAAGCGCTTCGACGGCGAAGTCACCACCTACGTCTGGGATGGCAACGACCTCCTCCACCAGCACAAGCGCCTCGCCGATGGGTCACTGGCCCCCCTCAGCACTTGGGTCTTCGAGCCGGGCACCTTCGCGCCGCTGGCCAAGGTCGAAGGCAACGAGCGCTACGCCGTGGTCAACGACCACCTCGGCGTGCCCCAGCTCCTCACCGACGAAAAGGGGAGCATCGCCTGGCAGGCTCAGCTCGATGTCTACGGCGTGCCCCGAGACGAGGTCTCGGCCGGGGTGGAGCAGCCGGTCCGGTTCCCGGGGCAGGTGTTCGATGCGGAGACCGGGCTCTTCTACAACCGGCACCGGTATTACGACGCGGAGACGGGGAGGTACCTGTCCGAGGATCCCATCGGCCTCGCGGGGGGCACCGAGCTTTTTGGGTACGTGCCCGACCCTTCGGTTTGGCTCGACCCCTTCGGACTCAAGCGATGTAAAATCCCAAAGAAGACGAAGGACGCGCTTGGGCCGAAGCCCCCGGGGATGGTGAACGCGCACCGGCACCACATCGTGATGGAGGGGCTGTTCCGAGGGTGGAAGCGAAAGAACCGGGCGTTCGTGAGAGGGGCGCGGATGATCCTGAACAAGCACAAGATCGACCTCCATGGCATCGAGAACGTGGTGTGGGCTCGGAACCAGGGGCACTCGGTCGAGTATGCGAAGGAGGTTTATCAGAAACTGGCTGCGGCGAGCCCAGATGGAAGAGATGCAGTCGTGAATGCATTGAAGAAGATTGGGGAAGGCCTTTCGTGAGGCAGCCAAATAGGCTTGTGCAGGCTATCGGCCGTGGCGATCTTGCCGCCGCCCGGAGTCAGATCACGGCTCGCCTTCTCCCTGATCCCACGGCGGTTGTTGGTGGTTCATATGTCCACTATGCGGCCCTCGCCAACCAACCAGGGATCGTTCAGATGCTTCTCGAGGCGGGGCATGAATTTGATGAGCACAACAAGGATGGCGAGACGCCACTATTGCTGGGTGCAAGTAATGGGAACCTCGAGTTGGACCGGCTTTTGCTGGGGGCGGGTGCAGCGGTCGACGGCCCAGACACTAGCGTTCACACTCCCTTGCACCGCGCGTCAAAGCAGGGTTGCCTGGACACAGTCAGGCTGCACCTAGACGCTGGCGCGGACATTCATCGCGAGAGTCTCCACGCTCCCCTCACGCCCGTTGGCTTCGCCAACTACTACCGCGTGAAGAACACCGGTCAGGACGAGGTGGCGGCATACCTGGCTTCCAAGGGCGCCATCGACCCCTTCAACGGGCCAGAGGTCGACTGGTCCGGAGTGCGGGGTCAGGCGCAGGTGGAGGCGGTGGAGGCGACCCTGGGTCGCGTGCACCCGGTGCCCTACGTGCGCGGGATGGCGGGGGGCGACCAGGTCACGGTGTTCCGCACCCGCTTCCTTGCGCAGAAGTACCTATTCCAGCTGCTGTTCACCACGGACCTCGCGCTCGTGACCGGCTACGAGCTCGCGGTGTGTCTGCTCTCGACCTGGCCCATGCACAAGGCCGCGCTCGAGCAGGCGACCTACCGGTGGCCCCTGGACGTCTTGTTTCACTGGGCCGGCGAAGCCGTCGCGGGGCGGGGCTTTGCCCATGGGGAGGTCGTCGACGCCACCTCTGCCCGGGAGGCCGGCCTCACCGTGCCCACCAAGCTGGAGCAGTGGTTGGTCTGTAACCACGCGTCGTTCGAGCTCGCCCGCGAGCGACGCCTCGGCGCTGCGCCGATGCTTCTGCTCGTCCCCCACCTCCTCAAGACCCCACTCAAGCCCGGCAAGCAGGCACGTGAGCGCGCCGACAAGAAGTACGAACTCCTCTGGAACCCACCAGCAGCCCGTACTGGGCGCAACAGCCTCGTGGTCCCGCAGTGCTTCGATGCGCCCTGGCTTGGAGACAACTTCCTCCGGCCCAAAGGATGAGCAGTGTGCGACTCGCGTGGCGTATTCGACGTTGGAGGTGGTCGGTCGGCCGAGACCGCCGCCACTTCGACGTCGCGGGGGCGGGTCACGACGCGCCAGCTCGCGGACCTCATGCCGCGCCGATGGCGCGCGGTGGCTCTACCGAGCCCGATATCCTAAACTTGGAGTCGAAATGGGAGCTAAGAAGGAGTTCGATTTTGGTGCCCTTCAGGGTCTCATTCAGGAGGCCGCAGTCAAGT
>JAUHZF010000146.1 GCA_030426145.1 Polyangia bacterium
CCTGTCGCGAATCGTTCGCGACATCGGGGCCTTGGCGGCCCGGAGCTTCATGCCCGAGGTCGCGGTTCGCACGCGGCTCGAGGCTGGGCTCATCGTCAAGGGCGACAGCGCAGAGCTCTATCACGCGGTGATGCAGATGTGCCTCGTGCTGCGGGAGGCCATCGGCGACCGACGCGGTCGAATGTTTCTCGGTGCGCGCAAAAAGCACCTCTCGCGCTTCGACCAGCGACGGGGGAGGGTCGTGGTGACCATCCGCGCCGATGCCGACGGCCTCGCGAGCGCAAGGCTCGACGATACCGAGCTCACGTCGGTGCAAGAAGTGGTCACCCTTCATGGCGGGCGTTTCAAGGTCACCTCAGACGCGGACACCATCGGATGCCATTTCGAGCTCGCGCTCGTCGATGCTCCTCGCATGCGTCTAGGAACCGTGGCTAGCTTCGCGCCCTTCGGCGGTCGCGAGCGCGGGCCGGTGCTGGTGGTGCACGACGAGCAGGTGGTGCAGCGGGCCCTGTCGCGGGTGCTGGATGCGGCGAGTGTCATCGCCCTCACGGCCTCGAGCCAAGACATCATCGGGGGGCAGGTCGACATGAGCGCGATCAAGGCGGCCGTCATCGACGACGAGGCCGCAGGCGCTGAGGTGGTGGCCGCGGTGCTCGCGCACGTGGGGGTCGGTCAGGTGGCTCTCTTGGGGGGGCGAGGCCGACCGTCTACGGGACTCCGCTTCTTCATCAGACAGCCGTGGACCTCGGACACCGTGCTCCAAGCTGTGGACCGCATGCTCGAAGAGGCAGGCTGATCAGCTCTTCGGGATGGTGATCTCGAGGCGCTTGATCATCTTGTGCAGCCCGTAGCGCGACACGCCGAGCAGTTTGGCGGCACGGGTCTGATTGCCCGAGGTCTGCTCCAGCGCTTTTCGGACGAGCTTGGCTTCGAGGTGGTCGAGCTGTTGGCGTAGGTGCAGGCCTTCGGGGATGGGCGGCGACTGTGCGTCCGGCAGCGATAGGTGCGGCACGTCGATCTCCTCGTCGGCGAGCAGCAGCGCGCGCCGCACCTCGTTCTCGAGCTGCCTCACGTTGCCTGGCCAGGGAAAGGCCATGAGGCGTTTGGTGGCGGCATCGGAGACGATGACCCGGCGGTCCGGTGCGTGTTTGGCGATGAGGTGGTCGACCAGGAGGGGGATGTCGCTCGCTCGCTCGCGCAGGGGAGGGATGTTCACCGTGATGACGTTGAGCCGATAGTAGAGGTCCTCGCGAAACGTGCCCTCGGCCACCATCTGTTCGAGGTCGCGGTGGGTGGCGGCCACGATGCGAACGTCGACGCGGCGCGACGCGTTGGCTCCCACGGGGCGCACGAGGCTGTCTTCGAGCACCCGAAGGAGTTTGGTCTGCATGCCCAGCGACATCTCTCCGATCTCGTCGAGGAAGAGGGTGCCGCGATGGGCCGCCTCGAACAGACCGACCCTGGGGCGATGGGCACCGGTGAAGGCACCTTTCACGTGCCCGAAGAGGGTGGACTCGAGAAGGGTCTCGGGGAGCGCACCACAGTTCTCCCCCACGAAGGGGTGCTCGGCACGTTCGCTCGCTTGATGAAGAGCGCGCGCCACCAGCTCTTTGCCGGAGCCGGACTCGCCCCGTAGCAGCACCGAGACGTCGGACGGGGCGACGCGGTCGACCAGGCGAAGCATGCTCTGCATGACGTCGCTTTGCCCGATGATGTCCTTGAAGTGGTGGCGGGTCGGCGTTCCCCGCACGGTGGCGGCGAGCTCGCGCTCCGCCACGTCGAGGGCAGAGGCCTTGCGGGCCAGGGTCTCTTCGAGCTGGGCCTGGGCTGTCTCGGCGCGTTCCAGCGCGTCCTGAAGCCGGGATTGCACCTTGGCGTCGGCCACCGCGAGCGCGGCCACGGGGGCGATGGCCTGAGCCCACTGCACCTCGCGATCGCCGAAGGCGCCTCGCCGCGCACGGTCGTCGAGGTAGGCCACGCCGACGACGTCGCCGCGGGCGAGCAGGGGCACGGCGAGCACGCTTCGGAGCTTGAGGGCGTGCACACTTCGGTGGCTCAGCTCCTCCATGGCGTCGATGGCGACGACGGGCTCACCGCGTGCGAGGGCCCGAGAGGCGACGTTGGTCGAGAGGTCGAGCTGTTCGGGGCCGAGGTCGTCGCGCCCGAGGTTGCGGGCCGCTTCGACCACGAGCTCGTCGGCCTCGTTGGGCATGAGGAGCAGCCCTCGTTCGGCGCGGGTCCACAGCAGCAGCACGTCGAGCACGCGATCGAGCAGCGATGGCAGGCTGCGTCGCTCGCTGAGCGCGCGGACCAGCTGCTGGAGGTCGACCACCTGCTCGGGGGCCATGGCGGCCGCGCGTCCGCGCGGCCGTAGCCAGCTACACGTGCGGGCGGGCTCCGCGAGGGGCCCGGTCGCACCTGCGAGCACGGGCGCGGCGGCGCGCCGCCGCGCCGCTTCGAGCCGGTCGAAGGCGTCGGTGTCCCCGACGCGGGCCGCGAGTGTGGCGCCTGCGGCCATGGCTTTGCCGAGGGTGTCGACGGGGACTTGGGCCTCGGCGTCGCGGGTGAGGGCTGCGATGACCCGAGCTGGGTCGTCGGCCACGAGCGCTCGTGCGCCCCACCAAGCGAGGCGCGCGAAGGGCGATGCTTCTTTCGCCGCCGCGTCGAGGCGCTCGAGATCGAGCGCCTCGCCGTGGCGGAGCCTGCGGGCGGCCAGCTGCACCGCGTCGTCCCCGTCGGCCTCGAGCGCGGGCAGCGTGACCGTACCGGCGGGGGCCGCGTCGGCGATGGTCCACCAGGCGTAGAGCGCAGCCCGGCCATCACCCGCGCGTTCCGCGCGGGCGATGGCCGCTTCGGCCGCGCGACGGGCGGGACCTTCTGCCTCCACCGCGGCCCAGGCCGCGGCGGACGCGAGGTGGGCCCGAGCGGCCATGCCCGGGCGGCGCAAGACCTCCTCCCACAGCAGAGCGGCGCGCTCGGCCGCACGCAGGGCCACCGCGAGCTCGCCGGCGTCGACGGCGGCCGAGGCTTCGCCGGTGCGGTAGGTCGCCTCTTCGAGCCAGGCGCCGGCCTGGAGGGCGAACTCAGCCGCCTCGCGGTAGTGGTCGAGGCTCGCGGTCGGGTCGCGCCACGCGGCCACGTAGGCCAGCACGGCGGCGCCTCGGGCCCGTTGCTCGGCGTCGACGGCGAGCGCGCGTGCGCGCTCGGCGTGGCGCTGGGCCGCGTCGCCGTCGCCCTTGGCGACGGCGACGAGGGCGGCGACTTCGGCCGTGGCGGCGGTGGAGTCGTCGACGTCGACCGGCTCGCCGCGGTCGTGCGCGAGGCGCGCGCGGATCGCGCGCGCGCGCCCATCGTCGTCGGGGGCTTCGGCCGCCGTGGCGTCGGCCGCCGCGAGGCGGCCGGCCCGGCGGTGCACGTCGGCGGCGACCGCGCTGGGGGGAAGACCGCGCAGCAGTGCGCCGGCGCGCCCGAGCGCGCCAGCGAGCCGGAGGGCGTCGGCGGCTTGCTCGCGCAGCGCCACCGGGAGCGCGTCCCGGTGGCGCTCGCAGAAGGCGAGCGCCGCCGGGTCGGGGGGCGTGCGCCCGAGCGCGGTCGCGAGTCGCGCAACCGTGCTCGGGAGCGCGTCGAGGTCGTAGTCGGGGGCCGGGGGTGGGGCGGCGCCTTCGAGATCCGCGAGACGCCACTCCACGGGGTGGCGCCGGTCGGCGAGCGCCTGCAGGCGATCGCAGATCTCGAGGTCCGAGAGCCCTTCGAGGGCATCGAGGGGCCAGCGAGAGGCCGGCTCGCCTACGAGCGCGACCAGCCAGCGTCGCAGGGTGGAGCGGTCGATGGCATCGGTGGCGGGCGCTGTGCCGCGCAAGCGACGGTAGGTCTCGCGCACGGGGGGGGCCGGAGGCGCGCCGAGCTGGGTCGCGACCCAGGACGCGTCTGGCCGAGAGTAGGGCACGGGCGAGAGAAGGGCTTCGACGATGCCGTCGTAGGGGGCAGGGAGGTGTGCCTGCCGGGCCACCGGCAGGGGCGCCTCGGCGGCGGCGATCTCGGGATCGAGGCGCTCGGCCAACATGAGCCCGAAGGCGAGCAGGTCTCGGGCGCGGGCGTCGCCGAGGTCGCGGTCCCCGCGCGCGAGGTAGCGCGGGGTACCCCCGTGCACCTCGACGGTGTCGGTGTGGGTGGCCAGGCCGAGATCGATCCAGCCAGCGCCATCGTCGCCGACGATGGCGTTGTCGGGCTTGATGTCACCGTGGGCGACGCCGGTCGCATGAAGACAGGCGAGCGCCCGCGCGAGCTCGGCCGCGGTGGCCTCATCGAGGGAGGCGAGGGGCCGACCCTCTCGCCATCGCAACGCCAAGAAGGGGCGACCGTTTTCGACCCGTTGCGCGCGCCGACCATCGATAAGAAGGCGACCGGCTCCGAGCCAGCGGGGCAGGGCGGGGTCGTCGCACAGCTGCGACCAGTGCCCCTCTCGAGCGAGTGCTTCCGCCTCTCCGGCGCCGTGGGCGACCTTCAGGGCAATGGTTTCGGTACCCGAGCGGGCGCGCCAAACCTCGGCGAGCTCGCCCTCACCAACTTGCTCCTCGAGCTCGAAGGTCGACAACTCGGTTGCCTCTGAACTGCCCATTCAATTGGCATTGTAGCCCAGAGGCTCCGATGTCGGCCATCATGCCGACGGGAGGAGGTCGAGCTCCGGGTAGGGGCGAAAGATCCCGTCTTCGTTGAAGGGCAGCCGCCGCTCGGACGCGACGTAGGCGGCGAGACGAGGCCGCGCGGCCACGCTCGCGTGTAGGGCTGAAAGCTTGGGGTGGTCGGGGAGCGTCTTCGCCATGGCGCGCGGGAAGGCGGCCTTCAGGCCCTCGATCGCCTGCCACATGGAGAGGTCGACGTAGGTGACTGCGTCAGGCTCGAAGCTCGCGCCCAGGTTCAGCTCGAAGTGGCGGAGGAACTTCGGGAGCCGATGGTCGATGAACTGCTGGGTGGCGAGGAGGGCTTCTGCCTTCTGGTCCTCGTAGTAGAGCCCGGTCGAGATCGGGTGGTGGGTGTCGTGGACCTCACTCACGAGGTCGGTGATGGTGAGCTGCAGCTGGTGCAGGCGCGCCTGAGCGTAGAGGTCGTCGGGAACGAGACCTTCTCGCCTGCTGACGAACTGCAGCACGTTGGCGGTTTGCCAGACGACCTGCTCCTCCATGACGATGATAGGCGGCGCGTAGGGCACGACCCCACCGATGCCGTCATTCATCACGGCCAACAGGGCTTGCACCCCGCCGCCGTTCTCGGTCGGTTGGCGCGCGACGTCGACGTAGTCGATGCCCGCGTCTTCGAAGAGGACACGCACGAACTCCCCGCGCCCCTGGAGCACGGGCCAGTAGTAGAGCTGATAGGTCGGCATGGGCCGACTCTAGATAGAAGCCGGCCGGGGAGCACGCCTCAGGAGATGGCGCCGAGGGAGACAGCCTCGGTGTGTTTGGGCGGTGGGACCCAGTCCTCGTCCGGACCCTCTGGGGGCAAGACGACGGGCTTGCCGTCGTAGGTGAGGCGCTTGCCCGGCCACCCAAAGGTTCGCCACAGGTAGGCCAGGAGCGACGGCTGATCGAGGTTCGGGTGGATGTGCGGCGCTACGCGCTCGGCGTGGGCGGCGGGGGTGAGGCTCCAATGAAGCGCGGGCTTCATGTGGTGGATCGTGTGGTAGCCGTTGTTGAACGTGAACCAGTTGACGATGGCGCCGACGAAGTTGCGCGAGTGGTTGTACTCGCTGTCCGCGTCGCAGCCGTCGTGCTGCAGCAGGTTCATGGTCACGATCCCGAAGGCTGCGTACTTGTGCGGGATGAAGACGAAGAGCAGGAACGCCTTCCAGTCGATGAGGAGCAGCACGCCGTAGACGGCGTAGAGGATGCCGTACTCGAGCATCATCTGGCGGAACCATGCCGGCTTACGACGTCGCATCGCGAGCATGTACTTGGTCTCGCCGCGTAGAATGTCGGGGCCCATGCGGGGCAAGAACAACAGGCCGTTGAGCAGGTTCCAGCGGAACCGCATCTTCGTGGTCCGCATCACGTCACGCCGCGTCTGGGTGTGCACGTGGTGGCTCAGGTTGTGACCCGGCACGAAGGCGCTCACGGGGTGGCCGTAGGTGAGGGTCAAGACGACCTGCATCACCCGGTTCATCCCGCGCGACTTGAACATCGGGCAATGGATCGTGTTGTGCGTGGCCACCGCCCCGAAGAACGAGAAGAAGGAGGCGACGACCAGCAGCGGTCCCGTCACCCACCAGGATTCGGGCGCGGCCACGAAGAGGTACGCCGTGAGCCCGAAGTAGAAGGCGACGAAGCCGAGGGTGCGGAGATCTGCGCGGTAGCGGAGCATGATCCGAGGGGGTGTCGAATTTTTCGACACCTCGCCGCTCCCTTAGCACGACTTCGCGCGGGGTCCATCCTCCAGGCGGCGCATCGGTTCAGTGTCCCCGAGACACCTGCGGGTCGGTCGACCTCAGTGGAAGCGGTAGCTGATCCCCGCGGGGACGGCGATTTGGTATCCCTGGGCGGTTCCGAGGAACATCGGCCACAGCGACGCCATCAGCGAACCGCTGAAGATCCCACGTGGCTCACCCAGGGGGACGAATGCGTGTGGACTCGCCCCGAGGATGGCCAGTGAGGCCTCGAGCGCGCCACCGAAGATGATGCCCGAGGTGACGGTGGCCTCGCTGAACTCGAGCGTGTCGAGCGGAATGTCGACCACCTCTTGGCCGCCGTTGAACTCGCGCGAGACCTCGGGGACGGAGCCCTCGGCCGCCTTGAGCTTCTCGACGTGCTCCGAGGCGCCGATCAAGAAGCTGGCGCCCAGCCAGAACGGACCGCTCACGCGGATGTTCACCGACGGCCCGCCTAGGAACATGAAGCCGTCGGGAAAACGCTTGGCGAGGAACGCGCGACCGCCGAGGTGGAAGATGGGGTCGAAGGCCCAACCTACGAAGACCTGCCCCCCGACCAATCCCCCGTGCGCGGGGAAGAAGATGGCCTCACAGTCGCCGGCACCAGGAATGCGTTGCGTGTTGGCGCAGGCGGCGCGGGTGACCTCGGTCGCAGAAGAGTTGTAGATGTATTCCGCCCCGCGAAGCTCTGCTGCATCGCTGCGGGTGATGTTGCTGAAGAGGTAGCCGCCCCAAGCGCCGAGCTCGACCACGAGGCGCATGTTCTCGTGCTCGTCGGCCATCGGCCCTTCCGGCTCGTCGGGCTCCTCCTCATCTTTCGGCTTGGGCTCGTCCTTGGGAGCAGGCCCGTCCTTCGGTTCCACCTTGGGCTGGGGCGCCGAGCTCGCCGTGAGCTTGCCGATCTTGATCGTCTTGCGCTGGCCGCGGATGACCTTGATCGTCTGGGTGTCGTCGTCGAATCCCGGGGCGCTCACCACCACCGAGACGTCACCGGTGTTGGACTCCCAGGCCTTGCCGTACTTGTCGGCGGGGAGCAGCTCTCCGTCGACGCGGATCTCGAGGCCGGGGATCTTCTTGGTCTCGTCGTCGACGTTGACCGTGATGCGCGCGAGCTGAAGGTAGAGTCGGTTGCGCTCGTTGCGCGCCTCCGTCACGCGATCATTTCGCTTCTCGTCCTTGGCGAGCTTGGAGACGAGGCCGTAGGCGCGATAGGCCGAAGCGGCACGCTTCTGCTTCTTGCGACACACGGCGAGGTCGAGGGCCGTGGCGCTGCGGGGATCGAGCGAGACGCTCTCGGCGAGCTTCTCGCACGCCTCGTCGGTCTTGCCCGACGACATGAGCTTCTCTGCCTCGCGCGCCAAACTGGCGGCTTTGGCCTCATCTGCTCGAACGGGAGCTGAGAAGCCGCTGAGGGCGGCGATCAAAGCAACGGTCAGGAACGCAGGGTGCCTCATCGTCGGCGACGATAACCCGAGGTCGCGCGCTCGACTACGAAACCTGCACAGTCGTGTGGTAGCGCCCAAGTGCCTTGACAGGTTCGCCGAAATTGTAGAAGCGGCGGCATGGCAGCGCTCCCGAGTATCTATGGATTGGAAGGCGACCCGGACCGGGCAGCCGTGCACGTCGTTCCCGTTCCATGGGAGGCTACGACGTCATACGGCCGCGGTACGGCGGCGGGACCGGACGCCGTCATCCACGCGTCGGTACAGGTCGACCTCTTCGACCTCGTGCTCGAGTCGCTCGGCCGCCGACGCCCGTCCGCGTTGGCGCCACCTGGGGAGCCGCACGTGGCTGGGATCGCCGCGGTCCCCGTCGATCCGGCGTGGCGAGCTTGGTCCGAAGAAGCATCGCGACGAGCCCTGGAAGTGATCGCCGACTACGAGGCGGGCCGGGCACGCAGCGCCGACGATGCCTCCCTCGCGCGCGTGAACGAGCTGAGCCACCAGCTCGACGAGGCCGTCGCCATGGCCGTGCGGCGGGCGGAGGATGCAGGGCGATTCGTCGCCGTGCTTGGCGGGGACCACGCCGTGGCCTTCGGGGCCATCGCGGCTCGCGCAGACCGCTACCCCGGGCTCGGGGTCCTGCAGTTCGACGCCCATGCCGACCTTCGGGTCGCCTACCAAGGTTTCGTCGGGTCCCACGCATCGGTCATGCATCGCGTGCTCGCGGAGCTCCCCGGTGTGGCCAAGCTCGTGAGCGTGGGGGTGCGCGATCTCTGCCGCGAAGAGCACGACGCCATCGAGACCTCCGAGGGACGAGCGGTGGCTTTCTTCGATCGTGATCGCGTCGCGCACGTGCACGCGGGACGCCCCTTCGATGACTTCGCGAAGCGGGTCGTCGATGCCTTGCCGGAGCATGTCTACGTGTCGTTCGACATCGATGGTCTCGACCCGCGTTTCTGCCCCCACACCGGGACGCCGGTTCCGGGCGGACTCTCCTTCGACGAGGCGGTCGCCATCCTCGTGGAGGTGGTCGACAGCGGACGGTGCATCGTGGGCTGTGATCTCGTCGAAGTTGCGCCCGGCCGAGGCGACGACACCTGGGACGCCAACGTCGGGGCGCGACTTCTGTACAAGCTCATCGGGTGTGCGCTCGCGTCGTCACCGCCTCACGTGCGCAGGCCTTGACGCCATCTAGAGGGCCGTACGGGCCCGAATTCTACTCTCGACAAGAGTGGCTTGACATCTCGGGCAGCAGCTAAAAGCGCCCGCAAACGTCGCATGGCGCTTGACCTGGGTGCAGCGGCTTGGTGTTAAGCTTTGCCCATGAAGGTGATGGGTGGAGGCTTGAACTTGACTTCGTTGAGAGCGACCGTCGTCTTGGCGACGGCGCTCGTTGCGTTCAGCTACGCAGGCTGCTCGAACAACGAAAACAACACCGGCACGACGACGACCACGACCTCTTCGGTGAGTGGTGTCGGAGGCGGCAGTCCCTGCAGTCAGGGTGGGGATCCGAACGGGACCTGCATCCCGTCCGGACCGGCAGCCGAGAGTTGCTCTTGTTCGGACTGCGCGACCGCGGCGATGTGCACCGACGGCTGCACCGACGATGGCACGTGCGACTTCGAAGGCGGCGAAGACTGCAGCTGCGACGACTGCTTCTACAAGGTCGAGGAGTGCGCGCCCGAATCGCGTGGTTGCGACGATGAGCCCGGCTGCCAGCCGGACGAGGACTGCACCTGCCCCGACTGCACCGACACGGCCTACTGCACCGACAACTGCTTCGACAATGGAGTCTGTGTGCCGTGGTTCGAGGGCTGCTCGTGCGCCGACTGCTGCGGCAACAACCCGACCACGACGACGAGCACCACGACGACGACGACCACCACCACAGGTGGCGGCGGCATGGGGGGCATGGGCGGCATGATGGGCGCTGGCGGGGCAGGTGGCGCCGGCGGCGCCTGAGCACACCTCACGTTCGACCCTGCGCGCCCCCGGCTCCGAGCCGCGGGGCGCGCTTCGCGTTTGTGGGGTGGCGAACGCTGGGATGTTGGGTGCGGCGCTTCGGGTCTTGGTCCAGCGAAACCCACCCTGCGACCTGCAATGTCGCGTTTGGGGCCGATCTCGGTCGAGGAAGCGCGGCGTCTTGGTGTCGAACTACCTAGCTGCGACATTCAACGTCGCAGCCTGCTTTCAGGGGCGGGGGCGACATCGAATGTCGCCCCATTTGGGGCGCGAGATGACACGGATTTCGACGACTAGGAGCTTTCAGGTCGCGCGCGACATCCGATGTCACATCCAAATCATGTCGCACATTGGCGACGTACGTAGGCGAGAGATTTGGCCCGTGACACGCGACAATTCCACTCTGGGTGCATGTTTATCGTGTGTGAGAGTGCGTACATGGGACCACACCTGCCACAGAAAACGGAAAGCATTGGCTTTTCCCTTGTGAGCGGCCGCTGCGGAAGGTCTTCTGAGTCTCGTGAGCAGCGCAGATGATTTCGGGATGGGTTCGAAGGGTCACGCTGCCGGTCACGCAACCGAGGGCTTGTTGATGATGAGTAGGAGCAAGAAGGGGCTGCGCTTCGCCGCAGTATCGACGGTTGCGTTGCTTGCGGCTGGTGCCGGAAGCAGCGGATGCAACAGCGACGAATCCGTCGCGACTGTCGAGTGTGAGTCGATTCGGAGCTATTACGCGAACCAGGTTCACGCCGTGATCGTGAACCGATGCAGCGCGTGCCACAACGGTCAGGGTGTCGCCGCGAACTCAGGGTTCACGGTCGTCAATCCGGCTGAGGCGGGCTTCATCGAGAAGAACATCGAGTCGCTGCGCAACGTCGCGAGCTTGGAGGCGGACGGCGAGTCTCTCCTCCTTCTCAAGCCCACCGAGGGCATGCCCCACGAGGGCGGCAAGGTCCTCGAGGTCGGCAGCGACGACTACAAGCGCCTCCTCGGCATGGTCGTTCGTCTCAAGAACGAGCAGGAGTGTGAGCCCAACGACGCCGACGTCTTCACCGGCACGGTGCTGCTCGGGCCCGAGGCGACCATCCGCAAGGCGGCCATCATTCTCGTTGGCCGGCTGCCGACCGAGACCGAGCTCGAGCGGGTTCGTGAGGGCGGCTTCCCCGCGGTGGAGACCATCCTCGACGAGATGATGACGGAGGAGAAGTTCTTCGACTTCGTCAAGAGCGCCTACGGCGACATGTTCCAGACGGACTTCTACATCCGGAACGACGCCCAGGGTCGTATCGCCGACGTCTACGCCAACGCCGAGTGGTACATGAACGACACCGAGGCCAAGGCCATGGTCGAGAGGTACGGTCTCTCCTCGTACGAGGAGGTCGAGATGTTCACGACCCAGTCCATCGCGCGTGAGCCCCTCGAGCTCATCGAGTGGGTCGTCAAGAACGACCTGCCCTTCAGCGAGATCATCACCGCGAACTACATGATGTTCTCGCCCTTCTCGGCCAAGAGCTACGGCGTCGCCGACCAGCTCGAGTTCGAGGGTGGCGACCCCATGGAGTTCCTGCCCGCGCAGCTGCCCTCGGGTGACTACTACGGCGACGGGGACACCCCCGACTACGAGTACTTCCCGCACGCGGGTGTGCTCACCTCGCCCATGTTCCTGAGCCGCTGGCCCAGCACCCCGACGAACCGCAACCGCGCTCGCGCCCGCGTGTTCATCGACTTCTTCATGGGCACCGACATCCTGAAGACGGCCGAGCAGCCGCTCGACCAGCCGCAGGACGCGCAGAACCCGACCCGCGACAACCCGAGCTGCACCGTTTGCCACGCCAAGGTCGACCCCATCGCAGGTGCCTTCCAGGCTTGGGACGACGACGGCATCTGGGATCCGGGCCTGACCTACCTCGAGAACGAGACGCCCGACGGTGGCTGGTACGCCGAGATGTTCCCTCCGGGCATCGGCGACGCCCGCCTCGACAACCAGACGGCGAAGCAGGGGCTGCCTTGGCTCGCGGCTCAGGTCGCCGGCACCGACGGCTTCCGTACCAGCGTGGTCTACGCGCTCTACGAGGGCCTGACCGGTCGTGAGGTGCTCACCCCGCCCACCGACTTCAACGACGAGGGCTACCAGGCACAGTTCGACTCCTTCTTGGCTCAGGCGAACACCTTCCGGGCGGTCTCGGAGAAGTTCAAGGAGAACGACCTCAACGCCAAGACCGTCGTGAAGGAGCTCGTGATGAGCCCCTACTTCCGCGCGGTCAACGCCGTCGAGGGCATCAGCCCGGACGATCTGACCCGCCTCGGCGAGGTCGGCTTGGCCAAGCTGCTCACGCCGGAACAGCTGCACGACAAGATCCTCGCGATCTTCGGCGTGCCCTGGGCGGACAGCCAAGCGAACAGCTCCGACCTCGGAAACGACATCAACCCGTACCTCAAGTACCGAGGTCAAGACCTCGGCACGACGGGCACCTTCCAGCTCTTCTACGGTGGTGTCGACTTCAACAACGTCAGTGCTCGCATCCACGACCCGAACGGTCTGATGGCGGCGGTCGCCGAGCGCATGGCGAACGAGATGTCCTGTCTCGCGGTTCCGGCCGACTTGGCCCGGGCCCCCGAGAGTCGGCGCCTGTTCGACATCGTCACCATCGACGGCCAGGAGTACGACCCGGTCAACCTCGCGCCCGAGTCGGGAGGCCTCGCGGTCCCCGGTGCGGTCGCTGGCATCAAGCAGACCATCGCGGACCTCCACAACAAGGTCCTCGGCGAGCAGCTGTCGGTCGACGACCCCGAGGTCGAGCGCACCTACCAGCTCTTCCTCGAGACCTGGCGTGAAGGCACCACCAAGATGGAGCTCGAGCCCGACGATGCAGACTTCGTCGGCAGCGCGCTCCCCGATGGTTGTCGCGTGACCCGCGACTACTGGACCGGCCAGGAGCTCGATGAGGAACTCCAGGTCATCGACGATGAAAACTACACCATTCGGTCGTGGATGGCGGTCATGACGTACCTGCTGTCGGACTACCGGTTCCTTTACGAGTGAGAGATTACGGAGGCCAAAACCATGGATAGGCGAGACTTCATCAAGCTCTGTTCCCTTACCGGCCTCGGCGTCGCTTCAAGCCAGCTCACTGGCAGCGTCGTCAACGAGGTCAAGGCGCAGGACGCAGACCCCAACGCACCTCTCTTCGTCATCGTCGGCGGAAGCGGTGGTCCCGACCACATGATGCTGTCGGCTCCGGTCGGCAACGTCACGAACAGCGGTGGCTTCGTTCCCAACCGGGACTTCGCGCCGGGTGACATTCAGACCGCAGGTCAGAACATCATCTTCGCGCCCCCGGCGACCATCGACGCCAACGGCCAGCCCATCACGCCGGTCGAGCAGTACACGGGCTACGGCCAGCTGCTGGTCGACTACGCGAGCCTCGCGACGGTCATCGTGGGCATCGACGGGCAGACCAACGGCCACGACACGGGCCGTCGGGTCTCCTCCTCGGGCATCCTCGCGCAGAACTCGCCGTCGCTGGCGGCGGTCTACGCGGCTGCCGTGGCGCAGACCAAGCCGCTGTCGTTCATCACGAACGGCTACTACGACGAGTCGCAGGGCACCGACGTGGCCAAGACCCGTCTCGGCAACGGTGTCGGGTCGCTCAACCGCCTGATCTTCCCCAACAAGATCAACGCGGTCGCCGACGACGACGTCCCGCGCTTCCACACCGAAGAGACCTTCGCGCGCATCATGGAGACCCGCCAAGCGCGGCTCGACAAGATGATCGCCAACCAGCGGCTCCCGCAGCTGAAGGACTCGATGAACCTGCTGTACACGGCTCGTCTCGGCATGACGGACCTGCGCCGCATCGTGGACTTCATCCCCGATGACCTCGGCAACGGCACCGTGGCTCAGGCGAACATGATCGCAGCCGCTTACGCGGCGGGTCTGTGCCAGTCGGCGACCATCTCGCGGGGCGGTTTCGACACCCACGGGGCGGGCACCGACGACACGCAGCGCGGCAACATGGCCCAGCTCGTGGCCGGCATTCGCCAGCTGTTCGTTCGTGCCGAGGAGCTCAACTTCGCCGACCGCTTGGTGGTGATGCTCGTCGGCGACTTCGGGCGAACCCCGAAGTACAACTCGGGCAACGGCAAGGACCACTACCCGACGACCCAGACCGTCATCTTCGATGGCCGCGGGCGTATCCCGGGTGGGCGTCAGCTCGGTGCCACCGACGACACGGGTCGCTACCGCAAGGTGGACCCGGTGAGCCTGCAGCCGAGCGACAGCGGGGTGGCCATCCACCACAGCCACGTGCACGCCTGGATGCGGCGTGAGCTCGGCATCGAGGACGCCGAGGTGGCGCGGCTCAACCCGCTCCGCAACGAGGAGTACCTCGACTTCACCGCCGCGACGGTCTGAGCTCAGACCCCGGCTTCGAACCCGGTCGAAACCGCGGCTTCCTTCGGGAGGCGGCGGTTTCTGCCTTTTGTGCGTGATTTCCGGCGCAAGACGGGTTGCGGGCCGCGCCCGACCGGGTAAAAGAGGGCCTCGACCGCGAGGAGTCCCCGGTGATCGAGATCGAACAGCTGACCAAGTACTACGGTGAGCGGAAAGCGGTGGGTCCGCTGTCCTTTACCATCGAGAAGGGCGAGGTCGTGGGCCTGCTCGGCCTCAACGGCGCGGGCAAGACGACGACGCTACGCATGCTCTCGTCCGACCTGTTGCCCACCTCGGGCAAGATGCGGGTCGACGGCGTCGACCTCGTCGAGGCCCCGGAGAAGATCCGGCAGAAGATCGGATACCTGCCCGACCGTCCTCCGCTCTACGGCGAGATGACCGTGCGCGAGTACCTGCGCTTTGCGGCCAAGCTGAGAGGGATGAAGCGCAACGTCGACAAGCGCGTCGACGAGGTCATCGAGCTCACGGACGCAGGGGAGTACGCCGACGCCCGCATCGATACGCTCTCCCACGGCTACCGCCAGCGGGTGAGGATCGCCCAGGCCATCGTGCACAAGCCGAAGCTCTTGCTGCTCGACGAGCCGATCAGCGGTCTCGACCCGGTGCAGATCGTCGAGATGCGTGCGCTCATCCGCTCGCTTCGCGGTGAGCACACCACCGTCGTTTCGAGTCACATCCTCAGCGAGATCTCCGAGACCTGTGACCGCGTGCTCGTCATCCGCGATGGCGAGATCGTGGCCGCCGGCACGGAGGAAGAGCTCCGGGAGCGCATGGGTGAAGACGACGCGCTTCCCCTCGGCGACGACGAGGGCCGACGCCATGCGCCCTACCGTCGACCCGCTCTGCGACGGCTGACCCTGGTCGTGCGCTTGCCCGAGGGCCGAGACGCCAAGGCGCTACTCAGCGTCGTCGAGGGCGTGGAGGGCGTCGCCGAGGCGACCGAGACCGAGGCACTCGGCGAGGGCAAGAACGCGGTCGGCGTGGCCGTCGTGAGCGGCACCGACGTGCGTGAAGCGCTGGTGAAGGCCGTGGTCACGGAAGGGTTTGGGCTGCTCGCGCTCGAGCGTGACAGCAAGGAGCTCGAATCTGTGTTCCTCGAGCTCACCAAGAAAGCGTCCGACACGCAGGAGGAAGAGGAATGAGCGCGACCCTCTTGATCGCTCGACGGGAGCTGAAGGCCTACGTGCGTTCCCCGCTCGGGTTCGTACTGGCCGCGGCCGTGCTGTTGGGGGAGGGGATCTGGTTCATGGCCAAGGCCATGGGAAGCCCGGGCGAGAAGGCCCTGAGCGCCCAGGTCCTGGCCGAGACCTTCAACGGCATCACGGGCGGCACCATCCTCGCTTGCCTCATCATGAGCATGCGGCTCATCGCGGTGGAGCAGGAGCAGGGCACCCTCATCCTTCTCAAGACCTCGCCCATCTCCGACCGCACGGTCGTCGCTGGCAAGTTCCTCAGCGTGATGGTGGTGCTCGTGCTGTTGTCGCTGCTGAGCGCCTACATGCCGGCGCTCATCTTCGTGAACGGGAAGGTGAGCCTCGGCCACATTCTCGTGGGCTACGTCGGCACGCTCCTACTTGGCGCCTCGGTGACGTCGATCGGACTCTTTGGTTCGGCCCTCGCCAAGAATCAGGTCATCGGTTTCATCATCTCGGGCGCCATCGTGTTGGTGCTGCTTCTGATGTGGCTCCTGGCGAAGACCAGCGACCCCCCGCTCAAGGATTTTCTCGATGGCTTGGCGCTGCACCACCTGCGACAGCGGGACTTCATGACCGGCGTGTTGCGGCTCGACAACGTGGCATTCTACGTGTCGCTCTGCTTCGTGTTCTTGCTCGCGACGGTGAAGACGCTGGAGGCGCGACGATGGCGGTGAACGACAAGCCCGCGAGCGACCGCTTCAACCAGCTCGCCTTCGTAGGCCTGCTGCTGGGCTGGGTGTTTTTGCTCCTGGGACAGCGCGTCTTCGTCGAAGGCGGCGCCTCCAAGCTCTTCACGGTGCTGGCCGTGGTCCTCATCGGGTTGAGCTTCGGTCAGCGGGTCATGGCGGCGATGGAGGCCAAGGCCGACCGTCGCGGCGCCGCGCGTGCCTTCGCGGCCCTCGGTGGCGTGTCGCTGCTGGCCCTCGTCACCTACGCCTCCACCACCGAGTGGGGACGCGAGCTGACGGGCATCAAGGCGCCCGAGTTCAACGAGCCCGACACCTTCGGTGAAGTCGCCACCGTGACGTGGCTGGTGCTCATGCTCGCGAGTGTGCTCGCCACCACCTTCGGTGAGCTTTCGCGGCGCTCGATGATCCGCGCCGAGGTGATGGAGTCACGGCGCGTCATCGCGGCCATCGTGTCCGGCCTGAGCATGGCGTTGGCCGTGGCCTACGCCACGCTCTTCACCTACGGGTCGAGCAAGGTCGACTGGAGCTACGACGTCTCCTACTTCCGCGTCGCGGCGCCAGGGGAGTCGACCATCAACATGCTCACCCAGCTCGAGAAGCCGCTCACGGTGCGGGCCTACTTCCCGCCGAGCTCGGAGGTGCGGCCCAAGGTCGCGCGCTACTTCAAGGACCTCATCGCCAAGGGCGGGAACCTCACCTTCGAGGTGCACGACCAGCTCGCGGTGCCGGCCCTGGCCAAAGAAGACGACGTCAAGAAGGATGGCGTGGTGGTTCTGGTCAACGACCCGAACCGCGAGCAGATGGACATCGGCGTCACCGACAAGCGGGCGCTGCGCACCCTGCGCAAGCTGGACGGCGAGTTCCAGAAGGCCCTGATGAAGGTGATGCGCGAGAAGCGCACGGCCTATCTCACGGTCGGCCACGGCGAGCTCAACGAGGAGACCGACCGCAAGACGGGCCGCACGGTGCGCATCTTGCGCGAGGCGCTGCAGTCGCAGAACTACGGCATCAAGAACCTCGGTCTGCCCCAGGGCCTCGCCGACCAGGTGCCCGACGACGCGACGATGGTGCTCGTGCTCGGTCCACAGAAGGCGTTCAACGAAGCGGAAATCGAGTCGCTGAAGCGCTTCGCCGAAGGCGGGGGGTCGTTGTTCGTGGCCCTCGATCCCGACGACGAGGGGGACCACTCGGCGCTGGCCGCGGCCTTCGGCGTGAAGTGGGAGAAGGGCCTCGTGGTCAACGACAAGGTGCTCGTGCCGAAGAAGCGCGACATCTCAGACCGCAAGAACATCGTTTCGAAGCGCTTCTCGTCGCACGCTTCCGTATCCACCCTAAGCAAGGCTTCGGCACGCGGAGCGGCGGTGCTGTTTCTCGGCGTCGCGGCGCTCGACAAGATGCCCGGGGCCGACCCAAGTCTGCGCCTCGACTTCGCGGTGAAGGGCCCGCCGGGCAGCTGGGTCGACACGAACACCAACTGGAACTTCGACAAGGACACCGAGAAGAAGGCCGTGTTCAACCTCGTCGCTGCCGTGAGCCGCCCCGTCGCGCCCCCCGCCGATGGCAAGGCAGCTCCTGGTGCCCCCGAGATGCGGGTCTTCCTCGTGGGTGACGCCAACGCCTTCGGCGACGAGGCCATGGGCTTTGCGACCACCAACCAGCTCCTCTTCCTCGACGCCGTTCGCTGGCTCGGAGGCGAGGAGAGCTTCAGCGGCGCCGTCTCTCAGGAAGAGGACGAGCGCATCGTGCACACCAAGGAGCAAGACCAGCTCTGGTTCTACTCCACCATTCTCGGCATGCCCTCGTTGCTGCTGGGGCTGGGTCTGCTGGTGTCTCGACGCCAGAAGGGCCCGGGACCCAGGCCCGGCCAGTCCGCGCCCAAGCGCACCCCCGCGCCGAAGGACGACGAAGAGCCCCGCCGAAAGCCAAAGAAGAAGAAAGCAAAGGCCAAAAACAAGGCCGAGTCCGAGAACGAGGACGAGCCCGAAAACGAGCCCGAGTCCGAGCCCGAGTCCGACGACGAGGAGGATGACCGATGAACGAGATGCGTCGACTCGTGGTGCACGTGGTGCTGCTCGTGGCGGCTGCAGGGTTCGCTTATGCGCAGTCCCGGCCCGACGATCCTCTCGATGTTCCGCTCAAGCCGGGCGAGGTCGACCTCTGGGGCGGCAAGCCCGAGGACGTGACCCGCGTGGAGTACAGCGACGACCGTCAGGTGGTGGTGGTCGAGCGCAAGCAGGACGACGCGGGCGCCTACTACATGGGCAAGGTGACGCCGACCCCACCATCGGCGGAGCCAGCCCCGACCGCGACCGCGTCGGCCACCCCGCCGCCGCGCCCGGTCGAGGCGGCGAGCTTCGTGTCGGTCAAGGTCGCGGACGCCCTGGTGAAGAAGCTCGCGCCCCTTCGTGCCAAGCGTTCGATCGGCGAGATCGACCCCGCCGACGCGGCATCTTTCGGGCTCGACGCGCCGACGGGCAAGCTCGCGGTCGACGTCGGGGGCGTGAAGCACAGCTTCGTGCTCGGGGCGACGACCCCCGGCGCGACCAACCGCTACGTTCGTTACGAGAAGGACAACCGGGTCTACGTGATCGACGCGAGCGTCATCCGCGACCTGCAGGGTGGGGCGGGTCGACTCGCAGAGCGACAGCAGCACGATTGGAAGATGGCGGAGGTCTCGCGGATCACCGTCAGCAGCGACCCCGACCGCCGCGAGCTCATCCGGAGCGGTCCCGAAGGGCGGCGTTTCTGGGCCGACGCCAGCCAGCCTGACGTCAATGACGAGACGGCGGGCAACTGGCTGACCAAGGCCGACCGGCTCCGTCCGATCAACTTCGTCGACAAGCTGCCCGACGGAGCCACCAAGGTGGTTCGCGTCGACTACGCGGGCGATGACGGCAAGCTCGGCTTCCTCGAGCTGTATCTCGTCGAAGCCGACAAGCCGACCTACTACATCATCACCGAGCACGTGCGGCAGCCGGCCGAGGTGGCCAAGTCGACCGGCGACCAGGTCCGCGACGACCTCGCGTCACTGCTCGGGCGTACACCGCCCCCAGGCGAGACACCCGAGCCCTCTCCGTCGGCGAGCGCGTCGGCCCCGGCCCCGGCTCCCAGCGCGCCCGAAGCACCCGTCGCGCCCAAAGCGCCGGCGCCCAAGGCGCCAGGACCGGCCCCGGTCGCGCCCGAGGCGCCCAAGGGACCGTGAGCTCGTGGTCAGCCGGGTCGGCCAGGTCTATCGAGAGACCCGCAAGCGGCACGATCAGCTCTGGAACACCTACGTCATGCGACCGCTCGCGGCGGTCGTGGTGGCGGCGGTGGGTTCGACCCGGGTCACACCCAACCAACTGACCATCACCAGCCTCGTCACCTTCGTGGTGGCGACGGCGCTCCTGTGCGCGGCCACCACCCGCGAGCTGACGCTGCTCGCGATCGGGGTGGTCGAGCTGAGCTACCTGTTCGACTGTGCCGACGGCATGCTCGCGCGCCACAAGAAGCTCGCGAGCCAACAGGGGCATCTGTTCGACTTCTTCACCGACGAGAGCAAAGCCGTGATGCTCGTCGGGGGCATGGCGATCCACCTCTGGCGCAACGGCGGCTACGGGATCACGGGCGAGGTCTGGGTCGCGGGTCAGCCCGGCTTTCTGCTCGGTGGGGTGGCCGGGGTGGCGGTGGTGGCCTCGGCCATCTCACTGACGAACTTCGTGCGGCGGCCTGAGATCAGTGGCCGAGAGACGCCGGTGGAGGCCCACTACGAAGCCGCGGGCGATGAGGCGAAGCCGACCTCGCCCGTGCGGTGGGTCGCGGGGAAGGTCATGACCTTCCTCCGGTTTCTCAACCACTACCCGAGCCACATCTGGCTCTTCGCCCTCGTCGGGCGTCTCGACGCCTTCTTTTGGCTCTACGCCTCTCTGAACGCGCTCTACCTCGGCAAGGGTTGGCTCGGCCTCATCCTGCGCTTCGGGCGCTCCTGACCGCCATCGATTTGCCAGGCACGGGGAGGTCGTGGCACTACGTCGGGCGTGAAGCTGAGCGACCTCGGTCTCGCCGCGGGGCTGGCCTGGCTCGCGGCCTGCGGTGGAGAGACGGATGCCCCCGCCTCGGCCGAGACGGAGGGCACGGCCCAAGCGACCGCAACCCCAAGCGCCCCGACGGCCTCGGTCTCCGCTACGGCCACCGCGAGCGCCACGGCCGAGCCCGACATCCCCGCGCCCGACGCGCCGGTGGTGGACTTGGCTGGCGTGGCGAACCTGCCGGGCCGCATCGCCGACGGTACGCCCAGCGTGGGTGCTGTCGACTGGCTGGTGAGGATCCACGTGCGCCCCGACATGGAGTCGAAGGTGCTCGGCTACCTCCGCGGAGGCGCCCAGGTGGAGGCGAAGGCGGGGGAGACGGCCGGCGAGTCCAAGGGCTGCAAGGACGGCTGGCAGGCGATCGAGCCTGCGGGTTGGGTGTGCATGTCGGAGATGACGCGGAAGAAGGACGACGTGATCCTCCGCGCGGCGAGTCGTCCGCCCGACTTCGCCCACAAGCTCCCCTACATGTACGGAACGGTCACGCGAGGAGGTCCGGTTTACGCTCGGATCCCGACGGAGGCGCACCTGAAAGAGTTCGAGCCACACTTGAAGAAACACCTTCGAGAGTGGCGAGATGATGAAGAAAGTGGCGCCAAGTATGGCCTCGACGTGTGGCTCCGCTACACGGGCGACCGAGAGGTGCCTTCGGCGCTCGACGCGCTGAAGCAGAAGACGACCGACGACGATCTCATTCCCTTCTATCTGCGCGACGGCGGCCACGCGCCGAACCTGTCGGGGCTCATCAAGAGCGACGACGACGTGAAGATCGATCAGGTGAACCGCCGTCAGGGCCGATCGTTCATCGCGTCGTTCTTGAAGGACGGTCGTCGCTACAACGTCACCCCCGACTTGGTGGTGATCCCAGCCGACCGCTTCCGACCGATCCGGGGCAGCGACTTTCATGGCTGGCAGCCCGACGTCGAAGGGCTCGAGTTCCCGTTCGCGGTGATGCGCCGCACGGGGAAGAAGTGGCTCTGGGACGGCAAGCGCATGAAGGACGGGGGCACCCAACCCTGGCGGACCGCGCTCCAGCTGACCGGCAAGCGTCAGATCTACAAGAAGCGCCTCTACTACGAGACGAAAGAGGGCTTCTACGTCGACGACCGTCACGCGAGCGAGGTGGTTCCAGCCAAGCGTTGGCCCAAGTGGGCCAAACAAGGCGGCAAGTGGATCGACATCAACCTCACCCAGCAGCTCCTCAAGGCCTTCGAGGGCAAGAAGATGGTCTACGTGACCATCATCTCCTCGGGCGAGGCAGGCCTGGCCGATCCCGACGACTCGACCGCGACCATTCGCGGCATCTATCGCATCCACACCAAGTACGTGACGACCACGATGGACTCCGACGAAGTGGGGGAGGAGTTCGAGCTTCGAGACGTGCCCTACGTTCAGTACTTCAAGGACGGCTACGCCCTCCACGGAGCCTACTGGCACGATGGATTCGGGCGACCGAAGAGTCACGGGTGCATCAACCTGGCCCCCGAAGACGCCCGTCGGCTCTTCTTTTGGACCGATCCGCAGGTACCGCCGCGGTGGCATGGGTCGCGAAAGTCGCTCACCGGGACGATTGTCTTCGTGCATGAGTAGCCAGGTTGTTTCGAAGGCCCGCGGGCAGTAAGGGACGGGCATGCGACTCGCGGTCATCGGCACCGGCTACGTCGGGCTCGTCACTGGGGCCGGCCTCAGCGACTTCGGCAACGACGTCACCGTGGTGGGGCTCGATCCCGCGACCATCGAGGGCCTGAAGGGCGGCGACATCGACGTCTACGAGCCGGGGCTGGAGGCCCTCGTGCACCACAACGTCGAGGCGGGCCGCATGCGCTTCACCACCGAGCTCGAGCAGGCGGTTCGGGATGCGGAGGTGGTCATCATCGCCCTCCGGGTACGGACCAACGCCGACGGCTCGGCCGAGCTCACGGAGCTGTTCGAAGTGGCCGACCGCATCGGCAAGGTCATCGACGACTACAAGGTCATCGCGACCAAGAGCACGGTCCCCGTCGGCACCACGGACCGTCTCGCGGTGCGCATCGGGGCGCACGGCTCCACCCCGTTCGGCGTGGCATCCAACCCTTCTTTCCTCAAGGAGGGGGATGCCGTGATGGACTTCATGCGCCCTGGCCGCGTGGTCATCGGTACCACCGACAGCCGCGCCGCCGACGTGCTCCGGCGGCTGTACGCCCCGCTCGTGCGAGGCGGGGACAGCATCCAGGTGGTCGACCCGCGGTCGGCCGAGCTCGCCAAGTACGCCACCAGCGCGCTGCTCGCGACGCGCATCTCGTTCATGAACGAGGTTGCCCGCCTCACCGAGGAGCTCGGGGGCGACATCGAGGCGGTGCGTCAGATCATGAGCACCGACCCGCGCATCGGCGACCAGTATCTGTTCGTGGGGCCGGGGTTCGGTGGTACCAACTTCGGCAATGATTTAGCGATGTTGGTGGCCAGCGCACGACAGGCGGGGCGC
>JAUHZF010000147.1 GCA_030426145.1 Polyangia bacterium
GGGGGCCACGGTGATCTTCTGCTCGCCGGTGCCGCACAAGCAGTTCGACCGCAATGGCGACTTCATCCCGGACTGGGACGAGTGGCGCGACTGGGTCGAGGAGTGCGCCAAGGACGTCGGCGCCCACTACATCGACCTCGCCGGGGAAGTCGGCAAGAAGTACGATCGCCTCGGTCCCGAGAAGGTCGAGGAGCTCTTCGCCGACAAGCGGACCCACACCTCGGTCGAGGGAGCCAAGCTCAACGCCGAGATCCTCGCCGGCGAGCTCAAGCGCCTGGAGGGCAAGCCGCTGGGCGATTACTTCGCGGCCCGCAAGCCCCGCTGATCCGGCCAAACGGGTTGAAATGAGCCGACGGGGGTCGGAGTAGAGTCGAGGTGAACCGGATCCTCCAGAAACCCGTCGCCCTGCTGCTCCTCGGTGCGGCTTCTGCCGCGGCGGCCGATCTTCCCGCCTTTCCCCGCGCCGAGGGATTCGGCGCGATGGCGCGCGGCGGCCGTGGCGGCGACGTCTACGTGGTCACCAACCTCGAGTCCTCCGGCGAGGGCTCGTTCTACCACGGCGTCACCACGATTCCCGAGGGCGGGCGCACCGTCGTCTTCGCCGTCGGCGGCGAGATCCACCTCGCCGGGGGGATCAAGACGCGGGTCACCGGCGACCGCCTGACCATCGCCGGCCAGACCGCGCCGGGCGACGGCATCCTGCTGCGCGACGGGACCATCCGCTTCTCCGGCAGCGACCTGGTCGTGCAGCACCTGCGGGTGCGCCAGGGCCGGGGCGGCTCGGGCGGTGGATCGGTGGTGGGCAGCGCCGCGGGCTTGGGCAGCGCGGAGGGGGCGAGGGCGAGGCAGCGATAGTGTTCGTCGTCGCTCTGGCCGCAGACCACGTCGCCCCGGTCGGAGAAGGTGGCGTCGCGCAGCTCGAGCGTCGTGCCCCCCTCGCCGAGGAATCGGATCTGTCGGTAGGTGATCACCACCGGCTGGCTGCCCACGAAGGCGACCCCGTCGACGCTCCCGCTGGCGTCGTGGGCCACCAGGGCGCCCCCATCGGCTGCGCGGATCTCCTCGGGCGCGTCTGCCCCGATGAGCAGTCGCTGCCCGTCGGGGGAGAAAGCGACACCGTCGAGGTAGTCGTCGCTCGGGTAACGCATGACCTCCTGGCGCCCGACCACGTCGCGAAGGATGACCTCCTTGCGCCGTACCACGGCGAGCTTCGCCCCATCGGGAGACAACCGCAGGGTGACGTCGCGCGCGGGCACGTCGAACCAATCGATGACCTTGGGGACGAGCGCGGTCGCCGTCCCGCCCGGGGGCGCCTCCGGGAGGCTGATCACGCGCACGCGTCGGTGCTCGCCAAAGGTGTCTCCCAGCGAGAGCGCGATGCGCCGGCCGACGATGCTCGCGGCGCGGATCTCGTGGTCGATCTTCGTCGTGGTCCGGACCATGTCGGGCCAGGTGAAGTGGAGCAGGCCGTCTTCGTGCACGAGGGTGAGCTGGTCGTGCCGGGTGAACCCGATGGCGGCGGCCCGAGGGACGGATGCGCTGCGAAGGGTGGCGCCATCGGGGCCATGCACGCGTAGCCGACCTCGGCCCACGGTGACGATCTCGCCCGTGGGGGCGAGCACCGTGGCGTCGAATTCTCGGAAGTACTTCTCGTCGAGCTTCTGCTCGAAGCTCGTCGTCCATGGCGCGGGGGTCGACGGATCGCGTGGCGCGCGCAGCGCCGGTTCGTCGAGCCCCTCGTCGAGCGCGACCGTGGTGGGTGCGGGAGGCGGCTCTTCGGGGAGGGGCGGCGCGAGATACGACGGCCCGCAGGCCGTAGCGAGGGCCAGCAGGGCCAAGCTTCCGGCCGTACGTCCAGTCATGTCGAGATTGTACGCCAGCCGCAGCCGGGGGCTCCCCTCGGGACGCGGTTTCCCTTCATGGAGGGGGCGTGGTGCGCACTTCGATGGTGATGGCGGTGGGGCTACCGCCCGCGCTGGCGTCGTCGACGGAGAGCAGCCGCACCTGCCATCCGGGGATGGCCGTCTCGACGTAGGTCGCGCTCGCTTCGTCGTAGCGGCGACCCTCGAGGTCCTGCCATGCGGGGTCGATGGCGCCCTGCTCGATACGCCATCCGACCTCGGCGAGATCGGTGCCGCGCGCGAACTGCACGTCGACGCCCACGAGGGGCGCGAAGGACTTGTGCCAGCCCCCGAGCAGCTGGACGGTGAGCTCGGTCCCGGGGACGGGGACCACGGCTTCGGGGTCGTCGAGGGTGAGCTTCTGGGGGCCTTGCTCGACGGCCGGGGGAGGGGGCAAAGGGGGCGGTGGCGCCACCACGGGCCCAGGGTCGATGGGGACCGGCGGCGGTGGCTCAGCGGCTGGGGGCGCACCGCAGGCCGACGCGGCGGCCACGAGCAGCCCCATCCACGTACGCGTCACGTCAGTCGTCGCCGGCGTAGGTGAAGGGGCTCGATTGGCTCGCCGCGAGTTGCGCCTCGAGCCGCTCGTCGAGTTGCTTAGCGTCGACCTTGAGCATCCAGGCGACCGACTGCAAGAACTCGCGCTCGGCGTCCTCGACCTTGCCGTCGGCGGCGGCGGCGGCGATGAGCAGGTCGAAGGTCTGTTGGCGGGTCTCTTCATCGAAGGCGGCGAGCTGCTCGACCGCTTTGTCTCGGTTGGAGACCGGAGGCACCGGCGTGCCCTTCGGGATCTGAAAACGGGCCCGCACCCGCTGTAGGAAGTTGGCTTCGTTGACGTGGATGTCTTGGTCGGCCGAGACCACGCCCGCGATGAGCCCGCAGATCTGGATACGCGTATCTTGTTCCATGCGACCCTCCGTCAGCCTCGCACGCTATCACGGCGCGGACAGGAGGCCCGCAAAGCGATCATCGATCGCTTTACGGGCCCCATCGTGCACGCAGACCGCGGTAAAGCGATCGATGATCGCGTTGCACGCGTATCGGCAACGTGGGGCTAAAGTGTTTCGCCGAAGGACCGTCCTGAGGAGAGAACGCGGTCGACACCATGCGACGCGATTCGCAGGAGACACCGAAGGAAACGCTTCAACGAGCCCACCTTCTGGCTCAGTTCGTCGGCGGGGACGCGTCGCGTCACGGAGTTTCGACTTCGTGCACATGACCACGAAACCGGCACAGAGCCCAATCCGTTGGTCAACCAGCAAAGCACCTCCTTCGAGGTCTCCTACGAATCGCGTCGAGGTGTGACAGCGCCCCCATCGCGCATGTGGCTCGTCTCGTCGCAGGCTAAGGCCGCGACCGATGCGAGTGCCGACGGGCTTGCCCCCCGCGGCCCGATCGGCCATGCCACATTCACCAGCGCGAGTGGCGGAATTGGTAGACGCACCGGATTTAGGTTCCCGGTCAACACCAATGGTCACGGCGCTTTAGATACTTGCGTCGACGAGATGGCCCGAGATGTCCCCCGTGGGCAATTCGGTGGGCAGAAAAAGGCCAGCCCGAGACGGGCGGCCGCGGCTACTCACGTCGCCATTGCGCAGACCGCGCTGACCTCGGGTGACGTTGGCCTCGCCCGTGCGGAGTTGAGGTCCGCGTTGGCACTGCTCGAGGGCGCCGACGGTGAGCCCGGAGCCGTGACGGACCTCTCGGTGGAGCGACGAAGGCGGGGGCGGTAGGATGCTCCCCGGCGCAAAGACTGAGCCCCGCAGGACGGCAATCCCCGGGGCTCGGGCGCCACGTGAGGAAGCACGTGGGCGACAAGAAGAAGCTACCGGCAGCAGAGCAGCAAAGCAACGCAGACGTCGCGCGCAAGCTTGTGCCCAGTCCGGTCGCGCTGACGCTGGGCATAGATGCGAAGCGGGTACCGCCGGTGTTCGTCGAGATGGTGCGCGTGCTCCTCGCAGACCTTGCCGAGTTTCGCGAGACCGACAACGAAGAAGCGCAGCAGGCGATCGAGGTTGGGATCTTCGCGGCCGAGCAGCTTGCGAAGGTCATTCAAGGGGATCGGCCAGATGTCTCTTTGAAGCGGGTGCACGACGCGGTGAGGCTCACGAGCAGCGAGGACTGGGCCGCCGCAAGCGACTCGGTAGAAGAGGTTCTGCGCATGCTCGCCCTACACCGCGACAACGTGGGTTCGGAGCTGGAAGAAGCCACGCTTTGGGAACGCGCTGCGAGCCTCGTTCAGCTCCCGGCATGCCTGCGACGAGCGACGCACGCCGAAGTTGTGGGAATGCTCCGCGCTATCGATGGCGGCAGGTCATTCAACGCTGCCATGGCGGACCTCGCCCTTGCGCTCGCGCGCCGCGGCGAAACCACCCTCGATCTCAGTGGAGGCCGGGGAGCAGTCGTTGCTCGCATTCGGTCTGCACTACATCGCCGCCGGTAGTCGAACACCCCAGAAAGGGTGTTCAGTGGCTTGTGCAGGGAGCGTTTTTTCGCTCCCTATCGCCCCGGAATCGTAGGGGCTGGGTGATCGGCACTGAGCGTACGTGCGGAGTACGCTTGATGAGTAATTGCCGGCGACGAAGCTTCATAGGGTGCAGCCGCCACCGATTCCACGCCGCCTCATTCACCACATCGCCGCTACGGTCGATTGCGATCCGACAACGGTCCGCGCCGTGCTCGCGGGAGCGCCGATCAAGACGCAGGTGCGGCGCAACATCGCCCGCGAGATCCGGCGCCGTCGTCTCCCGGTCGAGCTCAACGAACCCCAGGGCGGGACGGCCGCCTGAACGAAAGACCCCGCGGACGAGGGAAACGCCGCGGGGTCGAGAGTTCATCGGGCAGAGGAACTGATAAGTGGGTACGCCACAGAACGTTGATGCGCAAGCGCAGATCGCGGCCGTGATGCCCGTCTGCGTGTCGCAGACCACGTCGCTCCAGGTCCTCGGCCTGAAGCCCAGGAAGTTCCTCGATGAGGTCCGACGGATGGGTGTGCCGCACACGCGACTTGGCAAGCTGGTCGTCTGCGAGCTCGCCGACTTTCTCGCGGCGCTCCGCCGTCAGCGTGCCGCATGCGAGCAGATCAAGTCCGGCGCGGACGGTGTGCTTGCGCTCATTGGAAGGGAGCGAAAGTCGTGACGAGGGGAAGCGATAGCCCATCCCCTTCGGTGAGGGAGCTCCACCCCCGCTTTGTCGATCTCGCAGACGGCAAGTGGCGCCTGTCCGACGGCCGCAAGGTCGGCCGCTGCGTCGGTTGCGACCGCCGGCTCGAGCAAGGCGAGGATCGCGGCTGGCATCCCGTGCACGGGGAATGGTGCTGGACCTGCCTCGGCACCCGCCAGGCCCCCAGCGCAGCCACCAGGGCCCAGCCACGCGCCGCCACGATGGCGGTACGGGCCGCCACTCGCTTCATCGTGGCCGTCCAGCACGGCCGAGGCGTCCGAGACGCTGCCGCCCGACTGCATCACGCGCTCCGGTCCATGGCCGAGGAGGCGCGTGCCAACGAAACGAACGACGCGCCGTCGGCGCCCGCTGACTACGCCGCCGGCGCAGAAGCGGTGCTGCGCGCAGTCCGAGGAGACCATCGAGATGGATGATCGCGGCGTAGAGCAGACGTCTACCGCACGGCTCAACCGTTCGGTTGCGGGCCTACCCCCGCGACTGGGAGCAGCGGCCGCCAGTCATCACCACGACGGTGACGACTCAACCGAAGCGGTAGCACCTCGGTTGGACGCCGAGGCCGAGGAGCGCGTCGAGCGCGAGGAGCTTCGGCATGGGTAGGTGCTGGACTGCCTACCGCCGGGCCGTCGCTCTTCGTGAGGTGCGGAAAGCGAGGTGGTCGGCGGCCGAGAAGATGCTGGTGCTTGTTCTGGTTGATCGGGCGGACGACAACACCGGAGAGAGCTACCCGAGCTACAAGACCCTCGAGGCCGACACGGGCTTCAGTGAGTCGACGCTACGGCGGGCACTGAAGACCCTGCAGGCGCGGAAGAAGTGCCCGATTAAGGTCACCTCGGCCAAGCGGTACGGGTCACAGGGACAACGCTCGTCCCTCTTCTCGATTTACCTTACAAAGCAGGCGCTTACGAAGGGTGACCGTCAGGGTGACAGTCACCAACCAAGTGACCGTCAGGGTGACGGTCACCCCTCTGTCAGGGTGACCGGCACCGGTTACGGTGACCGTCAGGGTGACGGGGGCCCCCTGTCACAGGGACCGGCACCCCCCTGTCAGGGTGACGGACATAACGTAGAACCAGATCAACATAGACCAAAGAACGCCAACGACGCGCGTGCGCGCGAGCCGGCTGGTGTTGGTGCCGGTCTTGATCTGACGCCTGAGGAGGCCGAGCTCGTCGCGCAGGTCCGAGCCGACGCGTACCTCGGGCCGCTGCTGCCGAAGCCGCAACACCTGGTGAGGGCGGCTGCGAGCCAGCTAGCCACGGGCACGGCAACGCTGGACGGGCTCAAGCGCTCCGTCGCGGCCGCCTCCGCCAAGCTCGGGAAGCTCATGTCGGCTGGCGATGAGCCGGACGGGGTCCGCGTCGCAGGGATCCTCGAGTGGCACTTCCGCCACACCCAGGACCGCGAGCGCAGGGAGCGCGAGGAGGCCAGGGCGTCCGATGCCGAGGACCCCGACGCCCAGCGCAAGGCGCGCCTCATGCGCGAGGCTCAGGAGCGGAAGGCGCAGGCCGACGCCGAGGCGCAAGCCATGCCGCCGAGGGACCTCGCAGCTCGCGCCGTGGAGATGACGGCGCTCATCGCGGGCATCGGCAACGGGGGGACGCCGGCCAAGGCGATGCCACGACGGCACCGGCGACGCGCTGCGACCGACAGGGAGGCGAACTGACGTCGTTGTCCCACATGTCGTTTTTTGTGGGGGAGCTGGCCAGCCCGAACGGCTCGGCTCGGCGGGCAGGTTCAGAAAGCCCTTAAAATCTCAACATTTGGAGAAACCATGGCACGAGGAAAGAAGCACGACCCCAAGGTGATCGCGGCGGCTGTAGCGGAAGCGCAGCGGACCGGCGACTGGGCTACCGCTGCGAAAAAGTTCGGGATTCCCCGGTCTACGCTCTACGCGAGGCGTCGAAAACTCGAGGCCGCGGAGGTGGCTACCACGCTCGCCAAACCGGTTGAGACTCCGGCTCGGCGGGGTGGTCAGACTTCAGACTCTTCAGACACCACCGACGAAGCAGGTTCGAAGTCTGAACCTGCAGACGAGGAGCTGCTCGAGGCGCTTGAGACGGCCGACGACTTCATCGCGCTGGACGGGTTGGTCGCGATCCTCAAGACCCGCCTCGCTGGTCTCCCTCGAGACTCGCCGCGAATGGCGTCGCTATCCAACACGCTCCTGGCGGCCATCACGAGGCGGGCGAAGTTCCGGCCGCCGCCACCACCTGACCCCGAGCTCGAGGCCGAGGCCAAGCGGCTCGCCGACGGCGACATCCGTCTCGCGATCGAGCGCTACGTCGAGGAGTGGGAGCACGACGCCAAGCTCCGCGGGGTCTGCCTCTGGTGCGAGGTCCCCAGGTCCGAGGGGACGCACATCTCGCTGGCCGAGATCGCGCCGCTGGTCCAGGCGGCCATGCGCTGGGCGGCGAAGCTGGATGACGGGCGCGCCACACCCGAGGACCGAGCGCTGTGGTTGGCGCTCGAGCAAGCACCCGCAGCACTGAAGGAAGCATCATGAGCACGAGCAAACTCCCCTTGGTCGACCGCCTGCGTCGACTTCCACCGGTGAAGCGCCAGGCCATCTTCGCCATGATCCGCGAGAAGCACGGGGTGGGCGCGCTCGCCGACCTCCGCAACGACCGCGAGGGCTTCTGGATGCGCGAGTCGCAGATCGTGACCGACGAGGAGCTCAACCCGCCCGACCGGAAGAAGCCCGCGCTCGTGTGCTTCACGGGGCCGCGCGGCGACGGGAAGACCTACGCGGCGTGCCACTTGTTCAACCGCCTGATCGTGACGGGCAAGGCCAAGCACCCGCGGATCTTCGCGGCGACCGAGGCCGACGTCGACAAGGCGGTGGTCCATGGCCTCTCGGGGATCATGTCGCTCTACAGCGAGACCGACCCCATGCGCCCCGTCTGGCTCACGTCGGAAGGCTCGGCCGGCGTGTTGCGGTACCCCAACGGCGTCGAGGTCCTCTGCTTCTCGGCGAAGTCCACGGAGCAGGCCGTCGGCTACTCGGGTGACCTCGACCTGTACGACGACGTCGCGAAGTGGGGCGCCAGCGCATACACGGCGTGGGGCCATGCTCGGGTCTCATGTCGCGTGGGGATGGGCCTCGGCATCGTGGCCACCACGCGCCGCGGAACCCACCTGCTGCAACGGCTGCTCAAGGGCGACCTCGAGGGGGTGCTCATGAAGCGAGGCGACGACCTCGACGCCAACAAGTTCAACCTCAGCCGCGTCGTCTACGACCAGGTGCGGACCGAGCTTGGCGAAACCGACTTCGTGCGGCGCGAGCTCGACGACGAGGACGTGACCGCCGCCTCGCCCTTCGCTGGCCTCGACTTCGATAGCGCGCCCATCCGCGTGATGGCGGCGCCGCGCTCCGACTTCGCGGAGGTGGTGATCGCTATCGACCCCGCGGAGGGCAAGGGGGGCGACCACGACGAGTGGGGGATCGGCGCCGCCGGCCGCCGCGAGGATCGCCACGTGGTCGCGCTCGACGATGGCAGCGGCAGCTACGACGACGACGAGGCAGCGACCAAGGCGCTCGAGCTCTGCGAGCTGTGGGACGCTCGCCGCATCATCGTCGAGTCCAACCGCGGCCCGCGCGTGCTGAACGCGATCCGCGCCGCGTACTACAAGCGCCAGCTCGAGGCGCGGGAGGACGGGCGCGAGGTCCGCCCCATGCCCGAGATCGTGCCCATCAGAGCGAAGGACGGGAAGGTGCTGCGCGCGGGCCCGCTGCGCATCCTCTACGCACAGGGGACGCTTCACCACGCGCCGGGCCTCCGCATCATGGAGCGGCAGATGCGCGAATGGGACCCCGACGCCCCCCGACGGCCACGCGTCGACGACCGCATCGACTGGTGGGTCCATGCGGTGCATCACCTCGCCGACCTGTCTGGGGCGATGCCTTTCCGGCGGGAGCAGATCCAGGGACTCGGCCAGCGGGTGCGGGACATGAAGGCTCGGCGCTACGGCGAGCCCGACGCAACGCGGATCCCGTACGGCGCCATCAGCGCGTCAGGTCTCATCACCCATCCGAATGCGCCCCCAGGTGATCCGCGTGAGCGACCCCGCGGCCGGCGGTACCGACGCGGCGGCATCACGAAGAAGAAGATCTGGTGACCGAGTGACCGAAGGACAACGACAGCTCCGCGTCGCGCTCCGGTCGACGACCTACCGCGCGCTGGCGCTCCGCCTTCGGGTCGGCACCACGACCTTGTGGCGATGGGCAAACGGCCAGCGAAGGCCGGAGCGCTGGGGCGACCGGGAGCGCCTCCGCCGCGTGCTAGGCATCGACCCTGCGTCGTGGGACCGCTGGGCGGTGGCGAGGCTTGCCTCCGCGTAGGCCTCGGGAGGCCTGTTCACGCGCACCGGGCGCACCCGAGCAGGCCAAGCCCTTCCGTGCGCCTCTATGGCCCAGCAAATGCGTATCGTCACATAGTGCCAATCCGGGAACGGTGGACAAAAGTGCAGGGTGTTCCCGCCCGGGAACACACATTCGTGCACAGTCCTGTGCATGAGCCGACGCCGCGTATCCCTCGAGCTGAGTGATGAGGACCTCGCCCTTGTCGAGGTGTTCCGCGAGATGCAGCCCATCCGCCCCAGCCGGTCGGCCGTCATCCGCCGGGCGCTCCGCCATGGGCTTCAGTCGCTCGCCGCTGGCGGGCGCGGAGGCCCGGGCCCATCCGGCGCGCGGCCCAACGTGAGGCTGGGCTGAGGAGACGACCATGCCGACCATGATCACGCTGCAGGAGGCCCGCCGGAAGCGACAGAAGGTCGCCCGAGAGGCCGGGGTCATTCCGTCCACGCTCGACGACTTCGGGGTGCCCGACGGTGCGACCGGGGCGCAGGCCACGGCCATCATCCGGAAGAAGGTGGGCCCGAGGGTCTGGAGCAAGCTGCTCGCCATGAGCAGCGACCTCCAGCGCTCCAACTACCTCCGCGGCGCGCCGAAAAGCCACAAGCGCCCGAGGCCTGCTCACCTGCGCTCTGTGACTTCGGACGAGCCAGAGGCCCCGAAGCCGAAGAAGAAGAAGCCGCTCGAGCCCGAGCCGGACCCCGACGCCGAGCCCGAAGAGGACGACGAAGAAGAGGAGGACGACGACATGCCGACCCCCAGCGACGAAGAAGCAAAGAAGCGCAAGGCGACGATCGATCGCCTCATGGCCCGGTCCGACGTTCAGGACCGAGCAGCATGGGAAGCAAGCTACGACTCCTTGTTGGGAAAGAAGGGGGCAAAGACCCCTCGTCTCAGCTCCGATGCTCGTCGTCGCCGGCCCCGCCCCCGCCGGCCGAAGGGCCGCAAGGTGACCGACCGCGATCGCCTCGCCGCCGCGATGAAACAACCCTCAGTCATCAAGGCCGCCAGCCGCCCCAACGGCCTCGACCTCGAAAGCTGCGCCCGCGCCTACCTCGATGCGGGCTTCGACCCATTCCAGTGAGACCACCATGCCCGCCCCGCAATACCTGAGCCTCTCCACCTCCGACCAAGCCACGCTCGACACGGAGATGGCGACCGCGCTCGCCGCGTCTTCCTCGACGCTCGACCCCGCCGGCAAGGCACGCGCCGCCATGGACGCCGTGCTCTTCGAAGCCGGCAAGGTCATCAACCTGCAGAAGGCGCTCCCGCACGCTGACCAAGCCGCGCGGGATCTCGC
Organism: Polyangia bacterium; assembly: GCA_030426145.1. Taxonomy (GTDB): domain Bacteria; phylum Myxococcota_A; class Polyangia; order Polyangiales; family Polyangiaceae; genus JAPYTK01. The sequence goes on from JAUHZF010000147.1 coordinate 10,736, forward strand.
TCTCGACTACCTGTGGGCCGCACTCCGCGGCGCACAGCACGGCGTCCGTGTGGCGCTGCGGAACAACGAATAGGACCACCATGCCCGCGACCCCAGGAATCAATCACGTCCAGCCCATTGGCCAGCAGACCGGCATTCCCGCCTATCTGGCCACCCCTCTCGCCGCCAATGCGCAGGTCGGTGAAGGCCAGTTCGTCACGCTCGACCCCGAGACCGGCAACTCCGCCCTGAACGACGGCGCGATGCCCGGACAGGTGTCGGTGGGCGTTGGCGACCGGGACAAGCTCTCGGCCACCAGCCCCAACGCGGGCAGTGCCTTCTGTCGACTCACCCAGCGATGGATCGGCTGCGTCGCCCAGAGTGACGAGGCCGGCGACAGCTTCGACGGCTACGCCGACATGGCGAAGGCCTTCTACATCGCCGACGAGAACACGATCGGAAAGCTGTCGAACCAAGGCGGCAGCAACCGATCGCTCGGCGGCGTCTACCTTGGCCTCGGCACGGATGGCTACCCCAAGGCCTGGGCCGGCCCGGTGGCGTGGCTCCTCGCCCGTGGCGCGCTCATCGCCGACGCCTTCCCCGGCGCGGAGGACTTCCTCGAGGACGCGGCCGCTGGCGACGACACCGCCGAGCGCGTGATGTCGCGGGCGGCAGTCCACGGCATCGTGACGGGCATCGAGTTCATCGGTGCGGCCGTCGCGGAGAGCGCGTCGGACAACGCGGTGATCACCGTGAGCAAGCGCGACGGCGCCGGCGGTGGCGCGGTCGAGCTCGGCACCTACTCCACCGACCTCGCCCCGACGGGGCAGGGAGCCATCACCGCCTTCGTGCCGGCCGCCTTCGCGCTCTCGGCCGCCGCGGGTGCGCTCGAGCTGCTCGAGACCGACATCATCACGATCAGCGTCGTGAAGGCCGGCAACGGCCAGGCGCTCAGCGGCCGCGTCCGCGTCATCCAGAGGGTGTGCTGATGGCTTCCCCGCTGGAAGGACTTCAGGGGGCCGCCGCCCAGGCGGAGGCGGCGGCGGAAGCCGCGCGCCAGGCCGAGGCCGCGGCGAAGACCGAGCTCGAGCTGGTCGAGCAGAAGATCAGGGACGGCGTCGAGATGACGACCCTCGCCCTGTCGATCGAACCTCGACAGCTTGGGATGGGCCAGAACGACGGAGGCGTGCCGATCCGCAAGGTGCGCGCCGCCCGCGTCGAAGATCTCGACCTCGCCCGCCTCGCCCGCGAAGGCGCCGAGGCACGCGCAGAAGAGGCCAAGGCCGAGCTGGCCAAAGCGGAAGGCGGCGACATCGCCGCGCGCTACCGAAAGGCCGTCACCGACGCTGATCGTGGTCGCGTGTTCTACGATCTGGAGGAGACCATCGCCGAGCTCGCCCCGCTCATGAGCTGGAGCACGGAGGATCTCCAACACGGCCTATGCCGTCTGAAGGTCGACGACCCGCGGCCCGACCTCTACGCCGAAGGTCACGCGGAGGCGGTGGCCGCCTTCGCCCGTGATGAGGTGAAGCGCGGTGAGCTGCTGCGGAGGATTCGCGCTCGTGTGGCCGAGCAGAATGCCGCCTGCGAAGCGGAGCCGAAGCTCGCCGCCGAGCTGAAGCTCCCCACCAGGCGTCTGAAGCCGGTCAGCGAGCACGAAGTGGAGGCGCTGGTCGCTCTGCACCACGGCCCTGCAGAAGATGACCGGGACGCAATGAGGGCCTTCATCGGCGCCTGGGTCCTGGCCTACGGCCCCGACTCGTGGGAGGTGCAGATGGCAGGCCTTCGGCGGGTCAGTTGGCAGGACTGCTGGAAGCATGACGTGGAGGTCCTCCACTACTGCAGGCGCGCCATCGAGTTCGGCGACACCCGTGACGCCTACCTCGAGCTCATCCCGCAGCCGCGGCCCGCTGGTGGGCCCGGATTCACGCCGCTCGACGACGCCATCACCCGCAAGCACGAGCCGGGCAGCATCGGCGCCTTCCTGTCGAGCTGAGACCATGCCGGGCGCTCCCAACCCATACGTTGACAGCGGCCCATGGGGCCACGTCTACATCGGAGGCTTCCGCGTCCCTGGCGTGGTCGAGTCTATCGACGGCGCCGAGCGTCCTGAAGAGTGGGACGTGCAGAAGCCAACAAAGAAGGGCGGTGCCTCCACGGTGTGGAAGGGGACGGCCATCGCCGACTCGATCAAGATCGTGACTTCGCTGCACGACAAGGCCTCGGTCGACAACTACACGCGCATGCGCGACCTGCTGCGCCCCCCGAAGTCGACGGACGCGCCACCCGCGCTCCCCATCGTTTCGCCGATCGTCAACTTCAACGGCATCACCCGCGTGGCCTATCGGTCGATGTCTCCGCCGGAGTGGGTGAAGTCGGGCGGCTACTGGAAGGGCACGATCACGGTGATCGACTTCTCACCCCCGAAGGAGGTCAAGACCGGCGTGGCGCGTCCGAAGATCGGTCGGCGGACCATCACCGAGGAGCAAGTCGATCCCAACCAAGACAAGAAAGACCGCTTCGCCGAGCTCGCGGAGCAGGTCAAGCGCGTCAATCGACGCCGCTCCGAAGGCGGCCGCATCCGCAACGCGGGCCAAGGCGGATGATCACCCTGCCCGGCACTCGCCTCACGCGCTGGCTCGCTCATCCGTTGGGCTGGCTGCGCTTCGTGGCATGGCGGCTCTACGTCGCGTTGGAGCGCGCCTGGTACCTGAGCGTCACCCGGGTGCTCGAGCTGTGGCTCCGCCTTCATGGCATCGAGCCTCCCCCCGAACCCAAGCCCATCGACGTGGCTTGGCCCGAGGACGACAACTCATGATCACGCCGGGAAGACACACCCCGGCCAGGACCCGCCGTTGTCTCTGGGCGGGCACATCGACTGCCCACCGATGTGCAGGCACGACCGACTTGGGCGTTGGTCGTGTCGGGGTCCGCGGGCTTTCAGCTACGCCGGATGAGGGTCCGGCGAGGGGCCGCCGCTCGACCTTTGGCGGCGCGTTCATGGTGCCCGCCATGGACGGGGCGCTGCGGGGCTTCCTTTCCCCCGCTGCGCCCGCCCCGCTCGGGCGTTTCCATTGCGCCACGGTTGCGCCACTGTCTCAGCCAGTGGCCACACCGCAACCATAGGCAAGCACTCAGCTTTCCACCGGTGTTGCCACCGGCCACTTTCCACTGAGACACCGTCCCATCCGCCATGAGCCACCGTCCCAGCCCCGCCGCCCACGTCCGCGTCGACGACGTCGTCTTCCTCGTCACGACCGGCGCCCCGGCCGAGGTGGTGACGGTCCACGGCTCCCCAGAGTCCCCGGTCATGGCGGTCACCCGGCTTCCGGTGCTCCCGGGTCTGCTCGAGGTGACGGTGGTGCGCTACGAGGTGTTGCCCGACCCGGAGCCCGACCTCGAAGCCGAGCCCGAGGTCGACCTCGAGCACGACCCGGCCGAGGTCTGATGCGGGACCGCCGCTCCGCCCGTCCGCGCCGGCGGCCGCCCGCCCCACGAAGGCCGCCGCCCCTGCGTCGTCGACGACTGCACGCGGGCCAGGTTGTGCGGCTTCGTGTCGCGGTGCGTGACCTCGGGTACGCCGTGGTCGCTTCCCGCGCGGCCGTGGACGTCCCGACGGTGCTCCGGGCGCTGGCAGGCGGCCACCTCGAGCAGCGCGCCTGGGGCAAGCTCTGCGGCTTCCTGCGCGAGCATCGCGCACCATGACGACGGTACCGGAGGCCCTACGGGCAGACGTCGATCTCCGCGGTCTCGATGCCGTGGCGGCCGCGCTCGACATCCACCCCACCACTGTGCGCAGGGCGATGACCGGCGGTGCGGGTCAGATCGCGATGCGGCTCATCGCCAGCTTCTACGGCGTGCCATGGGACGAGCTTCCGCCGCCCCGGAAGCGAAGGCGCCGCCCGAGGCCTTCGGCGCCGCTCCCGCCCATCTCGCCCGAGCTCGCCGCCTCGCTGGCCAAGCACCGAGCAGCTGCGGGGCTGAAGACCGCAACTGTTGCGACCACCGCAACGGTCGCCAACCGTGGGGCCAAGCCTACGGACGGCGCAACCGTGTCGCAGGTCGACACAGTTGCCGCCCCCAAGGCGGCAACTGTGGCCGCGGAGGCCACGACTGGGGCAGTTGTAGAGTTGAGGTCTACGCCTCGCCCAGCCGGGGAGGACACGACCAACCGACAACCTACGTTGCCCGTTCCAACCAGCATCACGATGATGCCGGTTCCCCGCACGGTCTTGAAGCCCGTACGTCTCCCCCTCGCCCCCGAGCTGGTCGAAGGCCACAGGCCGCCCAGGCTTCGCTCAGACTGCGCTGACGGCCCGCGCCCCTGCCCGTGGGTCCGCTGCGGCTGGCACGCCCTCTGGACCCGCCCCAAGGCCGAGCGCTACGGCGATCCCGAGGAGGTGGCCGAGCTCGTCGCCGGCATGACCGGCTCGTGTGTGCTCGATGTCGCCGACCAGGACGGGGCGACGCTCGGCGTCGTGGGCGAGGTGATGGGTATCACCCGCGAGCGTGCTCGCCAGCTCGAGGCCAAGGCGCTCGCCAAGCTGCCGCGAAGGGTTGATGACGAGACCTTTGCCGAGCCCGAAGGCTTCGAAGGCGACTGGTAGCGTTCCAGACTCCAGCCGCAACGATCCAGACTTGGCCTGCAAGACTCCAGACTGGTCACTGGTCACCGATCATCGATGACGGGTGAGCCGTCACCGGTGAGCGTCGGGCGCAAGCGTCACCTCGGGTCAGACCGAAACCCTGCGCCTAAACACCGCCTCGCGCGCGAGGTGGTCATCGGAGTACGACCACCCTTCCAACGCCGCACGACGTCCCGCCAGCTTCCACACGCGCGGGCGGTGCTGGGTGGCGTCTCGCCGGACCTCCGTTTCCGAAGCTGGCGCGGTCGTGAGGTACTTGACCAGCTCGTTCACGAAGTCCGCCTCGTCAGCGGTGAGGTTGTCGAGGTTGTCGTGTGTCACTTCAGCGTCGTCACTGGGCGAGCCGAAGAGCCTCATGTACCAGCCCTCGAGTGGAGCCGCTTTCGTGCAGCAGTCACAATGCAAGGTCATCCTCCCAGCGTCGCCACCGACCGTGGAATAGTTGGGCGGGGGTTGCTCAGCAGGCTTGTCGACGGTAGCGCCAAGGGACGCCCGGATCCGCGTGACGTACGGGGGTTCTCCGTCTTGGGGAGGCTGCTCTAGCCAGCGTGAACAGTCGGGACATGCCAAACAGCCTTGGTCGCTCATCGGGGCATGGTGCCGGTGCACGATCTCGACGGCAACTCTCGCCCCGCTCGGGTCGATAGGTACCCGTGGGAGGTGGGAACCAGACGGGTGAAGCGTACGGTTGGGGTCAAGCCTTGGATGGTCCCGGTCGTTGTCATTGACGTGTTGTCATTATCGTGACAACGATGGAGACGTGATGACGGCACTCGCACTCGACACAAGCCCGACCTACAACGGCCCCGTGGCGGCGTTGGGTGAGCGGATCAGGGAGCTGCGCCAGTCCAAGGGTTTGACCTTGCGTGTGGCCGGACAGAGGTCGGGCATGACTGCCAGCAACTGGTCAGGCTTGGAGCAGGGACGGAGGCCTAACCCCACCCTGTCGGTGCTGTTCGCGGTGGCCGCCGCACTGGACGTGTCACTTGTGGAGCTGCTTGAGGGCGTCGAGCCCCCCGAAGACTGAACCGTGGTCGTGGTGACCATGGACGAAAACGACCCCGCGGGTGCTCGAACACCCCGGGGCCACGATTCAAAAGGTTGGAACCGAATGAACGAGAGAAGGATAACCAGGAACCCCGCCACCGACAACAACGAGCCGTTCGCGGAGCATCTCGCCGACGAACTCAACGTGGAGGGGCGGAAGACGCTCGACTGGCTCGGGGACGCCGTCGCGGGTCTGAGCGGCCTCTCCGAGCAAATGGAGGTGGGCGCGAGGACGCCGCTGGACGTCGCCGCCGCGCTCGAGTTCGTGGCGAAGCTCAAGATGGTAGCCGAGGCCGCGCAGCGTATCGCGGGCGAGTGCCATCGCGAGGCGGGCAAGTGGAAGATGATGGCCATCGTCGCCAACGAGATGCCGTGCAGCGTGCTGCGTGGGAGGGGGTTCTGATGCGCGCCCCGGTCGAGTCCGCGCTTGTGGCTGCGGCGCGAGCGGTGGAGGCGCGCCACGTCGAGGGGCGGAGGCGCCTCACGCTGGCGCAGTGGCTCCACGTGCGGGCCTTCCTCCGCGCCTCCTGCGTGGTCGAGAAACTACAAGCGGAGGTCGGGACGTGAACAGATCAGCTGTGCACGAGGCGGGCCATTGGGTGGCCTGCTACCACCTCCGCGGGCCATCCTCGTGTGGTGCGCTGAGCATCGAAGGTGACGAGCACCGCCTCGGGTGGGCGTCGACAGAGGAGCCGTGGGACTCGCGAGGCGCCGAAGCCGAGATCGTGATCTTGCTCGCTGGGCACGCGGCGGAGCGGGCCGCTGGGATAGCCAACGGAACCCCCGAGGAAAGCGGCGCCGCCAACGACTACCAGCGCGCCGCCGAGCTCGGGATGTCACCAGCAACCCGGGCCGAGTACGAGGCCAAGGCGGCCAAGCTTGTCGCTTCGCTGTGGGCGTCCGTGCAGGCCTTGGCGGAGGTCCTCACGACCGAGAAGACGCTCGACGGCGACGAGGCATGCGTTGTTGTCGAGGCGACAGGACGGCCAGCCGCCGAGCTCGCCATCTTCCGCGCCCGCCGCCGGGCAGCCATGGAGGCCGATGGGTAGGAACCCGACAGGCTCCGTCCGCTTCGTCGCAGACGCTTGGGAGGCGCGGATCTCGGTGGCCAAGGACCGCCGCCGCACCTTCAAGATGAGCGCGCCGGACGAGAAGGCGGCGATCGAGCGCGCGCAGGTGCTGGCCACGATGGCCAAGCGCCTGCGCCGCGCGGGCGAAGACATCGAGACGATCGCCAAGCTGTGCGACCTGGCCGCGGTGCGTGACGGCGAGGAGCTCGCCGACGTGCTCGAGGCCGTGGATGTGCTCGTCGCCGGCAAGGCCAAGACGAAGGCGGTGGACAACCGGCCCCCATGCGAGACCTTCGAGGTGTTCGCCCAGCGGTGGACGTCGGGCAAGCTCCACCGGAAGTACCCCGACCAGGTGAAGGCGAAGAAGACGGCGGCCGACGATGAGGGCCGCATGTCCAAGCACGTCTACCCGCACATCGGAGGCATGCGCCTCGATGACATCGGGATCGACGACCTCGAGCGCGTGATGGCTGCGCTGCCTGACCGCCTCTCCGGAGACAGCCGGCGCCACGTCGCTCAGTGCATGCGGCGCGTTCTCGCGCTGGCGGTCTACCCGGCGCGGATCCTCGAGGTGAGCCCGGTGCCCGGTGGCTTCCTTCCGAAGCGGTCGCCGAAGAAGGCCAAGGTGTTCGTCTACCCGAGCGAGGATCGGAAGCTGCTCGGCTGCACCGACGTGGCGTTCCGCTTCCGGTTGCTGCTCGGGTTCCTACACCGCGAGGGGACCCGTACGAGCGAGGCGACCACGATGCGATGGCACCAGGTCGACCTCGAGCATGGCACCGTCCGCCTCGACGACAGCAAGACGGGGGACGCGCGCGCCTGGATGCTCGGCGCCGATGTGGGCCGAGCGCTGGCCGCCTGGCGCCGCATGTCGCCCGCGGCCGAGCCCGACGATCTCGTGTTCGTCGACGACGACGGGGAGGCGTGGCCGTCGAAGCTGGCGCGGGAGTACCGTGCCGCGCTCATCGCGGCAGGGATTGACCGGCCCGAGCTCTTCGCCAACTCCGCCACCCGGAAGAACGTCCGCGCCCACGACACGCGTGCGACCTTCATCACGCTGGCGCTGGCCACGGGCCGGAGCGAGGCGTGGGTCGCGGATCGAACTGGGCACGAGAGCTCGAACCAGATAAACACCTACCGCCGTGTCGCACGAACTGCCGCTGAGCTGGGCCTCGAATGGCTCGACCCCCTCGACGAAGCTCTACCCGAGCTGCGTGGTGGGCAGAAAAGCGGCGGCAATTCTGCCCACGGCAATGGTTCGGGGTTGTCGCAAGGCGGTGAATCCCCAACCATAACAACAGCAAGCGCGAGTGGCGGAATTGGTAGACGCACCGGATTTAGGTTCCGGCGAGGCAACTCGTGGAGGTTCAAGTCCTCTCTCGCGCACCCTGGCGAAACCGTTGGCGAAAGCGGCCTGCGGCGCCTCGTCTGCCCTCGTCCACCCTTCGGCGGCGCCTTTTCCGGCGCCCTTTGAGCGGCGCGGGCGAGCTCGGGGATGGCCTCGTCGAGGGGCGCGAGCCAACCGGCGTCCTGGGCGGTGCCCCGGTAGTAGTTCTGCAGCTGGCCGCTGGTCGTGTGCCCGCTTCGGTCCATCACCCAGCGCTCCGACCACCCCATGGCGAGCCTCAAGGTGATCATCGTCGAGCGTAGGTCGTGGATGCGGAAGGGCTGCCGCTCGTCGGTGCTCTCGTAGAGCTCGGGCCGGTCGATGCCGGCCGCCTTCATCGCGTCCCGCAGCGACGCCGCTCGAGGGTCGGCGCCCACGCCGTCGAAGACGTAGACGCTCCGGGGGTTGAGCTTGCGCCACACGCGGAGCGCCCGCGCCACGTCGTCGCCGAGGGGCCACTCGCGCGGGGCGTTGGTCTTGTTCTTGTCGAGGCGGATATTGCCGCGCTTCAGGTCGATGGCGTCCCACGTCAGCCGCAGGGCCTCGCCTTTGCGCAACCCCTCGCGCGCCATGAAGCCCCAGAAGAGGCGCATCACCACCGGCTCGGCGCCGGCCATGAGCTGGGCCTCCTCTTCGGGGTAGAGGAAGCCGAAGGCCTTGCTGCTGCCGCCCGGCGGGAGCCAGCCAGCGGGGATGGGGCTCACGGGGATGAGCTTGCAGGGGTAGACCGCCAGCGCGAGGACGCGGCGCACGACCTGGGCGTACTGCTTCACGGTGTTCGGGCTCAGCTCGCCGTCGAGGTCGTCGAGGGCGTCGTCCACGTGGTCGACGGTGATGGCGTCGAGGGTGAGGCTACCGAGCGCGGGGTAGAGCTTCGCGAGGCGGTACTCGTCGTCCTTCGCCGAGGCCTTCAGCTTCACCCGCTTCGGGTGCTTCCGGTGGAGCTCGCCGCTGGTCCACTGCAGCCCGAGCTTCTTGAACGTGACCTCACACGCGGACCGGGGGCTGTCCTGGTAGTGCCCGGCCACGAGCTTCGCGACCATGGTGCGCACCGGCTTCATGTCGGTGGCGTGCGCGGCGCGGGCCAGGATGGCGTTGGCGAGGTCGAGCCGGTCGGCCTTCCGCAGCTCGGTCACGATGCGCGACATCTCGGCGGCGCGGGCGCGGGCCGACGTCTCCGAAGAGCACGTGGGGAGCTCGAAGGTCGGGCGCCGGTTCTTGTTGACGGTGACGCGCGCGTACCAGCGGCCGTTGCGGAACCGCACCTGTCCTACTCGTCTTCTCGGCACTATGATCTCCCCTCCGCGGCTCCCGAAAGCCCATGTCTGAATTCGCTTGGCCCGACAAAGAACGACTCGCCTTCGCCGAGAGAGTTGGCCGGTACCCCGTCAATCTCGACTGGCTGAAGACTCAGAGCAGCCTTCGCATATACCGACGCGGCTATCGAAGCGCCGCGACGGCTGTCTTCAGGGAACTCGTGGAGTCGGGGGCGCCGGGGCTCGAAAGCGCCTTCTTCCCCTTGGTCTTCTTGTGGCGCCACCATCACGAACTGGCCCTCAAGGAGATCATTGGCCTCGGCGTTGAGCTCGACCTCATCGCCCAGCCGACCGAGCAGCAGCTGCATCGCCACAGTCTCACCAGCCTCTGGGCCTTGGCTAGGCCGGCACTTGAGGGACTCGCCAACCAGGAAGCACCCGAGCTTCCGATCGTGGAGCACTCCCTCCTCGAGCTGCAGAACATCGATCCGGGGTCGGACCAGTTCAGGTACCCCACAGCCCGAAACGGTGCCGCTTCCCTCGCGGAGGCCCCGAGCTCTATCTGTCTCGACAGCTTTCAAGAGGCGATGGTCGCGCTCGAGTTCTTCTTCGACTGCGCTCTCGACATGATGACCCAGAAGACGGTCGTCGACCCCGAGTAGACACCGGACCCTTGTTCCGGCGACGCGGCTCGTAATCGTTTGGGTTTCCTCCCGCTCGGCCGCTGAAAGGGCGCGGGAATCGGCGCAAACCTCGTGGCGCGCCTGCTTCTGGGCCATTCGATGCCCACCCTGTTCCCCATGAAGCAATGGGCGGTGCTGGTCTTGGTGATGGTGGGCGTGATGGCCTTGGGGGCGTGCGAGGAGGGCGAGCCAGCCCCGGTGCCCTCGACCTCGAGCAGCGGCTCCGGTGGCTCGGCCCTTCGATGCTTCAAGGACGAGGACGGAGACGGCGCCATCGACGCTGACGACTGCGGTGGCCCGGACACATGCGATCGCGATGACCGCGTGTACCCGGGCCAGCAGAGCTACTTCAACGAGGAGACGCTGTGCGGCGGCTACGACTTCAACGCCGATGGCGCCGAGGAACCTCAGTACGGGGCGGTCGCCTGCGAGGTGCAGGCCGAGCTGTGCGTCGAGGTGACGCCAGGCTGGGTGAGCGGGATGGCGCCACCCTGCGGCGAGGAGGCGCTGATGGGCTGCAGCCTCGACGGCGAACCCTACGCCGTCCCCGGCAGGGAGGACGGCGACCTCTGCGGCCAGGCCGGGTCGGCTGAGCAGCTCGAGGTCGCCCGCTGTCGGTAGCGCTGCCATCCCCTCCGCCGTTCTCACATCGCATAGCGTGCGGAGCGCATGGTTCCCCGGCCGGCGTCGTCATCCGCCGATGGTTCGTCTTGGCCATCGAGGGGCCGACGTCCACCGATGCCGCGTGCCCGTCGAGTTCCGCTCTCCTCTGGCGTGCCACCGTTGAAGGCACTGGTGTCGGCCTCGTTCTCGAGCACGTCGGCGATGTTTCCGATCTCACCCAAGCTCTGCTGGAGCTGAAGAAGCGAGATGTAGCCATCAACCGACCCGCTCTCCATGGGCTGACCAGAAGCAACGGACCAGAGCTGCGCGCTGGCTTGCTGCACGAGCGCAACTTGGCGTCGAAGCCGCTCCGCGTACTCCTTCATGGCCTCCGACTCGAGGCCCACGTTTGCGATTCCGGCGATTCTGGTTACGTTGGATTTGCTCATTTGGATTCTCCTGTGGGTCATGGCCCCGAGGCGCGGCAACGCCTGCGGGGTCGTTCTGTTTCCGGGCACCACGCCCGGGTCAGTCTTCGGGGTAGACCGGGTCCACATCGGCGAGCAGCTTCTGAAGGCTCACGCCGAGGGCACGGGCCATCACCGACATCACCGAGAGCGAAGGGTTGGTGCGGCGCCCGCTCTCGTACTGATGCCAGTTCTGGCGAGTCATTCCGGCGCGATCGCCCGCCTCAGCGAGGGAGAGCCCCTTCTCCTCGCGAACCTGGCGCAGTCGATCCGCGAAAGCTGGCACCGCCTCATCGTAGGCGTTCAGGGGGCCGGCCACGAGGGCGGAGTCGTCGATGTTCGCCACCTCGGTCATGGTCCTAGTGTAAGTCTGGTGATTGACAGTGCAAGGGGGTGTTGGATGATTCCGCGCAGATGAGTTCTGCGACGACAGCAAGCGATAGGAGTAGGCAGATGGCCAACGACGAGAACCAAGACGACACCCCCAAGCCTGACCCGTACCTCTCACCCAAGGACATCGCGCGCCTGCTGAATTGCAGCAGGCAGCGCGCGTACGACATCGTGCACCAGTGCCCGCACCTGCGATCGCCGCTGCGCGTGGCCCCTGAGGACTTCGAAGCATGGGTGCGAGCCAACACGGTGCACCCGAAGCCGGCTCCCCCTCGGCTGGTGCGTGCCGTGGAGCAGCGCAAGGTGAGCAGGGGCGGACGAGGTAGCCGCCAAATCAAGCCGACCCAACCCGGGAA
>JAUHZF010000541.1 GCA_030426145.1 Polyangia bacterium
CCTCGAACCTCGAACCTCGAACCTCGAACCTCGAACCTCGAACCTCGAACCTCGAACCTCGAACCTCGAACCTCGACGAGAACGCCCACGAGCTCGAGACCGAAAACGCTCACGCGCGTCGAGCACGAGAACCACCGTTCTGCGATGTGCGATGCGGGACGCTACGCCATGAGGGGCGTCAGAGGCCCGCGGTACTCGGCGACACTCTCCAGGTCACGATCGCCGAAGAAGTCGATCTCGGTGCGACCCACGGCGTGCGCCAGGCTCACCAGCAGCTGATTGTGATTGGTGAGCTGGTTGCCATTGATGTCCCGAAGGCGGAGGTAGCGTCCGAGCCGCAGCGTGCGACCACCGCCACCCGCGACGATCACCGGGTGACGCGTGTGCTGGTTGTCGTGGCCGTCGTGGCCGAACTCGTTGTGCCAGAAGACGACGGTGTTATCGAGGATCGAGCAGCCGTTGGGATCGAGGGGGTCGACCACCTGCGAAAGCTCGTCGAGCACTGCAGCGAAGTGCCCGGCAGCCCAACGCTGGCCAGCCGTGTAGCCTTCGCGCAGCGTGTCCAGGGTGGCACCGCTCGCGCCCCAGTAGTCGTGCACGAGGTTCTCGTGAAAGCGGAACCCGTTGCCGTAAAGCGCTTGCGCGCCCGAGGCCTGAACCTCGGGGACGTCGGTGTAGTAGTTCGGGAAGTCGTTGAGGATCTGCAAGGTCGCACACATGCTGCGACCGCAGGCGAAGGCTTGCGCGATGACCGCCGCATGAGCCCGAGTGACCGTGCGCACGTTGCTGTAGTCACCGACGTTGCCGCCCACGTTGGGCAGGTCGCTCCCGCTCGTGGTGCAGTAGCCCACCTGAGGACCGCCGGTACCCTGGAGAGACTTGATGGCCTCGCGGTGGGCTTCGATCTTCTGACGCTCCACGTCCTTCAGCCGCGCCTCCAGCGTGGCGAGCTGGGCTTCGCTGTAGGCGAGGATGCGGTTCTCGCCCTCGGTGTAGTCCACCATGGGCTCGTTCATGTTCGGGGGCTCCCAGTCCTCGGGGAAGGCCTGACGGAACAGGGCGTCGGGGCTCGATTCCGGAGAGCGCGGAGCGCCCGACGAGTCGTAGCTCATGCACTTCCAGGTCCCAGTGCCTTCGACGCTCGCGGTGAGGAGCACGGGGGCGCCGAGCAGCCCGTGGAGGTGGAAGTCGAGCGACGGGTGGTTGTCGTAGTTCCCCTCGCGATCCGCCGGCGGCTGGGCACCCGTGAGCATGACCCCTTGCTCGTTGTGGCCATGCGCCGTACGCACGCCGCCTCTCGTGCCCTCCTTGGTGCACTTGGTATCGAGGCCGTCGAGCAAGGTGATCTGCTCTCGCCAGGGCATGAGCGCGTTGAGGATCGAGTTCTCGTACTCGAACGTGAGGCCGCTCAAGGCTTCGTCCGCGGTATTGGGCTCGCTGCCGTCCCCATTGCGCGGGATCCAGAAGTCGCGGTCCACACCGTGCGGCGTGCGTATCGCCAGGAATCGCACCGGCCCTGCCGGTGAGGCTGCCCGCGCCGAACGCTGGCCGAAACGGGAGGTGCCCATGAGCGCCAAGAGCGCAGCGGAGCCGCTGATGAAGTTGCGTCGACCGATCATGGCTACTTCCTCCTCTCCACGAAGGCTGGGTCTCTGACGATGGCGACCAAGAGCTCCTCGAAGGAACCTCCGCTCTCCTCGAACGCGTCGTAGGCTTCGCGGGGTGCGCGCACCGAGACCGTGTCTCCGAACTCGGCGCCCATCACGAAGTGCCCGAAGCGCTTCACGAGGCAGCGGCGAAAGGACTCGTCTTCGGCCAGCGCGGCCGAGACCTCCACCGCCGATGAATAGGTCACGCCGTCGATCACCGCTTCGGCTTCGACGGGATTGCCATCGGCGTAGGTCTCCTGCCACCGGCCGTTGCCGCCATAGGTCTCGAACGCGATCCCCACGGGGTCGGATGTTCGGTGGCAAGCGCCGCACGTCTTGTCGGCGCTGCGGGCGTCGGCGATCTCCTTGACCGTCGCGTCGGCCCCGACGAGCTCCTTGAGTGCCTCCTCGAGGTCGATGTCGAGCGGCGAGATGCCGTTGCACATGGCGTCGCGGTAGACCGCCATGCCGCGTCGCACGACGTTGGCCCGCCCGTCTTTGCCGTGGGCGACGAGCCACGCCCCGAGGGTGAGCAGTCCGCCTCGCTGTTCCGGGTCGAGCTCGATCTCGGCCACGCCACCGCCGGGATGGGTGGCGCCGTAGTAGTCGGCGACGGCCGCCGTGCCCCAGGTGTGGTTGGTCGTCAGCAGAGCCGACAGTGAACCTCGCCCCTCGACGACCACTTCGTGCACGAAGGCGCGATACTCGTCCTCGAGGTCATTGGTGACCACTTCGTCGAGACCGGTCTCGTTGGCCTGGCTTCGGAACGTCGACATCTTCAGCCACTCCCAGAAGAAGCGCTGCCAAATATCGGAGGACTCGGACCAGAGGCGCCGCACGTGGGCCTCACGCACATCCGCATCGGCGAGTCGGCCATCGGCGGCATCGGCGAGGATGGCTTCATCGGGGCCCGCGCCGGTGACGGCAAAACCGAGCAGCGTGGCGATCTCGTGTTGCTGAAGGGTGACCACGCCCTCGCCGTCCGGGCCCACCTCGTAGCGGTAGAGGAAGTGGGGCGACAGCAGCACCGCGCGCACCAGGGCCGAGAAGGCCCACGTGGCGTCGTATTGCGTTTCCAGGTCGTCGTAGAGGCTGCGTAGGCCCGCGACCTCCTCCGTCGTCACCGGTCGCCGAAAGGCAGCGCTGGGGAACCACCCGAGAAAGGTGTCGACGCAGGCGCTGGTTCCGAAGTCGTCGCACCGCGCAGCCGATGCTCCTTGCTCGGCGGCCCAGGTGCCGATGGCGCGCGCCGCTTCGGTGAATTGCGTGACGTTGCCGAGGTCGATGCGCGCCGTCTCCGAGATGTTGGTCAGCCCGAACTCGCTCGCGCCCAGGGGCAGGTTCACCGCCGGAGCCCCGGGGAACATCTGTTGGACCTCTGCGTTGTACTGCTCTGGCGTCAGGCGCCAGGCCCGCGCGTCGAGCCGCGGGTCACCGGGGTCGGTCCCGTCGTTGACCGGTCCGTCCGCCACGTCACCGATCGAGCCCACGCAGCCTGCAAAGACCAGCGCGGGAAACAAGAGATGGTAGCGCTGCACAGGAGGAGTGTACGGGGACGGCCCCGACCCGGTCGAGGGGCCTCTCGCTGCCTCAGCCGGGTGTGACGTCATGCCTACAGGGTGAATCCAGTACCGCTGGATTGCTCGGTGCAGGCTGTGCGCTCCCCGACCCGCAAAAAAGCGTGCTCGGGTCCTCGCCGCTGCTATTCGCCTGTCGACATGACCACGCTTCGTCACGCTCGCCCCGAAGAAACGGCGGCGATCATCGCGCTCGAGAACACTGCCGCGCGGGTCTACCGTGCCCTCGAAGGCTACGACTGGGTCGTCGACATGCCGCCCATGACGGAAGACGAGGTGGGGCGGGCCATCGAGGCAGAGGCGGTGTGGGTCGCGCTACTCGAAGGGGTCATCGTCGGGGCCGCCGTCTGCTTCTGGCACGGGACCGACTGCCACCTTCGTGAGCTCAACGTGCACCCTCGGCACGCGCGCCAGGGGTTGGGTAGCAAGCTTCTTGCGGCCGTGCTCGAGGGCGCCCGCAACAAGGGCTGCTCCCGCGTCGCGCTCACCACTTTCTCGCACGTCCCGTTCAATGGACCCTGGTACGAGCGCACGGGTTTTCGCACCATCTCCCGCCCCGCGGGTTGGCTCGCCGAGGAGCGCGCCGAAGAAGCTCGCATCGGCCTCGACCGCCAGCCTCGCCAGGCGATGGAGCTTCACCTAGAGGGCTAGACCGACAAGTGGTTCAAAGCCTGTGAAACCGCGGACGATGATCGAGATGCCCGACCGAAGAGGCCCACCGAAGACCGAGGACATCGAGGTCTTCCCGTCCGACCACTACGGACTCAAGGCCGAGCTCGTACCCGTCGCAAAGAAGTAGGGTCTCGAGCTCGACCTCGGTCTCGATCTCGGTCTCGATCTCGATCTCGGTCTCGATTTCGACCTCGTTCTCGTGGAACTTGGAACCTGGAACCTCGAACCTCGAACCTCGAACCAGGAACCTCGAACCAGGAACCTCGAACCCCGTAGTCTCGAACCTCAGAACTGCGCGCCGAGCGAGAACTGGTGAATGGATCGTCCCATCTCGTCGGTGTCGAGCTGCATCTCATAGCGGAGCTCGCCGTAGCCGACCTGGAAGCCGAGGCCTGCGGAGGGCAAGAAGCGCCATTCGTCGAGCTGGAGTTGGTACTCGATCGGTTCGACCAGACACGGGCCTGCGTCACAGGCCTCGGGGAGCACGAAGTCGGTTGCGCGAAGTGTTTCGCGCTCGTAGATGAGGTTCGCGCCGACCTGAGGCACCAGGTAGACGGGTACGTTCCCACCCATGAGCATCCAGCGGTAGCCGGCCGAAAGTCCGCCCGCGAGGCGGAAGGCGTCGCGGTCTTCGAACTGGCTCTCAGGCTTTGGTGACACGAGCCACGTGGCCGCGACGCGGACTGGGAAATACCAGCGGTCGTGGCCGATGAGAGCGGCCCCCGCGCTCACACCCAGCCATTGATCGCGCCGGCCGAAGTAGGGATGTTTGGCCTGATCGAACTGGTAGAGGGCGCTCAGGGACGGGTGGTAGA
>JAUHZF010000542.1 GCA_030426145.1 Polyangia bacterium
GGGCGCGATGCCTTCGCTCCATTGACCGGGCGCTTTGGCGAGGAGCGAGCCCTTGCCGGGAATGAGGCCTTGGGAGCGCTCCCAGAGCGCGAGCGACTTGTCGATGGTGGGAAAAACCATGTTCAGACCGTCTCCTTGAAGAGCGCCTCGATGCGCTTGGCGAGCTTGTCGCCGGTGAAGCCCTCGTTGTCGAGCACCTGGGGCAGGCGCCCCGGGGTGAACCATTTCTGGTCGAGGGCGATGGATCGCACGTTGCCGTGAATGCCTTCATCGGCGAGCTGCTCGATGACGGCGCTGTAGAGGCCACCCCGCTTGAAGTGGTCCTCTACGCAGACGACCAGCTTGCAGGTCTTGGCCGCATCGCGAACGGCTTCTGCATCCAACGGCGAGACGAAACGCATGTTGCAGAGGCGCGTCGAGTGGCCGGCGTCGCTCAGGACCTGCTGCGCCTTCACCGTCTCCTTCAGGAGGAATCCCACGCTGAGAATGGCGATGTCGTCACCCTCGGTGAGGGTCTCGGCCTTGCCGACCTCCACGGGGGACTTGTGGGTCACCGGGGCTGCGCCATCGTAGTAGCGGATGTAGCAGGCCTGGTCGGTCTTGGTGAGGAGCGGGATGGCCTGCACCAGCTCTTCGTTGTCGGCGGGGCAGAAGACGTGCATCCCGGGGATGCCCCGCATGAGCGCGATGTCTTCGATCGCCTGATGGGTGGGCCCATTGCCGTCGGAGAGAAAGCCGGGCACACCGCCCACGATGAGGGCTTTGAGGCCGGCGATGCCGAGGTCGGTACGGATGAATTCGAAGGCCCGCATGGTGAGGAAGACGCTGAGCGCGTGCACGAAGGGCACGCGGCCGCGCAACGACAGACCGGCGGCCATGCCGATCATGGTCTGCTCACAGATCCCCACGTCGATGAAGCGCGGCCCGAGCTTGGGGGGGAGACCGCGGATGGCAGCGCGATTCTCGGCCGTCATGACCACGATTCGGTCGTCTTCGGCGCAGAGGGCTTCGAGGGTGTCTTGGTAGCTCTTCTGGGTCATGCCTTTGCTCCTCAGCGAACGTGAAGGGCCTCGCTCGTGAGCTGGGCCTCGGCCTGACCGTGCAGCTCCTCGAGGAGCTGGGCGATCTCATCGGCGGTGAAGTTGACGAACCAGCGGTCGGCACGCTTCTCGATGCTGGGCAGTCCCTTGCCACGTACGGTGTCGCAGATGACGACCGATGGGGCGCCCTCACCAAACGGAAGGTCGGTGAAGGCTTGGTCGAGGGCGGCGAAGTCGTGGCCGTCACAGCGACGCGTGTGCCAGCCCATGGCTTGCCACTTGTTCTGCAGCGGCTCGAGGGGGATGAGCTCCTCGGTGCGGATGTTGGCTTGGAACTCGTTGCGATCGACGACGACCACGAGGTTGTCGAGCTTGTGGGCCCCGGCGACCAGGGCCGCCTCCCAAACCGAGCCTTCGTTGCACTCGCCGTCGCCGAGCATGACGTAGACCTTGTTGTTGCCACCGCGCAGCTTGATGTCGGTGGCGACGCCCATGCTCACGCTGAGCAGGTGCCCGAGAGAGCCCGAGTGAAACTCCACCGCGGGCATCTTCCGGTTCGGGTGCCAGTAGATGTGGTCGTCGACCGAGAGGTGGTTCTTCAGTCGGTCTTTGTCGATGTAGCCGAGCTCGGCGAGGGTGCCGTACAGGGCGGGCACGTCGTGGCCCTTGGAGAGGAAGAAGTAGTCGCGGCTGTCGTCATCGAGACGGTCGGGAGCGATGTCGAGAACCTCGGTGTAGAGGTGCACGATGACGTCGGCGCAGGACAGTGATGCACCGATGAAACAGCCACCCTCGGTGGCCATGCGAATGATGTGCTCGCGCACCCGAAGGGCGAGCGCTGCGCGCGCCTTCGCCCCGTCCTGGCCTACGTTCTCAGCTCCGCTCATGTGTCTCCTTCGCCGCGCCACGGCCGTGTCACCGCAACGCCGCAGAAGCCGTCTGTTCGCGGCTAGGAGGCGTTCTGGCGACGATGCGGCTTCGTAGCAGCGAGCCCGATGGGTGAGCAAGCGACCATTCTGTGAACACCGACGAGAGCCCCTATTCGACGCTGCGAAACGAACGACGCACCACGGGAGTTCAGTGGCTTGCGCTCGTCGACGATGGTCGCCGGCCTGCGTGCGCGACGTCGTCTCTGAGCCAGTTCGGTGTCGTGCAGCGGCCGCCATCACCGAACCGTCGTTGGACGGTCCATCGGACGGTGCGATGGATGGTCCTCGTGCGCGGCGTCGACCGGATCACGAGAGGTTGGCGCTGGCCCGGCGCGTGCACGAGGAGGCGGCCAACAACCCAACCTCGAAAAGAAAGAGACCGCCATGTCGTCGACCCGTACCCTCTCCTTCGCTCTCCTTCTCGCTGCGGCTGCGTCCATCGGGTGTCAGACGGTGCCACGGAAGGCGGATGCGCCGTCCGCCGTCGGCATGCCCGCGCCTTCGACGGTGTCGACGATCCCCACGCACGCCGAGGGCCCCGATGTCGCGACGCGGGCCGAACTGCAGCGCATGCTGGACGACGTAGCGGCGATGGGCACCGGTGCTTCGATGACGGTGGTCGTCGACGGCCAAGCCACGACGCTCGTTTCCGGCACCGTGCGGGAGGGCGGCGACGCCGTGGTGGACGACACGCTCTTCAACGTGCAGAGCGTCAGCAAGCTCCTCACCGCGGCCAAGGTCCACGCGCTGGCGCACGCGGGAAAGCTGAACCTCGACGACTCCCTCGGCCAGCACCTTCCTGGTCTGAAGCTGTTGGACCACGACGGCAACGACCTCGCGGAGCAGGTCTCCCTTCGGCAGCTGCTGATGCACCGAGCGGGGCTGCCCCGGCAACTTCAGATGGAAGCCATCACGGCATTGGGCCTCGACTTCGAGGACCCGATGGTGCTGACCGACCTCAGTGACCAGGTCACCATTCCACCTCATGGCATGGTCGGAGACTACAGCTACAGCAACATCGGCTACGGGCTGCTCGGCGCGGTCATCGAGCGCGTTAGCGGCTGCGCCTTCGCCGCGTGCATGCAGACGTTCTGCACCGCTGAGCTCGGGCTGAGTACGGCCACGTTCCTGCCGGCGTCGATCACCGGCTCCGCCGCGCACGGGAAGTTGACGGACCCCAAGACGGGGGAGGCGGAGTTCTGGCCCCCGAGGGCCTACGCAAGCCGCTACATGCTGCCCTATGGCGGACTCTGGATCTCCACGCCGGAGCTCGCCCAGTTCGGCGAGACGCTGCGTTTGGCACGCGACGACGAGAGCTCGCCGTTCTACGCGATGGTCCACGCGGAAGGGGATCGAGGTCATGGGATGGGGCCGGTGTTCGCTCGTCGATTCGCCTCCGTGGCCATCGAACACGATGGCGCGGGGCCGGGCTTCCTGGCGTGGCTCACCACGATTCCCGAGAAGGGCGTCACCCTGGCCATCGCCGTGAACGGCTTCGACGAGCGCAGTCTCGAGCGGGCCAAGGTCTTCCGCCATGCGGTCGACGACATGCTGTCGGTTGTGCTCGAAGGCCCCGGCGCCGCGAATTGAAGCGCTTGGGCGCCCGGCGGCCATGCTCCATCATGAGCTCACAGCGGAGCTCGTCATTGGCTGAGCCACCCTGCGATGTTGTGCGCGCCAGGCCGCGGGCGTGCAATCGTGGGCGCGGCGGAACATACGAATGAAGTGGGTAGGGTCGGCGTAGCCGACCCGCTCGCCGATGATGTCGATGAGCTCGTCGGTGTGAAGCAGGCGACGGCGTGCCTCCGCCATGCGGCCGGCTGTGATCCATGCCGTGACGGACTTGCCGGTGTCCCGCCGGACGACCGTGGAGACGTGCGATGGTGAGCGATGCACAGCCGCGGCCACGTCGCTCAGTGACAACGGACCGAGACACGCGCGCTCGATGAACCGCAGGGCGTCCCCCGCGAGCCCCGCTTGGCGAACCTCACGGGGCGTCTCAGCCCGGGCCACCTCCGACAGGATGAGGGCGAGCAGGCTCTTCGTCACGGTGTCGGCGTGAAGCGAAGCCGCGCTGGTATCCGACTCTCTTGCGAGCTCGCGGCACAGGTCGGCGAGATGTGACTGTCGGGAGCCAGGGATCCTCACCACCTTCGACCCGCCGGCGGCCGCCCGCTCGAAGGGTCGGAGTAGCTCGGCCAAGTCGGTCGCAGCGTAACAAGCGGGGTTGAAGCCCACGCCCCAGACTTCGGGGGAGTGCGACGCCACGAGGCCATGCCGCTCTCCCGCGGGGATGAGATAAGCATCGCCCGCCCGCGCCTCGTACTGGCCAGCCTGTTCGATGACTGCGCTTCCGCCCACGAAGTAGGCGAGCACCATGTAGTCGTGCACGTTGGTTGCTGGCGAAGGACCGATCGAGCCGGGCTCGAGCCAGCGTGACCAGGCGGAACGGTCGCTCTGCGGGATCCCTTGGGCCTCACCGTGCTGCATCGACGTCACCGTTGAAGGTTGTTGCCGTCATTCTGCAAGAGGCAACCGGGGCGAGGTGGATTCGGTCGGTGCGGTGGAGGCGAGGCTCATGGTTGGACTCACGGAGGCGGACGGCGTTCTTCCCGGCGGCGGGCGGACCTGGAACGCCGGGTCAAGCGGTGCCATCTGTTCTATAACAAGTGTATTGCATGTGCAAGTGAGTTGCGCGTAGATCGACGCTCACTCGGCCGAACGGCCACGCCAACGACGGCCA
>JAUHZF010000543.1 GCA_030426145.1 Polyangia bacterium
TCGCGAGCGAAGGTTTCTCGAGTCGAAGTAGGGACAGAACTTCGATGCCTCCAGCCGGGGGAAGACCGATGTCGAGCACGAGTACGTCCCACGTCTCTGCGCGCGCTCGCGCGATGACCTCTTCGCTGCTGGAGGCCGTGCCGACCACATTCATGTCTGATGCGTCGGAGATGAGGCGTTCCAGCCCACTCCGAACGATCGCGTGGTCGTCAGCGAGGAAGACGCGGATGGGTCCAGGGTTCATCGACCTCAGCTTGCGTAGCAGAGCCACGCGACGGATATGGTTGCAGCTGCGATTCTCGCCTCGAAAGATTTCGCCATCGGAGCGCAACCCACGAAGATTCCTAAGGCGACCTGTCGGTGGGCGGCGTTGGTCGGTACCGGCGTGTAGCCGCATGGCCGGCTGTGGGGCACGATGAGACGCGCCCCTTGCCTC
Source organism: Polyangia bacterium (assembly GCA_030426145.1). Taxonomy (GTDB): domain Bacteria; phylum Myxococcota_A; class Polyangia; order Polyangiales; family Polyangiaceae; genus JAPYTK01. Next base: position 437 of record JAUHZF010000543.1, read on the forward strand.
GATGTCTCACATGTGGCGCCACCTACGGCCCGGACGTTCAGACGTGTCAGCACGACGGGGACTCGCTCGTTTCCGCGTCGGACATGAGTGAGCTCGCTCGCCCCGAGACGCCCATTCCGTCGGCGCGACCGCAACGACGACTGGTGGCGGCCGGGTTGGTCGTGTTCATCGTCGGGTCGTTGTTGGCCGTGGCATGGTGGATCGGCCGTTTCGGAACCTGAGCGTGCGTAGCTCGCGGCGCACGCTCTATCCGAATCTCGGGTCGGGACCCGGTTAGAAAGGCACCACCTGACACTCGGCGTCGTCGCTCGCGGTATTGTCGTCGTCGTTGCACTCTTCGACGAGGCTGTTCGGATCCGTGGTGGCTTCGTAGGTGAGCAGCGTATCCGCGGGCGGGTTCATCACATCGAAGACGAGGGTTTCGCTGCCGCCGGGAAGGATGTTCGTCTGGGTGGTGAGGGTGCCCAGCACCGTGGGACCCGTGTCGGTACGCGCGAAGGCGACCTCGATGCCGGCCGGTGCGCCGGCGCTGCCCACGTTGGTCACCACCGCCGCCAGCTTGATCACATTGGGGCAAAGCGGGGTGGCGGTGAGGGTGATCTGGAGGTTGGGCACGGGGAAGAGAACCCCGCCCTGCACGTTCTGCCGGTAGTTGTTGAAGCTGAGCCAGTTGGCCGCCTCGTTGGTGGGCACGTCGAAGACGCCCATGTTCCGGGTGATGTTGGTCACGTGGTAGTGGAACTGGTTCCAAACCGGACGGGTGCGCACCCAGCTATCGAACGTGTCGCCGTAGACGCGCACGCCCTTGGTCCCGCCTGGGCGCTGACACACGTTGTTCATGTCGCACATGTAGAAATCGTTGGCGGTGTCGAGGAAGTCGCACGAGCCATTGCCATCGCAGGCACCCGCGGCGGTGCAGTTGGTGATGGCGCAGAGCTCGTCGATCGAAACACCCGCCGCCTTCCACGCGCCGTCGCAGTTGTCGCGGCCGATGGCCTGGTCGCTGTTGCCGATGACCACGATCTCGGCATTGCCGTCCCCGTCGACGTCGGCCACTAGGGGATACTCCGCATCGGTGCGTGACGAGTTGGCGAGCACCGGGCTCAAGAGCTCGCTTCCGGTGACGCCGTCGTAGATGTGGAAAAAACACTCGTCGTTGTAGAGGACCTCGGCCGCGCCATCGCCCTGGAAGTCGAAGACGCTGGAGCCCGTGCGGCTGCTGGAGATGTCTTGCGTGGGTGTGCTCCACAGGGTGAGGTCGGTGTTGTTGGAGGAACACTGGCCGCCCATACGTAGCGGCGGGTTGAAGCAGTCGGGGTCGTAGACGACGTAGGCGGCCTGTCCCGCGGTGCTGATCTCGGGGAGGCCATCGGCGTCGAAGTCGGCCACCGTGGGCGCTCCCCCGTTGCCGGCGCCGGGGATGGGGATGCTCTGGTCGAGCAGGCTGCCGCCGGGGCCGATGAGCACGCCACCGGTCTGGCCGTCGAGGATGAACAGACCGTTTCGGATGTTGATGACCTCGGGCCCCGCGATCTCGGGAAGCACGTCGGCGACGGCGAGGAAGCCGGAGGTGATGCCGCTCGTCTGCCACAGCACCGTGCCCGCGCCACCGGAGGCGGTGATGGCGTGGGTGGCATCGATGACCTCCTCGGTTCCATCCTGGTCGAGGTCGGCCACGAGGGTGTTCTCACCACAACCGCTCACGTCGAGCAGGTCGAGGGCGGGGTTGGAGATGTCGGTGCCATCGAGCGCGTGACATCGGATGACCACGTCGGGGGTGCCGTCGTCGTTGATGTCGACCACGTTCGGGCCTCCGCGGATCTCGGTGTCGGCGGGGCCGGAGGTGCGCACGCCGAGGTCGCCGATGCCGTCGTTGTCGGCGATGCGAATGCCACCGCCGTCGATGTTGTAGACGAGCTCGAGGCCCGGGTCGGCGTCGAAGTTGGCGAGCGCGACCGCCGAGCTGAAGAAGGGCTTGGGCGCGGTGGGGTCGGCCATCGAAGGGATGGTGAAGAGAACCTGTCCGTTGCCCATGCCGTCGCCCTCGCCGTCGAGGACCACGATGATGGCGTCGTTGAGGTTGCTCCCCGTGTACATGACGGTCACCACCTCGGGGGTGCCATCGCCATCGACGTCGCCCACGGTGGGAGCGGCGATCGTGTTCTCGTAGAGGTTGCCGCCGAAGGTGACGCCCGGCCAGTACCACTCCTCGAGCGGAGCGATGGGGTTGAAGACCGGCTCGCCCTCACAGAGCTCCCCCGTGGGGAGCGGCAGACACGCGCCGAGCGTCTCTTCGCAGTAGAAGCTGTCGTCTGGGCAGTCGAAGTCGTTGGTGCAGGGATTGCCCGGCGTGATGCAAGCCGCGTTGAGGCAGACGTCACCGACGGGGCAGCAGAGCTCGAGGTTGGCCCCGCACAACGCTTGATCGACGGGGCAGTCGGCGGCGCAGTCCTGGCCGTTGAGGCAAACTTGGTCGGCGTTGCAGCAGGTGGTGCCGTTGTCGCCGCAGCGTTCGTTCTCGCAGATGGGCAGGCACTGGAAGTCGTTGACGCACTCCTGGTCCGCCTCACAGCAGATGCCGCTCACGCCGCAGCGCGGCGTCGCGCAGTCGCCCCCGCTCGCGCCGGCGCCTCCATCACCGGAGCTGGTGGTGCCACCACCTCCAGTGCCAGGGTTGAGGACCAGCTCGGCCTCGCCACACGCGGCGATGAGGAGGACGAGCACCGGAATGGAGACGAAGGCACGGCGAAACAGCATGGCGAGAGGATTACACTGATATCAGAATAGGACCCGGTGAGGGCAAGCAGCGAATCTCGGTCTCGTTCTCGCTCTCGCTCTCGGTCTCGTTCTCGCTCTCGCTCTCGGGCTCGTCCTCGAAGCTCGAACCTCGAAGCTCGAAGCTCGAACCTCGAAGCTCGAACCTCGAACCTCGAACCTCGAAGCTCGAACCTCGAACCTCGAAGCTCGAACCTCGAACCTCGAACCTCGAACCTAGAACCGCCCCCAAAGGCTGACCCCCCCGACCGAGACGCCGAGATGAGCGTCTAGGGGTGGAGCATTGTCTTCGGTGAGGTCGAGCACGAGGAGAGTGGCTCCAGCGGCGGTGGCGAGGCCGCCGATGACGAACATGGCGGTCGACACGTGGCCCACGGTCGTGGTGGCTTCTGCCGGCTCTCGTTCTGCCGGGGGGCAGCTGTCGTCGATGCAGCGGCTGCGGATGTCGTTGACCTCTTCGAGGTGGATGATGCCCGTCACGGTACCCGCGATCAGCGCGGCGCCGCCGACCGCCATCGTCACCAGCGCGGGGACGAAGTAGGGCCGGTGAGCGCTTTCGGCCGGAGCGGGCTCGGGGGGGAAGCCGAAGGTGACCGTCTCGCGAGCCCCCGCGGCAAGCGTGAGGCTGCGCGACTGCGGCGCGTCCACCCAGGGGACCCGCCCGGTGACCTCGTGTTCACCCGGGAGGACGAAGACCGTTTCGCTGGCGTCGGCCGTTCGTCCGTCGACGGCGATCTCGGCCTCGGGAGCGGTCTCGACGTCGATGGCGCCGAGCTCGGCCTCGAGGGTTTTCATCTCCTTCTTGGCCTCGGCCTGGGCCTCGAGGAATGCGACCGGCGCGTAGCTGGCGAGCTTCTCCTCGACCAATTGGCGATAGGTGGTGTGGGCCTCGAGCTTGCGCCCCTGAGCGCGCAGCGACCGTGCGATGTAGAGGTTGTGGAAGGGCGCGTGGAAGATCGCTTCTGCCTCTCGGAAGTAGCGCAGCGCCTCGTCGTAGTCCTCGGCCTCGTAGGCCTCGAAGCCCTTGCGGGCCAGCGGCCGCGCCGTCTCGCGGGCTTGCCGCACCGCCTCCGTCTCGGGTGGGGTCGGTTCCTGCGCCGAAGCGAGGGGAGCCCAGAGCAGGATGGCGAGCAGGAGGATCAGCGAGTGAAGCATCAGTATCCCGGTTTGAATTTGCTTTCCGACGTCTTCTTTTGCTTCTTCGTGCCGGACCTGGGCCATGGGCTGCGGGGCGTCGCCGGAGGAGGCGCATTCTTGGGGGGGCCGGTGTCGGCCCTTTGGGCGGGGTCGGCGCCCGCCTTCTCCGGCTCGGTGGCGTCGCGCGCGTCTTCCTTAACGGAAACGATCCTTCTGCCCCAAAGGCGAAGGACCATGTCTCTGGCTGTGTCGAACCCTGCGTCGAGATAGACTGCAGCGATCACGGCTTCCATCGCGTCGCCAAGCAGCGCCTGCTTGCGTCGTCCCCCCGACATCATCTCGGACCGACCCAGTTTGAGCGAG
>JAUHZF010000148.1 GCA_030426145.1 Polyangia bacterium
TCAGCGTTCATACACTGCGTAACTGGGAGCAGGATCGTCGCTCCCCGGAAGGCCCAGCGCTCGCCTTGCTTAGGATCGCAGCGCGTCATCCGCGGATCATCCGTGAGAACGTGGAGTCAGCGGCGTAACCGCATAACATGTCGTTGGAGGCAGACGAGGCCGGCGGTCGCGTCTCCCGTCGTTCCTCCCTCTGGTCCTCCCTTCGTCCTCGCAGCTCAACTCCCGGTCGTTATGCGGACTGGACCACTGCGCTCCCGGATGCGCCCAGGGCCGATGTCACGAAGAGGGTCGAACTGAGGCGAGTACGTCGCTCTCGTTCTCGGGCTGGTGCCCCGAGTAGGCTCTCAGGCGGAAGTACGGTCTTGTGCAGCAAGACCTGACGAAGGTATGGCGTCCTGCCCGCGGATGCTCTTGCGTCCACGGGTCGCTTCGAAGCATCATCACCGGATGCTTTCAGCGTTCGTAAGTCGTGCGACAGCGGTTCTTGGTCCATCACTCGTGGCCGTACCCCTCATTTTGACCCCGGCTTTGACGGGGTGCCCGGACCCCAATGCCGCTGGAGCATGCGATGACATCAAACGAACTCGGAGTGCGCTGGATGCTAGGTTGATCTCGGCGACGAAGGCGGGCCTTGCGGAGGCTCGCCTGAGGCAGGTGCCAGAGCTTCCCGATGATGGCGATGTCCCGGCGAAACCGTATCTGGAGTCGGGCGAGCTCCACCCATTGGTGAAGAAGTGGGCATTCGATGGCGACAAGAACCTGCGTGGGGAGGGGCCAACACTGGGCGTACTCAAGGCGGACCTGCAGCAGGCACTCGCTACCGGGAAAGACTGCCCGGAGGCGAAGCCGTAGCTCCCAACCTGGTTGGCCGAAACGGGGCGTCGCAACGGCACATGCAGCGGCTCATAGGCGCGATCCCTTGGCAGCGAGGGCCCTCCGACTGATTCGGCGAGCCGCATAACATGTCGTTGGAGGCAGACGAGGCCGGCGGTCGGCTCTCCGGTCGTACCTCCCTCCGAGCCTCCCTTCGTCCTTGCAGCTCAACTCCCGGTCGTTATCCGGACGAACAAGAGCCTCCCTCGCCACTACGCTCCACGTGTGACAGGATCCAATTCACCTATCCCGCTCGGGACACAGTTGGTACTCTCCGATGATGGGGAGAGGGGGGACCGTCGTCTTCGCAGCACTTGCGACCACCGCCTGCACGGAGCCAACCTATGTGGACGTTGCAGTCGGTGCATACCATCAGTGCGCCCTCCGAAGTGACGGCCAGGTTGACTGCTGGCTTTCGCCAGGTGCACGCCCGGCGGCAGAGCTCGGATTACGAAGACTCGAGTATCGCAGAACGCCCAGCGTCGTACCAGAGCTGAAGGATGTCGACGACGTTGTCGCCATTGGGCGCGCGGCCTGCGCGGTCGACAAGGACGGTGTCGTCTCGTGTTGGGGCGATGCCAACTCCGTGCCGCTCATGGCGTCCCTCGGGCTCGAGGACCAAGGCCATTGCACTGGATATCCGGAGATTTCGTGCGACGGAAACTGCCCGACCTCCGATTGTACACTGCCATGGGTCAGCGAACCGCTGGAGGTGGGAGACTTCGGCCGCCCGGTGCTTGGCCTGCTAGAAGATGGATCGGGGATCTGTGGTGCGGATGAGTCACGACCCGAGTTGCACTGTCTCCGTGAGGAGGGGCTAGAAACTTCACAGCTTTCATTCGTAGTGAAGAAGCAGCTGCCTGGGTTGTTCCTTTTCGACAACGGCACTGTCGGAGGCCCTGGAACCGTGGTGGTGGCCCTCGAGCGACCGGCGCTTGACATCTTGAACCTCATGACAGGACCTCCCTTATCGTTCGTAGCGCTGCTTGACGACGGGCGAGTGGGAGCCCATGGCTACAGACTCGACGAATCCGACGATACAGTGGACCGGAGCTCGTGCGTCGAAGCCGCGCTTTTTGACTATGTCGTTTGCGAGCTGCCGTTCAACGGAACGGCCTCGTCTCGCTTGGTCGAGTTCCTGGGAGATGTTTGCTTGGTCACTGGGCGAGAGGTCGAGTGTCGAAAGGGTACTACTACGCCAGTAGGGTTGCAGGGCGTCGCCGGCAGTTTCAAGCCGCGTGTCGAGAATGACACCGGAGGCGTTGGATGCGCGGTAGGACTGGATGGCAACGTCACCTGTTGGACCGTCGACGCGGACGGCGCGTTCGGGGTACATAGCTGGACTGCCAAGTAGTGTAGCGAACGGGCGCCGGATAACATGTCGTCCTCGCAGCTCAACTCCCGGTCGTTATGCCGACGGCAGGGAGCCTGACACGTGTGGCCAGCGACCGCCTTCCGCGGCGACGTTCCACACTGGCTTCGACCTGTTTGAGACTGTTCGAACGCTGGGGTCCTTCTTTTCGGCGTGGCGGTTCGAAGTGCCGACGCGACGCACAGCTGACGTCGCGTGGATTCAGTCCTAGGTTTGGTCGATGCGAGGCTTGCACCACAGTCTCCCGCTCGCTCGAAGCGTCATCGCCGACGTGCCTGAGGACTTGGGTCTCCTCGCCAAGTTCGACCAACCTGAAGGGAGCGCGTTGCGGCTGGACGGACCCTTCATCGTGCTCACCGGAGACGTTCGTGATGAGTTCGCTCCGCCCTTCGCTGCGTGGGTTCGGGACATTCTCCTCTCGATGGTCGGAGTTCCTATCCGCCTCGCCAAGTACGGCCGTACCGGTGTGCTGCGCGTCGTCTTCGAGGATGGCCGCGAGCTGCAGGTTCCTGACGGCCCTTTCGAGAACTGGCACTTCGAGAGCCCCTCGCTGCAGGTCCATGGGGGCGTCGGCAGAGCTGCGGAGTTCAACTCGTAGAGCCCTGCCACAGCCGGATTCCCAGTCTGATGCGCAGGCGGAACTGATTCTCAGACTACAACTGGGGGTAGGGGACGAAGGCGACCCGGCATAACATGTCGTTGGATGCCGCTTTGCCCCCCCATGGGACCACCTGATTTTCAGCCGGAAGGGACCGGGGGTTGGTCCGATGACGTTGGCTGGAGCATGCCCTGGCCGGTGCTCGGTGTCACGCCGTCGGAGGGGCCGTAGGTCCCGACGTTCCTTGTCTACCGCCTGCGTCGCCTGACTGGGCGGTCGGGCTTCGTGACCGGGGTACTCGGCGGCGGTGCGGCGTCGTCCACGGTGGACTTGAGCCGCGCACGGTACGACTCGCCTTCGACCACGAGGTCGTAGGCCTTGTTGATGAAGCGATCGACGGCGGACTGAGCCAGCAGCACATCATCGAAGGTCGCGATCCACTCGCTGGTGTCGCGGTTGCTGGTGACGATCGTTGCCGCGCGCCCGTTCCGCGCCACGAAGAGCCCGCACGCGGGCGACCCAGTTGGCGGACCCGGTCACCGAACCAAGGGGGCCGTCAGGTGGTCCCTTCAGGCTGCAAATCGGGTGGTCCCATGCCCCTGCAAATCCCAGGTGCACCCCCACGGGTGGTCCCATGTGCCTGCAAATCAAGTGGTCCCATGGAGCTGCAAATCCAGCCCCCTGGGTGGTCCCATGACGGTGCAAACTGGCAGTTGGAGGCAGACAAGGCCGGCGGTCTTGCAGCCCAACTCCCGGTCGTTGTGCATACCCAGTCTGTGCGGGCGGCGTGGTGCGCGTCTCGAGCGTATCCTCTTCGCAGGTCGCACCGGCTTCGACTCCAAGAGACGGCACTCCTTCGCCCGCCACTCGCCGGTTCGCGGATCGACTGTAGGCGGTCTCTCCCTCCGAGTTGCACGGGCAGCCCGAGGGTGCGCCTTCGGTGTGCTCGACGCTCCTGACCTAGAGGAGAACAGTCAACTTACGCGCCGCCCGTGAGAATGGCGCGCCCTTGCGATGAATGCCTGATGTGGTGCTCTCCTGAGAGAACAAGTTCGCGTTCTCCTCGATTCGAACCCACTCGCGCCAACTTCGTAGTTGACCGTCTTGCCACACTACGGCGACGCTACTGCCTGAGCACTTCGCCATGTCTGCCGAACAGGAACTGGACCGGGCCATCCCGCGCGAGAAGGTACTTGCCGCCGTACGTCAGTTCCTGGATGCCGCCGGTTGGGAGCTTGAGTTCGGGGAACCCGCTCGAGTACTTCGGATCCCGCGCGAGCCTGCGCCCCTTCTCGTCTCACGTGCATACGTCAAGGCAGAGGCTCCCGGCGTGTTCATGGGTGACCACTATGAGGCGGTTGTCGCCCTCGGACCCGATGTCGGGGCCGAGTACGGCGTGTTTGCTACACGTGGTCGCCTGAAGCTGTACTTCAATCTTGATGGTGACCTAGTGAGCGAAGACCGGTTTCCTCCCCCCGCGTAGCCACCCTGGCGGCGCGCGGATGTATAACATGTCGTTGGAGGCAGACAAGGCCGGCGGTCCTTGCAGCTCAACTCCCGGTCGTTATGCAGACGGCATTCGACTGCTGAGTGTCGTCTGCCTGGCCGCTGAGTTCCGGGGTTCCTCGTATGGGTGCTTTCCCCGCGGCGGTGGCGCCGCTGGTCGGAACGCGTGGTCTGCACCGCAGGCGTCGCTCGCGCGTTCTGCGTCCAGTGGCGCTCTCTGTTCGAGCTTTCGGTTCGTTCGTTCGAACGCGTGCTCTGCAGCGATGCCCGTGGGCGGTATCTGCCTGAGGCGGGTCCGGCGTGAGCCTGTCGCTTGCTGGAGCGCGCCGTAGCAACCCGCGCTAGCGAGGGTGCGGGTGGGAAACGAGGCGCCCGTCGCATCGAACGCCAGGGTTTCGGTTCGGCGGTTTTGGCGGTTCTTGGCGTGGCTGCGACGTGATTGTGAGCTCGGAGTCGCGCCATCCTGCGCCTCCCTTCGTTAAGGCCTTCGGCCTTCCCTCTTGCGCCTGCTGCTCAACTCCGAGACGTTGGCCAGACGAGACGACGATGAGCGACCTCAAGGCATTTCTGAAGGGCGTGATGACCAGGGCTATAGGCGAACTCCAGCAGCAGGCTATCGACGTCTACACATTCAGTTTCTACCTCGACCATGAGTCCGAGGCGGTCAGCGTTTGCGCTGATACCCGGGAGAGTTCCGCCCGGCTCGTCGCAACCAGCAATGCCTTCGGCAGCCGCTACTTCCTGGACGCCGTGCGAGATGGCGACCTCAAGGCCGCGGAACTTTGGCAAGCGAACGTCGGCCGCAGCCTTTCGCTCGGAGACTTTGCTGCGGTCAACGTAGCGCGCAAAGATCTTGGTCGTCATCGCCTCAATCTCGACCTCTGCCTTGCCATGGTCGAGACCGTCATCGAGCACCACGACGCCATCCGCAAGCTCTCGTCGGACCCGGCGAATACGATTCTCGCGTGTTCAACACTCGGCAACGAAGTGGGCCTTGTGTGGTCTCTTCCCGGATAGAGAGCTCTGAGGGGTGGGCTGGTCGAAAGGAACGCTGGCCAACACGGGGCTGCAGAGCGACAGATTGCCCTCTTTCGGTTCGCTCAGTCGGCTGCTCGCGGCTGAGCCCCAAGGCTCGAGGGACAGAGTTCGGCGCGGTGGAGCTCATCTGCACGACGATGAGTGGAGGGGACGAGTCCTTCGTGTTCGACGAGTTTCGCGTGTTCTCCACAGAGGGCTTCATGCCCGCCAACCCGTAGTTGCGCGGCGGTGGCTGCATAATATGTCGTTGGAGGTAGACAAGGCCGGTGGTCGGACCTCCGGGCGCAAGCGCCCTCCGAGCCTCCCTTCGTCCTTGCAGCTCAACTCCCGGTCGTTATCCCGACGGGTATGGGCTGGGGGGCCGCGGCGGCAGGTCCGTACCGCGCGCTTGGACGTGTTCAGGCGGTTGTATGGCCACGCTGCGGCCAGCCCGGGCGGCTCGGTTGCTTCGAGCCGCCGGTCTTTGGGACGCGCTCCGTGCTAGGCTCCATGGGTGGACCGAACCCGGGTACGAGTCTTCCGCTCCCATGAGGAAGCAGACCGCGCAGAGCGTGAGTACTACCGCTCGCTGACGCCCGAGGAACGGCTTCGTATTCAGGCGGAGCTCATTCAGCAGTACCTGGCGAGAGTTGGTCATGCTTCCGGACGACTTGAGAGAGTTGCTCGAGTTGCTAAACGCTCGGGACGTTGAGTACGTCGTGGTGGGTGGGTACGCGCGCGTTACACGGGCGACATCGACGTCTTCGTCCGCAGGTCACCGGAGAACGCGACACGCATCCTCGGGGCGCTTGGCGACTTCGGTTTCGGGGACGTCGGCCTGACGGCCGAGGACTTCACGGAGCCCGACAACGTCGTCCAGCTTGGGCGTCCACCACTCCGGGTCGATCTCCTAACCAGCATCAGCGCTGTGACCTTCGACCAGGCGTGGGGGAACCACATTCGAGCAGACTTGGGTGGGGTACGCGCACCCATCATCGGGCTTGCCGAGCTCCTCCAGAACAAGCGTGCGTCTGGCCGTCCCAAGGAGGAGGCTGATGTGGCCGAGCTCGAGCGCGACGACGAATAGACGGCGCGCGGGATAACATGTCGTTGGAGGCAGACAGCTCAACTCCCGGTCGTTATCTCGACTGGGTTGTGAGGTGGCGCGGCCGGGCTATCGCTTGGTCCAGTAACCTGGGTCCCTCGACGTGCGAGCGATCGCCACTACGAGGATGTTCGTCGGTAGGGCGCTGAAGAGCACCACGAACGGAAACACCTCGGCGATGCAGCCGGCCCGGCTCCTGTTCAACCCGGGTAGGCTCCTTCCAAGCCTCCCTTCGTCCTTGCAGCTCAACTCCCGTTCGTTATGCGGACTGAGCTCTTGCGCTTGTTGGCCTCCTCCGGGAATCGGCCATCGACTTCGGGCGGTTCGACGCAACGCCCGACCCGTCACCTCACGTTGTCGAGCATGATGAGCTGGTCCTCGGCCAAACTACCTCGTGGCGTGCGACGTGCACACATGCCGGCTCATCCGATACGCTCTGGATTTCATGGCAAACGTCGCTTCCGACAAGGCAGTCCCGCGGGCGCTGATCGGCGCGTGCTTCCTCATCGGATTGTCGCTCCTGCTCGAGCTGGGTGTTCTGCTTGCTGCGGGGAGGCCAGTGCCAACAGCTGGTACGTGGACGAGCTTGGGGCTCAACGTGTTCTTCATCGTGCTGCTGCTTCGTCGCTCGCGCCTAGCATGGCAGTACGGCCGACTTGTCATGCTCCTTCGAGCCGCCCAGCTTGGGATCACACTGCCCAATTCTGAGAACCCAAGCGTCGCGGTCGTCGGCGTTGCGCTGGTCTCGACATATCTCGGTATTAGCGGGCTTCTCTCGGTCGCCGATTCGACGCGCTACTTTCACCTCTTTTGCCCGGCATGCGACTCTGCCGGGAAGGCGGACGACTTCCTCTTCAAGACAGTCCGGTGCAAGACCTGTGGCACGAAGTTCTAGCTCACACTGGGGCGGGTGGCGGTAGCCGCATAACGTGTCGTTGGAGGCAGACAAGGCCCGCGGTCCTTGCAGCTCAACTCCTGGTCGCTATGCGGACGGCATCCGGCGAGCGTATGTGCGACAGGTCACGAACTCGTTCAGGAGCTCTGCGTGAACCTGTCTGCGGCTTGGGTGCAAGTGCGGTCCAGATACCGAAGAACACCAGGATGAGAGTGCCCCAGGCGAGCAAGACCATGACTGCAACGCTCAGGCTGGTGCGTCCCTTGGGTCCTGCTACGGGTGTGGTCTTGGCCGCAAGCGCTTCCTTCAGTGGCGCAACCCAGCGTCGTATCGCTCGGCGCTCTTCCTCCTCTAGCCCGGCCCCTGGAATCAAGAGCCAGCCGAACTCATGCTCCAGTGCGAGCCCGGCGTTCGTTTCAACGATTCCACGAATTGACGCTCTCGGATAGTCGAACGTTCTTCCATCGACGGTCGCCAGAATCCGCATGCCCTGAGGAAAGAACGACCACTCGGTCGCTCCACCGGGAGTACGCTTGATTGCATCCACCGAGGCTCTCCGCGTGAGGACCGGGACCACGCTCAGACCGTAGAATCCGATGAGCACTAGCGCCAACAACGTATTCAGCAGGCCTAGGAGCTCCAACCCGGCAAGAAGCAGTCCGAGCGCAGCCACGAAACGCTGGGCCCAGGTTCTAAGAATACGACCCTTTAGCTCCGAGGCTGCCTCATTCAGCAAGGCGGGCTCGATCTCCAACGCTAGATGCGGAAACTCTTGGTGTGGGTGCTGCATCGCCTCTGGTCCTACTCCGCGTTCTCCTGCGCGACGGCCTTAGCATGGGACGCAGCGCCGCATAACAGGTTGTTGGAGACAGGCGAGGCCGGCGGTCGGCTCTCTGGTGGTTGTGCGGACTGCGAACTCTGCCGACGGCGAGCCTTCAACAGCGCTAAGGTAGCCCCATGCGGACCGTTCGGCACTGTGTCCTTGGCCTGCCGGGATTGGTCGCGCTGGTGGCACTAGGCTGTGGCGAGCCGCTGATGGACTTTGCGTCGGTAGGTCTCCTGCCGCGCGCTATCCGCGTTGCGCGCCCGGAAGCGACTATTGACGATGCCGCGGCCGCGATTGTTGGTGCAACGGACTCGGGAATCCATGCGCAGATCATGACGGCGCCTCAGTACAACGTCCGAAGGTACCTCACCAAAGAGGCACGGACGGAAATCTACCAACTGTTTCAGGGGATGAAGGCACTGGATGCTCGTATCTGGGGTACCCGTGTGCACCCCGAAGACTACCTGCTCAGCGTACTACCCGCAGTATGGAAGCACCTGCGTGCATCGACCGACTTCGGGCGGAATCTATCCCGTCGGGATGCCATACTACGAAGCACCAGGATTCAGTTTGCGGACCTCCGTGGTCGACCGTTTCGTCGTGCTGTTGGAGAGATCAATGTTCGCTTCCAGGCTGCTCGAGGTGGGCAAGGGAGCAGAACGCGTCTGGAGATTGCCGCGCCTGCCATTCTGAGACCTTGCACGTACGTACGAAACGACTCGCTCGGTCGTCTTCCATATCCACCCGTCGTCGCAACTCCCACCACCGAGATCTCCGTCTTCGAGGCTCTGGGTAGCAACTGGCGCTACGCTAGCGTAGACACCATCGAAGTCGATTGCGAGCATCGTCTTCTACGGGCGTCCGAGAGCGTAGAGATCTCCCACGAGGGCCGAAACGTATGGGTCGAGTTTCGGCTCATCGACAGGCCTAGAAGCAGGTTCTACTGCCGGCGGGCCGCGTGGGACGCCACGACCCCCAGCTCTGTTGACTCCGCACTCGACCTTGCGCGCAAGGTGTATCGCAACGACGCCGTCGAGCTTGTTGGGTTGCATGCGTGGTTTAGGCGAGACCGCAGTACCTGGTACCACCAGCTTCAAACCTGCGAGGAGCTTGACGAGGACTATCGCCCACCCGTGCGGCCTATGGGCCCATTCCGAGGCATCTGGTACGTAGCCGACTTGAAAGCTGCGGCTCGCACCTCGAAAGCCGTCAGCTCGCTCTCGGAGGCCATCGCGTTGCCGTGCACAAGGCCCGAATCGCAGCTTCGTTGCGAGTATGCGGAGGTGTGGGGACAAGGTCCAGGCAAGCCTCCAATGCCCTACTTCGTATGGGCAACCGATGAAGCTCAACCCGGACCCGCACACGGGTTCCCGTACGTCGTCTACCCTGATGGCAGGTTGGCAAAGCCCCGGGTATTTCTACGAAGTCTACGCTGGCATGGATCGAGGTGGGCCGTAGCCGCACAAAATGTCGTTGGAGGCGGACGAGGCCGGCGGTCCGCTCTCCGGTCTCAGGCCCCCTCCGGTCCTCCCTTCGTCCTTGCAGCTCAACTCCCGGTCGTTATCCAGACGGTGATTCTCTGATGCGTCTATTCCGCCCAGTAGGTTTGACAGAGCTTCGGCTCATCGCGCAGTCGTCGTACCGGGGCTTTCCGCCCCGGTTGCCTGATCAGCCATTCTTCTATCCGGTTCTCAACTTCGAGTATGCCGAGAAGATTGCTCGGGACTGGAACGCCAAGGATGATTTCTCCGGCAACGTTGGGTTCGTCACCGAATTCGACGTCGCAGACGAGTTCATTTCCAAGTACGAGCGTCGTGTGGTCGGCTCATCCAAGCACGAGGAACTCTGGGTTCCATCGGACGAACTCGAAGACTTCAACGCTCGTATCGAGGGGCAGATCCGGGTTGTTGCGCACTACGTTGGCGAGAAGTTTTTAGGAGACGTGGACGTGAAGACCCATCTCCCGGCGGACCTTTGACTGACACTACGGTGCTCGGTCACGCTCAATCGCCGGGTTCGGAGGGCGCGTTCGCGGGTTAGCGAGAGTCGTCGCGGTGGCGGCGACTCTCGCTGAAGAGACCGAGATGAGACCGGTTGCGGTCCTCGTGGGATCGGGGGGCCGGGCCTTTCGGGGTGCTAGCGTGAAGGCTCGGAGGCCCACTTGGCTAGGGGAGGAGCGGTCGTTGGATAACATGTCGTTGGAGGCAGACAAGGCGGGCGGTCGGCTCTCCGGCGGCAGGCTCCCTCCGACACTCCCTTCGTCCTTGCAGCTCAACTCCCGGTCGTTATCCGGATGAGGTTCCACGCCATCCTGACGCTAGGCATCCGACCGATGCGCCCTTTCATAGTATGTTGGTGACGTGCCCATCCGTGCCGACATCGACCTGGATGCCCCTTCTGAGGATCTCGTTGCTGCGGTCCTTGGCCGGCATGCGTTGATCAAGGACGTTGGGCCCATTCTGGAGGGCCGAGCGCCGAGTGAATCGAGCGCAGGTCTTGTCGTTTCTCGATACAAGGGTGCGACGTGTCCTCCGTGGCTCGCAGCCCATCTTCTGGGTTGCATCGGTCATTCACTTGCGTACGACACTGCCCTGGAGATTCTAGAGGAGGCGCCAGGGGCGCTTGCTGAGAACTACGCCGCCGCCGCCCTCGTCACGATGTCGCCGACGCGGGCCTCCAACGATCTCGTTCGAATAGTTCACAAATCGGAACGCATGGCTAGCCGCGATGCTGCTGCCTGGGCTCTCGGGCTACTGCCCCTAACAATGGAGCTAGCCCGGGGCCTCGTAGACCTGGCGTTGTTGCGCAAGGTGTCCATCGCTCCTGTGGCCAACGCGCTCGCCCAGGGGGGCAGCGTGTCTCAAGAGACCCGAGCGTCGGTCGTCGCTCTCCTGACGACCCCCAGGGACATCGATGACGACGAGCGACGCCGTTTGGTAACGGAGGTCGTCTGGGATCTCCTTTCCTCTTCGAGGAGGACGGACGGCGAGCTTCTTCTGCCCCGGCTTCGCTCGGCTGTCTCCGATGTACTGGCTGAGCCAAGCTTCAAGATGCGCCCGTCTAAGCGCAAGCTACTGGACGAGTGGGTATCCTCGGAGCGTTCGGATAACATATCGTGAGGCAGACAATGCCGGCGGCTGGCCTCCGGTCGTCCTCCCTTCGTCCTTGCAGCTCAACTCCCGATCGCTATGAGCACGTATCTAATCGAGAGCCATGATCAGCTTGAGGTATGGCTCGAGGAGACGGGGTGGCTTGAAGATGCCTGCGTCGAGCTTCTAGCGCCGGCACCAGCGGAAGGCGGGCCGTTGCCTTTCGAGCTCGTGCTTCGCGTGTCGACCCTCACGCATGGTGGGTGGCGGGCTGGCGAGACGGCCCAGTTTACCGACTGGGAAATCGTTTGCCGCGGTCTCTCTGAGCTCTCCCTCTGTTCTCGAGGGTTCATCAAGGACTACTGCACCCAGGGCGTGGAACATGTCCTCTCGGATCCCGGTGTGGGACTCGTGCTAGACGTTCCGGGACAATTGCGCTTTCGAGGAGCCTCCCTCCACATCGGTGGAACAGTCCGAAGCGAGGTCGTTGGCGAGTTCCTGGGCACCGAGTTCTCTGTGCAGGTTCCTGGTGCTTCGCTGCCGCCGGCTGCTTGGCTCGACTGGTTCGCACAAGCGGATGTGGACGTTGTCTGGCGCGTCTTCGGGGAAGACGCCGAGCTGACCGCCGCGATCCCCGAGGACTATTCGGGGTGGTTCTTGCAGCGTCGCGACCGTCTCAACGCCGACGACGGCGGGCTTCTGGTTCGGAATCTAACCGTTGCCGACGGTGTGCTGTCCGTAACCATCAGCGGCCAGTGGTCTGAAGTCGCGCCGCTCTGGCGTATCGCATCCCTGGGCCTCACAGCGGTCCCTGGTGCGCGCTTTCGTTGCGGCAACGTCGAGGGTGCTGGTGCCGAGTGGCCGGAGTACCTTCGTCGAATCCCAGAGGGCCCCGACGGCGCATGACATGTCGTTGGAGGCAGACAAGGCCGGCGGCTGGGCCTCGCGCCAAGAAGTTCGCCAAGGACCTTGATGGTGCTCTTGCGGACTTCTCCAGGGTCGTCTCCAAACGGGCGAAGCTCGTGGAACGTCTGCTTGCGAGTCTGGACGCGCTCTTGCAGGAGGAGCACGATGCTCTGTGCTCGGCCCCAGCTCTGCGTCGAGACGCAGAGCTCGACAAGAACCCCCCATATGGGTCGCCCGGCCGAGGGCGTGTGCGCGGACGCTTTAGCTCGCCTCCCAGAATGAGGGTCGTCTGTCACCCGCTCGCTGAGACCGAACTCAACGAGGCGGCGCAGCACTTCCTTGAACGAGACCATCCCGCGCTTGCCAAGCGGCCAATTCTGGAAGCGCAGCGCGCCAGCACGATGGTTGCCGAGCTGCCTGGTGGCGGCCGCCTCCTTCCTGGCGGCGTGAGAAGCTGGCATGTTCGGGTCTTGCCGTGTAGCCGGAGGCGTAGTGCGGATACTTGCGATAGCACACGATCGAGGACGGCCAACTATTGGAAGTCTCGAGGGTAGTCGGAGCGCGGCAAACATGTCGTTGGAGGCAGACAAGGCCGGCGGTCGCAGCTCAACTCCCGGTCGCTATGCGGACCAACTTGGTATCGACGAGGTGTGCGTCGCGATAGAGCCGTAGCTGCTCAGTTCTCGGGCCCATTCGTCGGCATTCCACACTGATCGAGCGCCATACACGACTTCGCGGATGCCTCACACAAAAAAGGGGGGCCGTCGACATGGAGCCCCTGGATCTCCCTGAGCTCGCACATGTCGTCGCATTGGTCGATCTTGCTGCATCCGAGCTCAAAGCGGTTCTCGCAAGCCTCGACACAGTCGGACGACGCGCATCCTCCTGCCAAGGTCGCTGCCGCGGTCAAGGCAACTAGAAGAAGGTAGCTCTTGGTCATATGGCGTTCACAGATGACCGATCGGATGGGCCGACTCAAGGGATAGTTGAGAGGGTACGCGAGCGAACCCACCATCCCGTCGCTGCACAGTGACGCTCACGAGACCCTCTTGAGCACGGGGCTCCAGAATTGGGGCGGGCTCAAGGATGGGGTCCACCGGCCCTTTTTTTCGTTCGACCCGACCGAGGCAGGACGGGACTCCCCCCACGTGCTGGCGCCGCCGTTCGTTTCCCTAGCGACCTTCGTTACAGTTTGGCCAGTCTGGGAACGCCGAGCAGTTGATGGCGTTGCAATCACGGCTCCCATCTTCGAGGCACTCGCACTGACAGCACTCGCCCATCCTCTCGCCGACCTCGAACTCTCGGCCCTCACCGTCGATACACGCGCTGTCGGCACAGGCGGACGTGCCTAGCACCAGGAGCATGGTCGCCGGTGTCAAGGTTCTGTCCACGTGCGCGAGTATGCCCGGGCACGGCCTTCGACGCATGTAGTAATCCGGAGGGAGCCGGATAACGACCGGGAGCAGACCGCCGGCCTTGTCTGCCTCCAACGACATGTTATGCGGCCAGTCGCCCGCTTGCGAACCTATGCCGGTCATCCGGGAGGACCGGAGGCCAAGTCGAACTGCGACAGCTTGCCCATAACGTCGAGTTGAAGTCGCCCATCCATCACCCGGCACGACCATGGCGGCTCCACGAAGGTCGACCAAGTCTTCTCCCCGCGCAGACTCCAGGCCGCAAGCTCGAGCTCTGCGAGCATCAGGATGACATCGGCGTGGCGCTCCCAACCCCAGAACCCGACTTTCAAATCGTAACGTGAGAGTTGTCGAGCGCCCTTGAGGTCGTAGACGAGAACCGTAGTGCCCGCGCCGAGGAAGAGGGTCTCCGTATCCGGAACCACGTGAAGCTCCGGCAAGAACCCAGAATCACTCCCCGGCGAGAACGACAGCTCAACCGCGAGCTCGACGTTCCCACCACGCGCCACGGACAGAGCGAGAGGCGTTTCCTCCTCCCCAAACGGGAACGCGTCGCAGAGCCGAGCACGGGCAGCGAGCCGCGCATGGGAGATGGGTACACGACCAACGGTCCACCGAACCGAGTAGTCGAGGAAGCTGATGGTTGCCGTCGCCATGTCGGGTCACGCCTTCTTGGGCGAGTCCAACCGGAAGCGATGGGACTCATCAGAGGTAGCGAGTGTAGCGCGGTAGTTCTCATGGGCTGGCACCCAGTGCAAAATGCGCAACACAAGGGGCTGCCCAATCTCGAAGGCTTGGTTCGGGGAGACTCCGGGACCAAGCCCCAGGTCAGGGAGAAGCACCAGGAAGCGAACGCCTGCTTCAGACTCAAGGTAGACGCCGAGGTCGGCAAAAGCAGTCACCTGAGCGAGAACTCTTGCACCGGGGGACATCGACGTGCCGTGTCTAGTCGGTCCGCATAACATGTCGTTGGACGTAGACAAGGCCGGCAGTCGGCTCTCCGATCGCATGCTCCCTTCGTCCTTGCAGCTCAGCTCCCGGTCGTTATCCGAACTTGTCGCCATTTGCCGCAGGAGTCTCCCTGGTAGCTCGGTAGCGATTCCTCCCGAGCGCGAGGGTGAGCCCCGCGATGCACACCAGGCTGAGCCGAATGGCTGTGAACATGTATCCAGCAGAGAGCCAACTCGGCGCGGCTCCGATTCCTCCAAGTAGCGCCGCTGCTAGCCCCCAACCAAGGGGATCCTCCCAGTCGCCTCGGTATAGGTGGAACCCCGCCCAACAGAACGTTAGGTTGAGCATCGCCAGCGTCGCACCAATGAGTAGGACTTCAGCGCCCCGCATAAGGCTCAACACAGCAGAGTCTAGGACGCCCCACGCGCACGCGAGGACCAGCAGGGCCGCTCCGAGTCGGGACTCGAGAGGAACTCTCCGGTCGTCGCGCCTTGTTGCCTTCTGGTTGTCGGCCGGGGGCTCGTAGACGTTCTTGCTCCGCTGGCGCTCTGGACTGGCCACGCTCGACTCTACTCTCCGGCTGGCCGTGAAGTCGACACTGCGCTTGCGTCGGGGACACTCCCCTGGTCCGAGACACTACTTCCCGCATGTGTACCAAGCCTCGCTCGGACCCTGCATTATGACGCAGACCTGTGGGGTCAGAAAGCGCACGGTCGACCTGCAGTCTACGCAAAGAGGATCTGAACGACACGGGAGGACACGTCGCGGGACAACATGTCGTCGGACGTAGACAAGGCCGGCGGTCGGTTCTCCGGTCGTTATCCGGACCGACGTCACCTTGGAGTTGATCCGGTTTGGTGGACACCTTCAGAAGGCGCGACAATGCGCCAGGAGAGTTCCTCATGCCAAAACGGAAGCGCCGGAAGTTCAGTCCGGAGTTCAAGGCGAAGGCGGTGCGCCTCTGCCAATCGGGTGACCGGTCGATCGGTCAAGTTGCCAAGGACCTGGGTCTGACGGAGACGTCCCTTCGCAGCTGGGTCAAGCAGGCCCAGGTGGACGCAGGCAACGGCCCAGAGGGTGCTCTGACGACCGCCGAGAAGGAGGAGCTGCGCGAGCTCCGCCGCGAGAACAAGCGCCTGAAGATGGAGCGCGAAATTTTAAAAGCGGCGGCCACCTTCTTCGCCAAGGAGAACGGATGAAGTTCGATTTCATCGCAGAGAAGGTGGCCGACAAGAAGTTCCCGGTGCGAGCGATGTGCCGCGTTCTCGGCGTCTCCCCCAGCGGCTACTACGCGTGGCGCAAGCGGCCCAAGTCTGAGCGAGAGCGAGACGATGAGGTTCTCGGCCTCGAGGTCGCGGCCGCCCACGCGAACAGCAAGGGCATCTACGGCAGCCCTCGCATCACCGAGGAGCTCAAGGCGCAGGGTCGACGGGTCTCGCGCAAGCGGGTGGCGAGAAAGATGCGCGAAGCGGGCCTACGAGGTCGTAAGCGGCGCCCCTTTAAGGCGACCACCAACTCGAAGAACAGCCGCAACGTGCCCGACAACCTGCTGCGTCGCGACTTCACTGCCAGCGCGCCGAACCGTGTCTGGGTGACTGACGTCACCGCGATCTACACGGGGACCGGCTGGCTGTACCTCGCGGCCATCCTCGACCTCTTCAGCCGAGCGGTCGTCGGGTGGGCCACCAGCGCTACCAACGACACAGAGCTTGCCCTGGCAGCGCTGAGGCAGGCCTTCCTGACTCGGCGTCCCCCGCCCGGGCTCATTCACCACTCGGACCGAGGCACCCCCTACGCTAGCGACCTCTACCGAGAGCAGCTCAAGACCTACGGCATGCGACCCAGCATGAGCAGGACCGGGGACTGCTGGGACAACGCCGTGGCTGAGAGCTTCTTCGCCTCCATCAAGGGCGAGTGGCTCGACCACGATTGGCACCCATCACGGGGGGCAGCGCACCGCGCAATTGCCCATTACATCGATTCCTTCTACAACCCTTTTCGTCGACACTCGTCTATCGGCTACCTCAGCCCCGACGAGTTCGAACTACGTGCCCACATGGCCACGCTGGCCGCATAACCAAACCGTCCACGGAATCGGATCAAGTCCACCTGGCGTCTGGCGCTCCTTCTGCGTAGTCTGAGATAACCACGCCGTGACAGAGGAAAGGCCACATCTGCGTGAAAGCGACTTTCCGTACCAGTACGTAGTATCGGCGAGTCTGCTGCGCGAGCCGCGTTGGCGGCAGACGTTCCTCGCGACATTCGCGGGCTTTGGCTTGGGTGGGCTCGTTGGCCAGCCTTGGCTCGGTTTCCTCCCTGCACTCGTTGGTACTGCAAGCGCGGTTCGTTCGTACGTTCCCCGCCTTCCCGGCAAGGTGGCTTTGCGTGCCGAGGCTGGAACCCTAGATGAGCGTTACTGCATGGTACGGGGCAGGGTCGTTGCGTGCGCGGACGATGCCCTACCACCGGCCGCACGCTTCTTCAGTTCCCGTGGGATGCGTACATGCTCGCAACCTTTCGCGGTTGAGACCGAGACAGGAGGCCTACTTCTCGTCGCCACTCGCTATCTCGAGTTGGGACCGATGACACCTCACACCGAATCCTTCGCAGACCGGGCGGACTACTGTCTTCCGGCCCAGACCTCCGTGAGCGTGGTGTTCGAACACGAGAGGCAAGTGCCAGCGCCGCCCTGGGTGGGCGCCGCACGGGGGCTCAGCAGCTACCGCGGTACTTCCACCAAGGTTACCCAAGTCTCCGGACGAACAACCTCCCTCATCATACTTTCGACTGACTACGCTCCCGTGCATACCAGCGGGGCCGCATAACATGTCATTGGAGGCAGACAAGGTCGGCGGTTGACCTCCGGTCATTCCTCCCTTCGTCCTCGCAGCTCAACTCCCGGTCGATATCTGGACCTGGCCTTGGCAGGCTCTTTGACTACACTTTGGAGAGTCGACGTTCGGAGCACCATGCTGCACGAGTTTCGGATCCCTCGTTGGGCGGTTGCCGCGGCTGCCATCACGAACGGCGGCCTCATCGGTGGTCTCGTCTACGTGTTCCTGGACGCTCCTACATGGCGAGTCGGCATGGGCGTACTTTTGCCCCTCCTGCTGGGGGGCCTCGGAGAGTTTCTCCTTCTTCGACTTCTCGTATGCCCCGACTTCTACGATGTCCGTATAGACGACCGTGGTATCCAGGCGGGTCCCGAGTCTCTTGGGCGACGGATTCCCTGGTCGGAGGTGCGGAACGTTCGAGTGCGATGGACCGGAGGGCTCACCGTTGCCGGTCATGGAGCTTCTTTGCCCGTTCTGTACGAAGTGACGGAGTTCGCGTCGCTGGTCGACAACCTTGTCGCGAGGTGTCCAGACCAGTTCGCTGCGAGCACCACGTTTACGGAGCGGCGTCTCCCTGGCGACTGGGGACAAACCATCGTGCTCGTGATTGCATACGCCGCTTCCGCGCTATACTTCCTCACGACCGGGCACCCCCTTGGTCCGGTGATCGGAGCACTAGCCCTGGTTGCGACGGCCAAGGTTCTTCGCGATGAGTGCCTGCTTCCTCGCGAGATCTTGGTGCGGGATGATGTACTCTCCGTTCGCTACTCTGACTCGACGCGAGAGTGGTCGTTGCGCGACCTTACGAAGCTTGCCGTGCTGCAGCCGAGAATGGGCTTCGTTGGGATCTACTTTGAGGCTCAGGGCTCGAGCTGGACAGTCTTCCCTCTACACCGGACGAGGTGGCTAGAACTCTACGCTGCGCTAAGGAACACGTCGCCGGCGCCGTTCGAGGCGAGTGGGGCCGGATAACATGTGGTTGGACGTAGAGAAGGCTGGCGGTCGGCTCTCCGGTTGCAGGCTCCCTTCGACCCTCCCTTCGTCCTTGCAGCTCAACTCCCGTCGTCGTGCCGACTGTGATGACGCCTACCCATGACTCCCCGTAGCAAGGCGACCCATCTCGAGGTTTCGGTGCGCAACTTTCGAGAGCTCTGCGATGCGCACGGACATGTGGTCGCCTTCTCGCTCCAGTCTGCTCTCCTGACCGAACTGCGCGGGACCAAGGGTTGCGTTGCCGCGCGGGAGGTACCGCGCGGGCACTACGACATGTGCTGTGCAGTTGAAGTGGAGTTCGCCGACGATGCCCGCACCGCGGATATCCTGGCAACGCTTGAGGGTCGTACCTTCGACCTTCGCGGCGCCATGGTTGGTCCCATCCGACTTGAGGCGAGGAGACCCTGCTCGGTCTAGTTGACCGGTGTCCCTGCTCATCGCGAGGTACTATCCAGACCGGCCGAGCTCTGCAGAGCGCTGGCCCTGAACCCGCGTGACCTCGTGCCACTACTCGACGCCACCTGCGACAGGTGCTCACGGACTGTTCCAGTCGAGTACGACTACGCGAGTCCCAGGTACCGCATGGGAGCACGACCGCGCTGGCATGGCTCGTCGCGCTGTTCGTGCGGAGCTGCCTTCGAGCTGGACGGCGTCGGAGCACTGCCCGACAAGTCTCGCCAACTTCTTCTCGAATCCGGCGGATACTGGTGTTAGCGCGCACGCTGGCTAACGCACGACGGTGCGATCTCGCGCAGGCTACGTGAGGCGAGTCTGGTCGTCGCGAGGCCGATGACCATCACCGAGAAGTTCGAGTCGGGAGGCGCGCGCGGGTAGCTATCGGGCGAGGAGGCCGAGCGCCGACCCCTGATCGACCTGACAAAGTAGGTGGCGGGGCGGGTGTTGCACCACCCGTCCCCGCCGTGCTCCACCCCGCTTGAAGAGTAGATGGAGCAATAGACGAGTCGTCGTCGTAGAGCGCGACGTCAAGGTTTGGGATGAGGCCCTGCCGAGTGTCGAGGCGGTCCGACCGCGTCGCTGTCCGTGCTGCGGAGCTGCCGGGAGGCCAGCAGGAGCGCGTTTAGGACTGATCGGCCACGGTGTCCGACGGCGGCTTCAGCTCGGGCCAGCCGGTGCCGGCAAGGTTCCCGAGGTGGCGGAGGTGGTGGTGCGGCGGTACCTCTGCCGTAGCTGCGGCGCGGTGGTGACGGTGGTGCCCCGAGGGGTAGCGCCGCGTCTGCGCTATCGGCTGTGCGCGGTGGCGTGGGCGCTCGGCCGATGGTGGCAGGGCGGGAGTGCTGCGGCGGTGCGCGGTGAGGTGAGCCCCTTCGCGCACGTGGGCGAGGAGGCTCGTCGCGGGTGGCGTTCGCTGCGGCGGTGGGTCGAGATGCTCGGCGGTGCGCTCGGGCTCGACGCCCCCGGTCCGCCGCGCGGCCGGGTCGAGGGCGTGCTTCAGCAGCTCGCCGCGCGAGCGCTCGAGGCGAGCGGCACGCTCGTCGCCGATGCGGTCGAAGGCATCGTGCTCGTCGATGTCCACCGCCTGTGTCGAGGGGGCCCGGAGGTGCCCACCACGTAGGGTCGTCGTGGCGTCAGGAAGGTCCGCCGATGACTTCCGCACGGCCATGGAGGCCGATGAAGGAGACATCGATGAAAGACGACGAAGTGACGCCGAAGGACCACGCTGAGGCGGTGGCCATCTTTCGCGCACAGGTCATTGGGCCGCTCGCATGCCGGACCGATTGGACGCACGGCGAGCTCGCCCAAGCGCTGCGTGCACTCGCGGCCCAGCCCTTTCGACCACCAGGTGCAGACCGCACCCGTTGCTACGCGCCCTCCACCCTCGAGCGCTGGCTCTATGCCTGGCGGCGCTCCGGCCTGGAGGGTTTACGGCCACGCAGACGCTGCGACCGCGGCCACGGTCGTGCGCTCACCGATGCACAGCGCGATCTGCTGCTCGACATCCGCCGCGACCATCCACAAGTCGCCGCGACCGTCATCCTGCGCACCCTCGTAACGAGCGGACGACTACCGGCCGGGGCGATGAGCGACACGACGCTGCGGCGGCTCTATGCCGAGCACGGCCTCGACCGCAAGACGGTTCGCCGGCGCGACCTCGGTCACCCGACCGAGCGCCGTCGATGGCAGGCCGCCAAGGCTCACCACGTGTGGCACGCGGACGTGATGCACGGCCCAGCGCTCGACGTGGACGGTCGCAGCGTGCCGCTTCGGATCCATGCGATCCTCGACGACCGCACACGCTACGTCGTGGCTATCCAGGCCTGCGCGACCGAGCGCGAGAGCGAGATGCTCGCGCTGCTGGTGCGTGGGCTACGCCGCCACGGCTGCCCCGAGACGCTGTATCTCGACAATGGACCCACCTACGTCGGTGAGACGCTGCGCACGGCCTGTGCACGGCTCGGTATCGCGCTCGTGCATGCCAAGCCGTACGACCCGCAGGCCCGCGGCAAGATGGAGCGCCTCTGGCGCACGCTCCGCGAGCAATGCGTGAGCCTGATGGGACCGATGCCGTCGCTGCACGAGGTGCAGGTGCGGCTCATCGCCTGGCTCGACATGCACTACCACCTCGCGCCGCACGCCGGCTTGCTCGGCAAGTCTCCGCAGGAGGTACTCGACGCGGAGCTCGCCTCCGCCGCGCAAACGGCGCCAAGCGAGGAGCTGCTACGCGAGGCGCTCACCGTCCGGCAGACCCGACGGATCCGTACCGACGGCACCCTCGATGTCGCCGGTCGTGACTTCGAGCTCGAGCAGGGCTTCCTCGCTGGCCACAAGGTCGTCGTCGCGCGGACGCTGGTGGACCCAACCAAGGCGCCGTGGGTCGAGCATGATGAGCAGCGCCTCGCCCTGCGGCCCGTCGACCCGGTGGCCAATGCCACGCGCAAACGCTCTCGCCGTCCGAAGCGCGGGCTCGACGCGGTGCCCTTCGACCCGCCGGGCACGCTGCTGAAGCAGATGCTCTCGCCGAAGAAGGGAGGTGAGGTATGAGCGGCCCGCAATGGCTCCGGACGTATGGTCTGAGCCGCCCGCCATTCAGCAAGGAGCTCGGCGACGACGAGCTCTGGGTCCCCTCGTCACGCGAGCGCGTCGTCGACGCCATCGTCGAAGCGTGCCGGGAGCGCGGCCACGTCCTGCTCACCGGCGAGCCGGGCGTCGGAAAGACGTGCGTCCTGCGCGCGGTGCGTCGGCGCTTGCCCGAGGCCGGATTCCGGCTGACCTATTGCCACAACGCGACGCTCGGCCGGCGCGACTTCTACCGGCAGCTGTGTGTCGCGCTCGGACTCAGTCCGAAGGCCACGGCGGCCGCCGTCTTCTACGCCATTACGCGTCATGTCCGTGAGCTGAGCACCGAGCGGGTACATCCCGCGTTTCTGCTCGACGAGGCGCATCTCCTCCAGCAGCAGGTGCTCGACCACCTACACATTCTCGCCAACTACGACTGGGACAGCGCCGCCCTCTTGTCGCTCGTCCTCGTGGGCCTACCCGAGCTCGACCAACGACTGCGTCTCTCACGCAACCGCTCGCTGTGGTCGCGTATCCACACCCGCGTCCACCTCGGCGAGGCCAGCCCCGACGACACCAACGAGTACCTCCACCAACGCCTCGTCGGCGCCGGCCGGCCCAAAGGCAGCGACCTCTTCGACAGCGACGCCCTCGCCATCCTCCACGAAGCCACCGAGGGACGCCTCCGTGACATCGATCGCGTCGCCACCGACGCCCTCAAGCGCGGCGCGCGCAGAAAGCTCAAGCGCATCGACCGCCAGGTGATTCAACGCGTCCTGCTCGAGGCAGAGCTCGACTGACGTCCCCTCGATGCCCATCGCGAGCAAGACGCAGTGGGCATCGGCGACCTCGCTCAGCTCCGCGGCATGATCAACACGAACCACGATGCCCATCCCATCAGCGCTGCAATGGCCATCGCCCGGCGCGTTCGCGTCACCCCGCCATCATGTAGCCTGCGCGGAACGCCATCGCGCAGCGCGCTCGGTAACA
>JAUHZF010000149.1 GCA_030426145.1 Polyangia bacterium
GAAGCTGCCGTCAGTGGGGACGAGATAGGGGCTATCGACTGGCTGCATGGTCTCCCTCCAGGAGCCCTGCAGCATAGGCGAGCCGACACGGGGGTGTCACGTCCGCGTCACGGCGAGTTCCTCCAGGAATCGGCACACGGCGGCCGGATCGGGAAGCCCACGACGCGCGGCGGTGGGGCGAGGGGCGTCGCTCACGAGGATGCCGAGATCGTCGCCCGCCAGCACACGAAAGGCATCCTCATCGGTGACGTCGTCTCCGAGGTAGAGGGTGGGAAGGTCGGTCCCGAGACGCTCGCGCAGCCACAAGAGCGCACGCCCTTTGTCCCAGTCGACGTCGGGCACGAGCTCATCGACCATCTTGCCCTTCTTGCGGCGCAACCCGGGGCGCAGAGCGGCGGCCACGGCGGCTTCGATGGCCGGGTGAGATGCCTCGTGCACGTTGCGCCGATGCACGGCCACGGCGAGCCCCTTCGACTCGATGATCGCCCCATCGATGCCGGCGATGGCGTCACGGATCTCGGATTCTGCCGCGCGCAGTGCCGGCTTGTGCGCCGCTGCTTCCTCGTGTTCGAAGGCGACGCCGGGCCCCTCGATCTGCATCCCGTGGCAGCCGCCGTAGACGACGCCCTTCACGCCGACGTGGCCCCTCACGTCGGCCAGGCCACGCCCACTGATGATCGCGACCTGGTGGTGCTCGCGAATGGCCTCGACGGCATGGCGCATCGCCGTGGATAGCGACGCGAGCTCCGGGCGGGGCGCGATGGGGGCTAGGGTGCCATCGAAGTCGAGACCGACCAGGAGCTCGCGTTGGACGAGTCGGCCGATGAAGCCTGGCTCCAACGCCGAAGGTAGCGCCATCACTCGACCGTGATGGTGATCTCGGCCGCCATGCGCTCGCCGTACGAGGCGTGGGTGCCATCGGCGAACTGGAGCGCGAGGGTGTGCTTGCCCTTCGGGAGCTCGAGCTCGGCTTCGGTTTGACCCTTCCCGAAGTGCTTGTGCTCGTCGTCGGCGGGAATGACCTTGCCCACCGGGTACGACGCCTCACCGATGAGCACGTGGTGATGGCCAGTGGTGCGCGACTTGGGGTCCTTGCCCGCAGGCACGATCTCCATGCCCTTCACACCGAACTTCATCTTCACCGGGCTCTTCACCGTGGCGCCGTCTTTGGGCTCGAGCCACTCCACGGCGAGCGGGTCGGGCGTAGCGACCGCGGTCACGGTGATGGTCTCGGCCAGCTCCGGCCGCCAGGCTTTGCCCTCCCCGTCGAGGATCTGCACCGTGAGCTTCTGCTCGCCTTCCTTCTCGAGCTCGACCTTGGCCGTGTGGTCGCCCTCCATCGATACCGGGAAGGCCTTTGCCCCCTCGGGCAGGGCCTCGCCCGCCTTCAAGGGTTCGGCCAGCGGGAGCACCACGATCGTAGCCGCCTTGTCGCCCTTGGCGGCAGCCTTCAGGTCGAGCCCTTCGGGCACCGAAACCAACACGTGGAAGGTCTGAAACACCTGGGCCCCATCGGCGGGGACCTGGAAGAAGACCTTCGCCTGCTCCTCGGGCTTGGGCGCATCTGCGGTGGCGGAGGCAGTGGCCGTGGGTGCCGCCGTCGCCTTGGCGGTCGCGGTGGACGTTGGGGTTCCCTTGCCTCCTTCGTCACAGGCGACGAGAGCGAGCAGAGCGGCGGACAGGAAGATGGGTCGCGGGTTCATGTCGGCGCGGAAGCTAGCACGTCCACAAGGCATGCGCGCGTCGGGTGCCCTGGAGTAGGGTGGGCGCCGTGAAGCTCGCTCTCATCGGCAACTGCAGCTACCAGGCCCTCATCGACGACCACGCAACGGTGCGTTGGCTCTGTTGGCCACGTTTCGACCAGAGCTTCGTCTTCGGGTCGCTGGTCGATGAGGAGAAAGGCGGGGAGATGAGCACCCGCCCCGCCGATGAGGAGGGGTGGGAGGTCGAGCAGGGCTACCTGGGCCTCACCAACATCCTGCGCACCGTCTTCCGCCGCGGGCCGGATGCGTTCGAGGTCATCGACTTCGCGCCTCGCTTTCGCCAGTACGACCGCTACTTCAAGCCGACCATGTTCGTGCGCATCGTGCGGCCCCTGGCCGGCGTGCCGCAGCTGCGCGTGCGCTGTCACCCCGTCTACGACTACGGCCGCACCGTGCCCACGCGGCACATCGCGAGCAACCACATCCAGTGGCACCTCCCCCAAGGGCTGCGCCTCACCACCACCATCCCCCAGGCCTACATCGACGAGGCGCGGCCATTCCTCCTCGATCAGGAGCACTTCATGGTCCTCACCTGGGGCGAGCCGTTGCAGGCGTCGCTTCCCGAGACGTGCCGGTCGTTCCTCGACCGCACCGAGCGCTACTGGACGCGCTGGGTCAAGAGGACCGCCCTCCCCGGCTGCTACGAGGAGCAGGTCATTCGCTCCGCGCTCGTGCTCAAGCTCCATCAATTCGAGGAGACGGGGGCCATCACCGCGGCGAGCACGACCAGCCTTCCCGAGTACTGGGGCTCGCAACGCAATTGGGACTACCGCTACTGCTGGCTGCGGGACGCCTTCTTCACCCTCAACGCCATGCGCCGCCTCAATCACTTCGAGGAGACGGAAGGTTTCGTCGGCTACCTCGCCAACATTGCCCGCAACGCGCCCGGACAGCTCCAGCCCGTCTACGGCATCACCGGCGAGGCGGAGCTCACCGAAGAGATCCTCGACCACCTCGCGGGCTACCGGGGGGAGAAGCCCGTCCGGATCGGCAACGCCGCCTACAGCCAGGTCCAGCACGACGTCTACGGTGAGATGATGGCGGTGCTCGCACCTCTGTTCCTCGACGTGCGCCTGGCCGGAGGACGGCACGGGGTTCACCTCGAGCTCGTCGACGACCTCCTGACCCGAATCGATCGACATCTCGAATCACCCGATGCCGGCCTGTGGGAGATCCGGGACGAGCCCAAGCTCCACACCTTCTCGTTGCTGATGCACTGGCTCGGCGCCGCCACCGCGGCGCGGATCGGACGCTCCGTATCCGACGAAGCCCTCGCGGCGCGTGGCGATGCGATCATGCGGCGTGCGCGAGCCGTCATCATCGACCGGTGCTGGCGCGACGAGGGCTACTTCGCCGACGCCGCCACCACCGACCACGCCGATGCGGCGCTGATGATGATGGTCAATCTGGGGTTCCTGTCACCAAACGACCCCCAAGCCCGGTCCCACGTCGAGAACCTGGCCGACCGCCTGCGCGCAGCCCCGGGCCTGCTTCACCGCTACGTGCACCACGACGGCATCGGTGAGACCCACGCTGCCTTCACGGTGTGCGGCTTCTGGCATGCCGAAGCCCTCGCACGACTCGGTCTACGGGACGAAGCGCGCGAGGTGGTCGACGCCCTGCTGCAGCATCAAAACCACGTGGGTCTGTTCAGCGAAGACATCGACCCCACAACGGGGGAGCAGCTGGGCAACTTCCCCCAGACCTACTCCCACGTCGGGCTCATCAACACCGCCTTCGCCCTCGAGCCATACCCCGAGAGCCTGCGGTAGAAGCTAGAAGCCCCGCATCTCGGAGGCCGCGCGCACCCGATCGATGGCCACCGCGAAGGCCGCCGCGCGCATGTGGCAGCTGTGTTGCTGCTGCGCCTCGTGAATGGTCTTGAAGGCCTTGCGCATGATGTTCTCGAGCTCGGTCCTCACGCGCTCGTAAGACCAGGGGAACTGCTGGATGTTCTGCGCCCATTCGAAGTAGCTCACCGTGACGCCGCCCGCATTGGCGTAGATGTCGGGGATGACGTCGATGTCGCGACCGTGAAGGATCTCGTCCGCCTCCGGCGTGGTGGGGCCATTGGCTGCCTCCACGACCAAGGTGGTCCTGAGGTCCTTGGCATTGCCCTCATGGATCACGTCGCCCAGCGCGGCTGGGATGAGCACGTCACACTCCACCAGGAGGAGCTCGTCATTGGGAAGAGTCTTCCCGTCGAACTGCTCGAGCGTGCGATGCTCGGCCACGTGGGCCAGCGCGGCCGAGATGTCCAGCCCATTGGGATCGTGAAGCGACTTGGTGTGGTCACCGATCGCGATGACCTTGCCGCCCTTCTCGTCGAGGATGCGGGCCGCGTGGCTCCCCACGTTGCCGAAGCCCTGGATCACGAAGGTCGAACCCGAGACCTTCTTGCCCTTGGTTGCGAGATACTCCTCGATCGCGATGACCACGCCGCGGCCGGTCGCCTCACTACGCCCCTCCGAGCCGAAGAGCTCCACGGGCTTGCCCGTGACGACACCGGGACGGAAGCCGTGGAATTTGGCGTATTCGTCCATGATCCAGGCCATGACCTGTCCATTGGTGTTCACGTCGGGAGCGGGGATGTCGACGGTGTCGCCAATCATCTCGTGGATCCCCTGCGTGAACTTGCGGGTGAGCCTCTCGAGCTCGAGCTTCGACAGCGCGTTGGGGTCGACGGCGATGCCGCCCTTGGCGCCGCCATAGGGAATGTCGACCACCGCGGTCTTCCACGTCATCAGCGACGCCAGGGCCTGGGTGTGGTCGAGGTCGACGGTCGGGTGGTAGCGAAGGCCACCCTTGTAAGGCCCGCGCGCGTTGTCGTGCTGCACCCGGAAGCCGACGAAGGTGCCGACCGTTCCGTCGTCCATGCGGATGTTGCATTCGACCTTCAGCTCACGGGCCGGCGTGCGTAGGTAGCGCGACTCGGCCTCGGTGAGGCCCAGCAGCTTGGCTGCGGTGTCGAAGTAGCGGTTGACGTTCTCGAATGCCCCTGTGGCCATGGTTTCCTCCCTCTCGTCGTGAACCGCCGAGGCTAAACGCTGCGGCCACGGGGCGAAACCCTCGTGTAAGCGATGACCGGGTCGGTCGAGCCAGACTTGGCAGACGGCTTCGAGCACCGTCGGGCAGCACCTCGTGCCGGCGCCGTAGCGAGAGCCTCGCGACGAAGCACGATCGGCACGAGGCATCGTACGAGAACGGACTTGCCACGAGCTCGAAGACGATGCGACGAACGGTCGTGCACTGGCCCGAGAAGACGGCAGCCACCTCCTAGAGGGGTCTGCGTGCACGGCCTCGGCCTCGCTCTCGGCCTCGGCCTCGAACCTCGAACCTCACGAGATCGCTCACGAGATCGAGATCGCTCACGAGATCGAGATCGCTCACGAGATCGAGATCGCTCACCAGATCGAGATCGAGAACGCCCCCCATCCGAAGGGCATTGGGCTTGGATGGACTTAGATGTCGTCGCCGAAGGCGGCCATGATCTGCGCACTGGTGAGGCACGTTCGGTCGCCAGCGAAAGCGTACGCGTCCGGCTTCTCGTCGATGAAGTACTCCTGGGCCAAGGCGATCCCCGACCGGTCCTCCAACGCGCCCAACGACACGCTGGTGTTGCCGGCGTACTTGCCTCGCGTCATGCGATAGAAGATCCCAGAGCCGCAGCGCTCACAGAATCCCAGCTCGGCCCATGCGGATGAAGTGATGACACGAAGCGGCGCCCCATCCGCCACCTTCATCCCCTGAACCTGGGTGCCGACCCAGGGTCCCCCCGCCCAGCGCATGCACATCCCACAGTGACACGCGGCCGCATCCTCGGAAACGTCGTCCACCGTGAAGGTCACCTCGCCACACATGCACCGTCCACTTCTCGCCATGCCCCGTCGTGGCACGCCCGCGCTCGACCTTCAACGGACGTCTCGTTCGCCCTCTGCCCAGACGGCTGGCTTCACGGCGGACTGAGATGCCAGCCGAGGTGTCGCCCGGGGGCGACGTCGACCGGAATGGGGGGCGTCATTTCGTAGCGGAATCCACGCGTCTCGAACGTCCGCCGGAAGGCCTGACGCCCGTAACGAAAGGTCCGGTGCAGCCCGAAGGGCTCGGCGCCGCGGACCTCGTGATGGCGGTGCGTCAGGAGGAAGCCGGCGAGACGGACGGCTCGGTGGTTGTGCAATCGGTGGCAGCCGTGGCTCGTGCCCTGATGGATGGAGTCGTACTTGGCCGAACCGTGGGTGCGAATCCCCTGGTCGGTGAGGTGATGGCCGTCGCGGCGATGGTGGATCATGGCCACGAGGCCATAGGCCGAGGCGTAGCTGGGACCGAGCAGGTCATGGCGTAGGCTCCATCCGTCGCGGGTCGCGCGCAGGAGCTCTCGCGGCGGCGTACGCCGTGGGGGGATCCAACGGGGTGTGACCATGACGTCCCGCCATATCCGTGGTCCAACGGGCGAGGGTTTCGCCTTCTTCACCACCTGGCCGTTGGCCCCCAGCTCGAGCTTCCGCCCCCCCACCGTGGTTCCCCAGCGGAGCAGCGGGATGTCGCGGCCCTCGTGGGCGACGTAGAGCACCAGCGTCGGTCGCCGCTGACCTGGTGCGGGTCCGAGATGGGAGAAGTCGCCTCGATCGATCGCGACCCTGAGGTCCATGTGGGCAGCGTGGTAGGCCGGCACGGGCGGGAGCGGCAACGCGACCCTCAGCGCGATGGTAGGCGGCTGCGCCTCGAGCCATTGACGCGTCGCGCTCGGATCGGTCCAACCGAGGTGTTGCGCGGCAGCGGCCGTCGCGGCCCCCACCAGGTCGGGCGCGCCCCCCTCGAGGGAAGACTGTGGCCCCACGTGGTCCATCGCGAAGCTGTCGAGGGGCTCGCCCATGACACGCCTCATCTCGCCCGATGCGGTCCCGTCCTCGAGAAGGCCGGTTGCGTCGACGACGCGCTCGCGCAGCACGCGTAGCGCTTGTCGGTAGTCGAGGCGGCGACTGTCGGTCACCATCGCCTGCGCAGTCTCCGCATCGAGCGTCCACGTGATGAGCGCGTGCCGCCGATGATAGCGGTGCAGCGCCAACACGGTCGCGTGGTCGAGCAAGGCCTCGTCTTCGGTCGCCGCGTCGAGCCAACCCTCACATCGAAGATGGGCCTGAGCCTCGGCGATGGCATCCGCCTGAAGCGCGAGACGGCGGTAGACCTTCACCCGTGTCGCATGACGCGGGTCGGTGGCCAGGTCATCGAGCGCTGGGCCTCCGGCTGCACGCTCGAGACGGGCCCGCATGGACCGCAAGGTCCAACGCTCGGCCCGCTGTGCAGCCACGGGCTTCCATGCATCGAGCGCACGGTCGAGCGCCGTGAGGCCGCGCTTCTCGACCCGGTCGTGACACCGGTGACGTGGTTCGTCAGCGAGACGGGCGCGAACGACACGAAGGCTCGGGGCGATCCCGTAGAGCTCGAGATCGCCGTCGACGTGGACCCGATGGTCCTCGGGCAAAGCGTCGAACCGCGCATCGGCGAGTGCCACGTAACGGGCTCGATAGGGCTGGGCCCCGGTCGCACCGAGAGATGCTGCTGGCCGGAGGATCCTCGGGGCCCAGCCATCCCCGAGGTCGACCACGGTGAGACCGCGCTCCGCCGCGTCGGCCGCACACACCTCACCGCGCGCAGCGCCATCACGATAGATGCGAACCGGGTGCGCACAAGCGAGTCCGACCTCGGCCTCGACCGAGCTCTCTGGATGCCCCGCTTCCCCATCGAGCCACCCGGGCATGAAGCCCGCCCGGGCCGCGGTCCGCAATGGACGCACCCCGAGCAACACCAGCCCTGCGATGAGACCGAGGACCAGCGCCGCCATGACGCCGATGAGAAGGCGTGCCCCTGACCGTTGCGGGCGCGCTTTCGATGACACGTCTATGGTGAAGCGTAGCGCACCACCAAACCGTGGCAATGGGCGTGACCTCGATGGCCCTCAGCCCGGTCCTCGAGCGGCATCAATCCGATGCGTCTGTGGTGCGCTTGTCTCGAAGCACCTTGTAGACCCGTCGGCCCAGTTGGTCGCGCGTGAAGGGTTTCTCCACCAGCTCGATCCCTTCGTCCAACCGACCATGATGGATGATCGCGTTCTCGGTATGGACACGCGCCGCATCGACGTGCTGTTCACGGATGTCGTCTTGCCGGGGGGCACCAATGGCGCCCAGCTCGCCCGCATGGCCGTGGGCGACGCGCGACCAAGTCCCACGGTTATGGGGTGGTACGAGCAATGGCGATGGCGCGAAGGGCGAGCGAACCGGTCGCCATGGCGTCTTGGCGCGCATGAACGGAGACGAGCAGTCGTACGTCGAGCTCAGCATAGAGGGGCAGCGAGTGGGCAACGATTTCGGGCAAGTACACCATGGCGCGCTCGCGCCCATCGCTGAGCACCCCCTGCAGATGGGGTTCCCCGAAGACGGCGAGCTTCGCATAGGCCCGCCGGGTGAGGAGGACACGTCGTGTGGATTCGCTCAAGTCGTAGGCGGCGCGTCTTCTCGGCGTATTGCGCCAAGTACGCTCGAGCCGCTCCGCGAGACGTCGTACCACCTCGGGTGCGCCCTCCACGGGTGTCTCGAGCACGGCCTCGGCGTGGGCGACCTCCTGATGCAGTGCTTCTCCTTCGACGGCGAAAGGCCGAGCGAGCGCCACCATGGTCTCGAGCTCGGCGCGTACGTCGAACGACATGGCCAAGCGGCCCGTGACCACCGCGTAGACCGGCTCGCCGTCCCGGCCCCGGAGTCGCTGCGCGAGCGCGCTCGAGGTCGACGTCGGCTCGTCACGAACGACGCGACGGGCCTCGGCCTCGGGACCGGCGGTGCGTTTTCCGCGTGGCGACTCGGCGCGAAAG
Source organism: Polyangia bacterium (assembly GCA_030426145.1). GTDB lineage: Bacteria > Myxococcota_A > Polyangia > Polyangiales > Polyangiaceae > JAPYTK01. Next base: position 8,629 of record JAUHZF010000149.1, read on the forward strand.
GCTTCGATGGCCTCCGGCAGCCGCTGCTCGTCGGTCCAGATCCACTCGAGCTGTAGCGCCGAGGGCTCGACCCGACCCTGCGCTACCGATGCGACGGAACGGGCGGGGACCGAAACCTGCTCCCTCTCGAGGAGAGGCCTGGCGGCATCGGGGCCTCGAAACGGCCGCGCATCCCAGGGCGCTCCTCGAGAGGGCGGCACGGCGATGGGTGCCGGCGGCGCAGGGGGCAACGAGGCAGGCGCTGGGATCGACGGCGGTGCAACCGACGGTGACACGAACGGCGTGCCCGCGTTGTTCGCGCTAGCAGAGGTCCCGGCTGCCCCTCGAGGAAAGGGCGTGGGCTGGCTGGACGGGACCGCCGGGATTGCCAGCGTCTTGTTGCGCGAGGAAGCCACCATGAAACGAGGAGTCTCCGAGGTCGTGCTCGCTGCGGTCGGGATCCTGCTCCGTCCCTCCCCGAGGGGGGCACGCCGTGGCCGAGCAAAGAACCGTCGGGCGAGCTCCCCGGCTCGCCCGAAGATCTCCTCGTGCCTCCCGTGCCGTGCTACCGCCCCCTCACGCGACCCCGGAGACGACCCCATGCGCACGAAGCTTCTCGCTCTCACCCTTCCCGCGCTCGTCGCCTGTGGCGGCGACGACGTCGGCACAGGCCGTTTGTCCGTCCTCCTGGAGGTCGAAGACACCATCACCGAGGGGCTCGACCCGGGCTCGGCGGGCGAGAACATCACCGATGGCTGGCAGGTTCGTTTCGACGACTACCTGGTGGGTATCGGAGAGATCGCGGTCGCCTTCGCCACCGATCCCACGCTGGTCATCGTGGACGAGAGCCGCTTCGTCGTCGATCTCACACAGGTGCCCGCCTCGGGCCTGCCCCTGTGGACCATCGGTGGTCTCGACGAGGGTCGCTGGCAGTTCGCCTACGCCACGGCCACCTCGGGTGCGAGCCGTCACGAGAGCGTGTCCACCGCCGACTTCGATGCGATGGTCGCCGGTGACTGGACCTATCTCATCCGCGGCACGATGAGCCGGGCCGACGGTCTCTCCTGTCCCCCGGCCGGGAAAGCCACCGTGCCCATGGGCACGGTGGCCATGGGCATGAACGATGCGGGCGACCCCTGCTACGCGAACCCGACCATCACCTTCGAAATCGGCGCCGAGGCGGGCACGGTCTACGGCCCCTGTGAGATCGATGGCCAACCGGGCTTCAGCATCACGCGCGGGACCACCCAGTCGGTGACGACCACCATCCACGGCGACCACCTCTTCTTCAACGGTTTTCCCGAGGGTGCCGAGGGGGGCGTGAGCCGCCTCGCACAGTGGTTCGCCGACTGTGATCTCAACCTCGACGGCACCGTGACCCAGGCCGAGCTCGAGTCGCTCGACCTCTCAGACCTTCCCGAGGTCGACGAGCGATTCCAGCTGGGATCGCCGCCCATCCCCCTCACGAGCGTATGGGCCTACGTGCGCGCACAGCTCAAGACGCAGGGACACTTCCAGGGCGAAGGGGAGTGCCCGGTAGACGGCCTCGGCGGCTGACGGTTCGGTGGTGCACTGCGCCCCCACGCACAAGCCTGTGCGTGACTGCCGGCAAACCCGTGTAGGGTCCCGGCCGTGACGTCGCGCCGACTTCCCATCGCCGCGCTCCTCTGGGGCTCGGGGCTGTGCGCGCTCATCTACCAGGTGGTGTGGCTGCGCGAGCTACGCCTCGTGTTCGGCGCTTCGACCCCTGCCAATGCGGCCGTGCTCGCCGTCTTCATGGGCGGGCTCGGATACGGCGCCCTCCTGCTCGGCCGAAAGGCCGACAAGGCCAAGCGACCTCTGCTGCTCTACGCGTGGCTCGAGCTGGGGATCTCGCTCTCGGCCGCGCTCAGCCCGCTGCTGCTCGACGCCGTGCGCGCGGCCTACGTGGCCCTCGGAGGCTCGGTCGGCCTCGGCCCCTGGGCAGGTACCGGCGTTCGGCTGCTCCTCGCCGCCATCGTGCTGCTGCCGCCCACGCTCCTCATGGGCGGCACCCTTCCCGCCGCCGCACGAGCGGCCACCCTCGAGCAGGACCGTGCTCGCGCCGACACCGCGCTTCTCTACGGCACCAACACCTTCGGGGCCGTGCTCGGCGTGGTCGTCTCGACCTTCTTCCTCCTCGAGCAGTACGGGATCCGCCTCACCCTCTACATCGCGTGCGCACTCAATCTCGTCGTCGTGATCGCCGCACGACAGCTCGATCCATGGCTCGCACGCCAGGAGAAGAAAGCCCGCAAGCAAGCTCCCGCCGTGGTCGTGGTCGACGGCCAAACACTCGATTCGACCCTGGAGACCGAGTCGGTCCCGCGGCCGCGCCCCCTCGAAGACACGCTGTCGCGCACCATGGAGTCGCTCGACGAAGAACGTGAACAGACGGCGCAGGCCAAAGCGCTGTCTCCCTTCGTGCTCACCGCTGCGGCAGGGGTTGGGTTCGCCTTCTTGCTGATGGAGCTCGTTTGGTACCGAGTCCTCAGTCCGCTGCTCGGCGGCTCGTCCTATACCTTTGGCCTCATCCTCGCGGTCGCCCTCGCGGGGATCGCGCTCGGTGGCGCCCTCTACGCACGGCGCGCCCCCACGGTGAGCATGTCGCTCTTCGCCCTCACCTGTGGTCTCGAGGCCCTCTTCATCACCCTCCCTTATGCCCTCGGCGATCGCGTCGCCCTGTTCACCCTCGTCCTCCGCGACGCGGGGGTGTGGGGCCTTTGGGGCCACGCCGCCGGCTGGACGGTCGTGACCACCCTCGTCGTCTTCCCCGCCGCAGTGGTGTCGGGCTACCAGTTCCCGCTGCTCATCGCGCTGCTCGGACGGGGTCGCGACGAGCTCGCGCGCCACGTGGGCGTCGCCTACGCGTTCAACACCGGCGGCGCGATCGTGGGGTCCCTCGCGGGGGGCTTCGCGCTCTTTCCGCGCATCGGGGCCCTCGGAGCTTGGCGCCTCACGGTGTGGATCCTCATGCTGCTCGGCGGGGCCGCCCTGTGGCTGCACGCGCAGGTACAAGACCCCGACGACGAAGAGACACGAGCTCGCGTCGCCCCCCCGTCGCAGCGTGGCCTCGTGCTGCCGGGCCTGGTGATCGCCCTCACCCTCCCGCTGCTGCACCTCTCGCTCGGCCCCACGGCGGTCTGGCGACACTCGCCGATCGGCGCCGGACGCGCCGACGACTACATCTCCGACGGCACGATGAATGGCCTTCGAGAGGAGATCCACGACCGCCGGCGGGGGATCACATGGGAGGCCGATGGGCGGGAGAGCACAGTCGGGCTCTACACGCTCAACGACACGGCCTTCCTCGTCAACGGCAAGAGCGACGGCTCTGCGGTGATGGACGGCGGCACCCAAGTCATGGGTGGCCTGCTCGGCGCCCTCCTACAGCCGCAGCCCCCCAAACGAGCCCTGGTCATCGGCCTCGGTACGGGAAGCACCGCCGGTTGGCTCGCCGCCCTACCAGACATCGAACGGGTCGATGTCGTCGAGCTCGAGCCGGCCATTCTCGAGGTGGCGCGCATCTGCTCGTCGGTGAACCACCACGTTCTCGACAATCCCAAGGTCAACGTCATCGTAGGCGACGCCCGTGAGGTGTTGCTCACGACCCCCGAGCGCTACGACCTGGTCTTCTCCGAGCCTTCCAATCCCTACCGAGCTGGTATCTCCAGCCTGTTCACCCACGAGTTCTACCGCGCGGTGAACGACCGGCTCGCCGATGACGGGGTCTTCATCCAGTGGCTGCAGACCTACGAGATCGACGCTCGAAGCGTTCGCATCGTCTACACCACCCTCGCCTCGGTGTTCCCCGCCATCGAGACCTGGCGCACGAAGTCGAGCGACATGGTGCTGATGAGCCGCAAAGAGGCCATCCCCGTCGACGTGTCCGCCCTTCGACAACGCATTCAGACCGAGCCCTACCGCGAGGCCCTTCTCAAGGCCTGGAAGGCCACGCGCGCCGAAGACGTCATCGCTCGCTACGTGGCCCGGCCGGCCCTCGCCACCGCGATCGCCACGGCCGAGGGGAGCAAGGGCATCAATACCGACGACAAGAACCAGCTCGAGTTCTCCATCGCTCGGGCCCTCGGGCGTCCGCACACCTTCAGTGTGCACGACGTGCTCGAGCTCGCTTCCTCGATGGGCGCGGCCCACCCCATGCTCGCCAAGGGCAGCGATTACGACGATGCCTTCCGCGCCGACGGCTTCATCTCCATGGCCATGGCCGGCGCCCTCACTCCATCGGTTCCAAGTCACATCGTAGAAGGGCCAGGCGTCAAGCAGCGCCGGTTCGCGCATCAATCGTGGCTCGAGCAGAACTACGAGGATGCGCTCGGACACTGGAAGGCGCAGCCACGACCACCGACCACGCCCACGGAGCTGCTCGTGGTGGGCGACAGCTTCGCCGTGGGCGGCAAGGACGCGGATGCCAAGCCCCTCATCGCCAAGCTGGCCACCTTGCTCCCCATCGAGGCCAAGCTCGTCGAGGCGCGCATGCATTGGGCCGGACGACGCTACGAGGCGTGCTGGGAAGCCCTCGAAGAGGCCATCGTCGCGATGCGCACCGATCCATGGGTCGACGGCAAGCTGCTCAGTCGCGCGATGGCCCTCATCGTGCCGGTCGCGCAGCTCGACGAGAGCCTCGTGCCCGCGATGCGTGAGGCGCTCGGCCAAGATCTGGCCGTCAGCACCATGCGCTACCTCCGCGAGGACATCCTCATCGAGCTCGCCGTGCTCGTCGAAGACCACGAAGGCTGCGCCAGAGCCCACGATGTCTTCGAGCCCTGGGTCCCTTGGAACGACGCCTTCCTCCAACGTCGTCTCGAGTGTTACGAGAAGGCCCACGACCCGCGCCTCGCACGAGCCCGGGCCGAGCTGGAGGACTTTCGACGCGACAGCGGCTCGTCGTTCCGCGATGGCGTGCCTGACGAAGATCCATAGAAGACATGTTCCCCGACCTCGCCTACCTGTAGCCAAGCGCAAAGATAGCGAGCACTCGCTCGCTTTGTGATACACCGATCGTATGCACGACCTGGTGATCGAGGGGGGGCTGTGGTTCGACGGCGAGGGGTCAGCCCCCGCCGTTCGGAACATCGGGATCCGAGAGGGACGCGTGGCCGCGATCGACGCTGGCCCGATGGAGGGGCGCCGCACCATCGCGGCGCACGGACAGTGGGTGATGCCCGGCTTCCTCGATACCCATACGCACTACGACGCCGAGGTACTGGCTTCGCCCGGGCTGATGGAGTCTGCCCGGCACGGTGTCACCACGGTGGTGATGGGCAGCTGCTCGCTGTCGGCCGTCTACAGCTCCCCTCTCGACGTGGCCGACTTGTTCACACGAGTCGAGGCCCTTCCCCGCGACTTCGTTCTGCCCCTCTTGGAGCAGTCGAAGACCTGGGACACGCCGGCGGGTTTCGCCGCCCACCTCGAGTCGCTACCGCTCGGCATCAACGTGGCATCGTACATCGGTCATTCCGACATGCGGGTGAAGGTGATGGGCCTCGAGCGTGCCACCGACGAGCGCGTCGAACCTACCGAGCACGAACGAGCACAGCTCCGTGAGATGCTGACCGAGGCCCTCGACGCTGGCTTCCTCGGGCTATCGACGATGACCAATCCCTGGGACAAGGTCGATGGTGAGCGCTGTCGCAGTCGCGCCCTCCCCTCGACCTATGCCCCCTGGAACGAATACGCAGAGCTCGCGAAGCTGCTGCGTGACCGCGGTGGCATTCTTCAGGGCGCCCCCAATCTGGTCACCAAGTACAACCTCTTCTTGTACCTGAAGGAGAGCGTCGGCTGGGGGCGGCCCCCATTGAAGACCACCCTCATCACCGCCGCCGACACCAAGGTCGACCCTTGGCTGTTCGGCGCTGTACGGTTCTTGCTGCGGCTGGTCAATGGTTCGCTCGGTGCCGACTTCAAGTTCCAGAGCGTACCGGCTCCGTTCGAGGTCTATGCCGACGGGATCGATCTCGTGGTGTTCGAAGAGTTCGGAAGCGGGGAGGCCGCGCTCCACATCGCGGACGAGGTCGAACGCAATGCACTCCTCCAAGACCCCGACTACCGACGTCGCTTCCGCAAGGACTGCGACAAGAAGTGGGGCCCGCGGGTGTGGCACCGTGACTTCCACGACGCCGAGATCGTCGCCTGCCCCGACGCCAGCATCGTGGGCCAGAGCTTCGGACGGGTCGCCGAGGCGCGGGGCCTTCACCCGGCCGACCTCTTCCTCGACCTCGTGGTCGAGCACGGCCGAGCCCTGCGGTGGCGCACTACCATCGCCAATCACCGTCCCGAGGCCATCGAGCGGATGATCACCGACCCCAACCTGCAGCTCTCTTTCGCGGACTCGGGTGCCCACCTGCGCAACATGGCCTTCTACAACTTCCCCGTGCGCGTCTTGAAGGTCGTGCACGAAGCAGTGCAATCGGGCCGCTCGTTCACGACGGTCGAGCAGGCCGTACACGCCCTCACCGGCAAACTCGCCAGCTGGTACGGACTGGACGCGGGCAGGCTCCGTGTAGGCGACCGCGCCGATGTCGCCATCATCGACCCGGTCGGGCTCGACGACACGGTCGACGCCTATGCGGAGGCGCCCATGCCAGCCTTTGGCAATTACGCGCGCATGGTCCGCCGCAACGACCGCGCGGTTCGCGCCACCATCGTGGCCGGTGAGGTCATCTTCGAAGAAGGCCACTTCGCGGAGGGGTACGGAAGGTCCCGCCGCACGGGTCGCTTCCTGCGGGCCGGCGAGGCCGCCGGCACGGTGCTGCCGCCGGCCGCCATTCGAGCCGAGGAGGTCGCGGCTTGAGCGTGCGCCCGCGCCGCACCCAGGCCGAACGGCGAGCCAAGACGCGCAGTTCCATCGTGCAGGCCGCCATCTCGGCCTTACACGACGTCGGTTACGCGAGCACGACCATCAAGGAGATCTGTGCCCGCGCGGGTATCTCCCAAGGGGGGCTCTTTCGCCATTTCGAGACCCGGCTCGACGTCATCGTCGCCGCCGCCGACGAGGTCGCGACGCGACATGCCGTCGCCTTCGCCGAAGCCATGAGCCAGGCGACCGGCGATCCGCTCGAGGCGGGTGTGCGCGTCGCACGCGAGCGCTGCCACAGCCCCATCAACAAAGTCTGGCACGAGGTCATGCTCACCTCGCGGACGGATACGACCCTACGTGAAGCATTGACGCCGGCCGCCGAGCGTCACCGCGCATCCATCCTGGCGCTGGCCCACGCCCTCTTCGGCGAGCAACTCGATCGTGACCGTGCCGAGCACCTGGTGTGGTGGGTGATTCAAACCTTCGACGGCGAGGCCCTCGGGCTCCCCATCCTCGGCGACCCCGAAGGCGCCGAAGAACGTATCGCCTGGGTTCTGCAGATCGTGCGCGCCGAAGTCGGTTAGCTCACGTGCCGCCGCCGGCGCCACCCGTGCCAGAGGTCGAACCTCCCGCACCACTGGTGAAGGTCGAGTCGCCGACACACTTGGAGATCGCCGCCGTGTGCGGGCAATGGGTGTCGGCGTCGAGGGTGGCCGACTCGAGGTGGTACCAGCGGCATTGGAGGTTGTCGCCGTCGAGCACGTTGGAGGTGAAGTTGCCTCCGTTGACGCGCGTGAAGTTGCGGCAATCATCGAGGCACTGGGCTTCGTTCTCGTGGGTCTCGCCCGCGAGCGACGGACAGACGTCGAAGAAGAGCTCGCAGAAGTTGGCGCACTCGTCGCCACCACAGCTGGATCCGGCCGGGCCCGCCTGGGGGCAGTGCACGGGCGGTTCGCCCGCTGCAGACCGGGCCTGAGCCATGCGACACTGCACGTCGTTTTGGTTGGTCACGCCATCGACGCCAATCTCGAAGGACTCACACGTCGAGAGGCACACGTCGAAGGTCGCGTACTGCGTGAACTCACCCGTGCAGTTGGCGATGACCGCCTCACAGTATTCGTTGCAGGGGTCGAGCTGAGGGTCCTCGATGTCGAGCACCTGCTCGCAGGCTGCGAGTGGGAGCAAGAGCGCGGTCGCGAGTGCGAAGATCCGACGTAGACGAAGCATCACCAGTTACCCCTTAGCAAGAGACCGCCGCCTTGGGGACCGGCCCACGGGGCGAGGGTGGCGGAGTCGCCACCCTCTTCTTCGTCGTCGCCCAGGAGCGACACGATGATGAGAGCCGTGCCGGCCGCGAGCGCGGCGCCGCCGACCACGAAGAGCGCGGTCGAGGTGCGTGCCTGCGTCTGCGCATCCTCCCGAAGATCGACACCCTCCTGCGAGCAGATGTCGGACTCGTCTTCACGGCAGAACTCGAACGAATCCTCGTTGCTGCTGTCGGCCATGGTGCCGAAGACGGCTCCGATCGCCACCCCGACCGCACCGAGGCCTCCCACCACGATGCCGCCCACGAGAAGGGCATTCACACCGCCTTCGTCGGACGTCGTCGCCCCTCCCCCCGGATCGGGACTGGGGGCCGGTGCATCGGACCCTCGCTTCTCGAGCTTCGGTACGTCGAGGCTCACGGTCTTGCCGCCGTCCTCGATGATGAGCTCTTTCGTGAAGGGTTTGTACCCGGGCGCGGTGGCTTCGATGTTGTACAGGCCGGCGTCGGCGGGAAGCGCGGTGCCGTAGGTCGACGGGGGGAGCTCTTCGCCGTCCTGCCGGACCACGAGCCCTTCGACCGGGATGGGCACGTTGACTTGGATCTTCGAGACGCGAGGCTCGAGGGCGGTCGCGCGGACCTTGGCGATCTCGAGGCGCTTGTCCTCCTGCTGCTCAGCGAGGGAGATGGCCTGTTGAAAGGCGCCCCAGGCCGTGGCGACCTTTCCCCGCTTTTCGTTGCAGTCTCCCAAGAACAAGAGCGTGCCCACCGCAGGGTCGAGGTCCTGACTCGCCTGAAACTTCTGGCAGGCCTCCTCGTACTTCTCCGCCTGGAAGAGCTGTTTGCCCTGCTTGAACAGCGCCTCGGCCGCGGCTTTGCTCACACCCTGAGCCCAGCCGTTCGAAGCCAGAAGCAGCGTCACCATCACGGCGAGCCACGCCGCCCAACCCCGTCGCATCAACGATCGCGTCATCGCCCCCCGAAGCTACTCGGATCCCAGGCGTCGCCGCCAGTCTTGGGCTTCGGATCTGGCGCCGGCTCGGGGTCCGGCGTCGGATCGGGCTGGGCCAGAGGCTTGGGGAAGGGCCGGTTGGGCAGCGGGCCGGCCTTGGGCTGGGCGCTTGGGGCCGGGTCGGTTTCGGGCTCTTCGGCCGATGCCGCGGGTTCGGCGCTCGCCTCGGGCGGGGCCTCCTCGACCGTGGGCGACGGCTCGGCCACGTTCTCCGGCTCTTCGGCGGGCGCCTCGACGGCTGACTGAATGGCCGGGGCAGCTTGGGTGGTGCCTTCGGCGCCCGAAGCGTTGGTGAAGAGGAAAGCCCCCACACCCCCGACTGCGATGAGCGCGATCGCCGCCGCGAGCATGGACGTGCGGCTCGGGGCGGGCTGCTGGATCTCCGCCGTGGCGCTCGTGATGGTTGCCGCCTCGGGGGCCCGCACGGTGGCGTCGTGCCCCGTGGTCTCGTTGACCATGTGAGGCGGCGTGCGCGGGCCGGTCATCGGGGCTCCGGTCGCTTGGCGGAGTGATGCCGAGCCCGACACAACCGTGGTGGGCGGCATCCACGTCGGCTCGTCGATGAACGCCACCCGGTGCAGCGCGGCCCAGAACTCGGCCATGGTGGGGAACCGGTCCTTGGGGTGCAGCGCGAGGGCCTGCGCGAAGACGTCTTCGACGACGGGTGCGACGTCGAGGCCGAGGGTCCGCGGCGTGGGGCGCGTCGTGGCGTCACACGACTGGCTGCCGAGCTCGAAGAAGGTGCCACCGCTCAGGGCGCGTCTGCCTCGCATGAGCTCCACGATGATGAGCCCCATCGCGAAGACGTCGGTCCACGGTCCCGTTGCCCCGAAGTTGCGGCTGAATTGCTCGGGCGCTCCGTAGTTGGGCGTGAACGACGAACCCGCTCGACCCGTCAGCTGGAGCTGTTCCTGCAGCTCCTGGTGCGCGCTCATGATCTTGGCGATGCCGAAGTCGAGCACCTTGATCTGCGTGTCGTCGCTGCGGGGATCACCGAGCACGATGAGGTTGGCGGGCTTGAGATCGCGGTGCGCGATGTTCTGGCGGTGGGCAACGTCGAGCGCGACGGCAGCCGGCTCGAGCAAGTGGATCGCCTCCTGAAGCGTACGCAGGGGAAGGTTGGCGTCGGCCTCGTCGGCGATGACCTGGTGGAGCGGCGTGCCGTCGATCCACTCCAGCACCATGTAGGGGAGCCAGTCGTCGTCGCCGTGCTCGTACTTTCCGATGTCGCGCGCCTGCACGATGGCGGCCGACTTGCTGGAGAGCTGGCTCATCAGCTTGCCCTCCTGGATGAAGTCTTGGAGCAAGCGCTCGCGGACCTCTTCCTTCGCGTCCTCGAGGAGCGTGAAGAACTTGATCGCAACCGGCTCGTTCCACACCAGGTGGACGGCCTTGTAGACCGCGGAAAAGCCACCCTCGCCGCAGAGCCCGACGATCTCGTACTTTCCGTCGATGGTGGTGCCGATGATGTCTAGCGGATCGCTCACTGCTCCTAGCTTCCCGTCCTCAGCATATATCCGTCCCGTGCCATCGCCCACCGCCGGACCGGGAATTAAGGGGGATTAGGTGAGCACACGCCTGAAGCCGCCTGAATTCCAGTCTGGCACCAAACGTACAGCAACAGATCCGAGCACGGGGGAACCGATGTGCGTATTCGTAGGGGTTCGTGAGAGGAAATTCGGCCCGGACGAGCACAGCAGACCGACCTCGGCTGCAACCCTCCGGAAGGTGGTCGTCAACAGTCTGTTTACAAATCATTCGTATTATTGGGTCCGTTTGGCGCGGTTGCGCGACCCGTCGGCACCTGCGTCGACAAACACCTACATTCTCTAATCCTTTCAGGGAGTTTCATTCGAGAAGGGCTTGGAACGCCCCGTAGTTTGGCGGTGCACCAGACGGGACCACACACGCCATGAAGCTCCGCCGCACCCTCGCCATCACCGCCACCGCCCTTCTCCTCACCGGCTGCGCCGCCACCGACGACACCGGTGTCCAGGAGGGACCGGTTCAGCCCGACGACAACGGGAACATCGTCCCCCCCAACGAGCTCAACCCCGAGGGGCTGGGCATCGACGTGGTGTTCGACGAGGCCGCGAGCGACTTCGACGTCCCGGTGAGCCTGCTCAAGGCGATCGCATGGACCGAGACCCAGTGGCACATGGTCGAAGGCAACGTCGAGTTCGAGGGTCAGGACCCCGCGTACGGCATCATGGGTCTGCGCGGTGAGCAGATCACCGAAGGTGCCAAGCTCGCGGGCTTCGAGGCCGAGGAGGTCCGCACCGACCCCGAAGCCAACATCCGCGCCGCGGCGGCGCTGCTCTCGGTCTACGGCGACGAGCTCGAGGTCGAGCGGAGCGACCTCGGTTCGTGGGCCCGCGTGGCGGCCGCCTACAGCCGCATCGAGGACGAGCAAGGGCAGGCCTACTACATCCACAACCAGGTCTACTCGGTGATGCAGCACGGCATGGAGAGCGAGGTGCTCAGCATCGCTCCGCAAGATGTCATCCCGACCTTCATCGCTTTCGACGGCAACAGCAACCCGGGTCCCGACTACGCCGAGGCCATCTGGCGCCCCTCGCCCAACAACAGCTCCCGTCCGAGTGGAACCAAGGGTGACCCGCAGATGGTCATCATCCACACCTGCGAAGGCTCGTACAGCGGGTGTTGGAGCTGGCTCCGCAACAGCAACAGCGGAGTGAGCGCACACTACGTCGTCAACAACACCGGCAGCGAGATCACCCAGCTGGTGCGCGAGAACCGCAAAGCCTGGCACATCGGCGCCAGCTACAAGTGCTCGCGGAACAGCGGCACCAAGTGCAACCTCGAGGGCACGAGCAGCAACAACTTCACCATCGGCATCGAGCACGCCGGTCACGCGAGCCAATCCTCGTGGAACGGCGGCCTCATCGACAGCTCGGCCAAGCTCGTCTGCGACATCACCAAGGACCAGGGGATCCCGATCGACAGCTTCCACATCGTGGGTCACGGGCAGCTGCAGCCCAACAACCGCGTAGACCCCGGTGCCAACTGGCCCTGGTCGACCTACCTGTCCAAGATCAGCGACTACTGCAACGGGAACAACCCGAACCCGAACCCCAATCCGAACCCCAACCCCAACCCCAACCCCTCGCCCGGCAGCTTCGACGTCGTCGTCGACTCCAACAATGCGGCCAACCCCACGGGCGCCGAGGTTCAGGTCGGTGGAAGCTGGACCGCCAGCAACAACGTCTCGGGCTTCTACAACACCGGCTACTGGTGGCGCTCCACCGGCGGCTCGTCGGACCTGGCGCGCTTCCGCGCCTACCTCGACGCCCCGAAGAAGATCGAGGTCATGGCCTGGTGGTCGTCGGCTGGGGATCGTTCGCCCAACGCCCCCTGGATCATCTACGACGGCAACGGCAACCAGCTCGACGTGGTCACCGTGAACCAGCAGCAGAACGGCGGGCAGTGGGTCAGCCTCGGGGTCTACAACATGAGCGCCGGCTGGAACGAGGCGGCCTTGTCACGGTGGACCACCTCGGGCTACGTGGTGGTTGCCGATGCGGTCCGCTTCCGCGAAGTCCCCTGAGTCGATGCGCCTGGCGCTCGCGACCCTGCTCGCGCTCGCCAGCTGCAAGGACGAGCCGAAACCCGCTCCCCCCCGGCCGGCGTCCACGACGTCGGCCGCGGTCGTTTCGAGCCCCAGCGCGACCCCATCCTCTCCGGTGACGGCGCCCCCCGGGTCCGTCGTCTTCGTGAGCGAACGCGTCTCGCCCAAGGCTGTCTTCTCGGTGTCGACCGTGGGCGCCCCGAAGCCCGCGCTCATCGCCCGTTCCGACGATGACGTCTTTCCCGCCGTCGCTCATCACGCGACCTCGCTCTTCGTACAAAGCGCTGGCGAAGAGGGCCCCGAGTGGCTCAGTCGTCTCGACGGCGGTTCGCTGGTGGATGTCGGCCCGCGTAGTCGCTACGTGCGCAACCCCATCTGGCTCGGCGATCAGGTCGTGGTCGAAGCGTCGTACCAGAGCTTCCGCGATCTGTTCCTCCTCAGCCTCGATGGCACCAAGACCCGGCTCACCGAGAGCGACAAGGGGGCCTTCGAACCACACGTGCACGGCCGCACGGTCGCTTACGTGTCCAACGCCGAAACCGACAGCGAGATCTTCAGCCTCGAGGTCGGCGACGACGGCAAGCCGACCGAACCCAAGCGGCTCACGTGGTCGAAGGGCTTCGACAAGTCGCCGCGGTGGTCCCCCGACGGCACACGCATCGCTTTCCTCTCCACCCGTGAGGGCCAGGTCCAACGCGTCTTCCTCATGCAAGCCGACGGTGGAAAGCCGCGCCCGTTACGCACGGACGGCACCGAAGGAGCTTTCGCTGAACAAGACCTCGTGTGGTCGCCCGACGGTGAGCGAATCGCCTTCGTCGAGCGCCTTCCGAACAAGCGGTCTCACCTCCACGTGGTGCGCGTCTCCGACGGCACCGTCGAGTACCGCTCCGAGGGCGAGATGCTCGACGAGCAACCGAGCTGGTCCCCAGACGGTCAGTGGCTCGCCTTCGCGTCGACCCGCGATGGCAACCCGGACATCTATCTGATCCGGCGCGACGGCCGAGGACTACGGCGACTGACCACGGATCCGGCGCCCG
>JAUHZF010000150.1 GCA_030426145.1 Polyangia bacterium
CGAGGCCCGGCACGAGCTCTTGGGCACCACCGTGGCGCTGAAGTTCCTTCACGCCATGCTCTCACGCCGCAAGGGGCTGGTGGAACGATTCCTCCAGGAGGCGCAGGTCTCGGCGCGCATCAAGAGCGTGCACGTCGCGAACGTCTCCGACGTCGACCGCACGCCCGAGGGGCTGGCCTACATGGTCATGGAGTACGTCGAAGGCGACACGCTCCAGACCCTCTACGAGAAGAACTACCGGGCCGGCAAGCGCATGACGGAGGAAGAAGCCTTCGACATCATGCTTCAGATGATGGAAGGCGTGAACGCGGCCCACGCGCTCGACATCGTCCATCGCGACCTCAAGCCCGACAACGTCATCCTGTCGACCGACGGCAAGGGCCAGCCCCTGGTGAAGATCCTCGACTTCGGGATCGCCAAGCTCAAGGCCAGCGGCGAGATGGACCGCGGCCTCACGCGACCAGGTGTCGTGATGGGCACGCCGGAGTACATGGCGCCCGAGCAGGCCTTCTCTGCCGATAAGGTCGATGCGCGGGCCGACGTCTTCTCCATGGGCGTCATGTTCTTCGAGATGCTCGCCGGGCGCCGCCCCGTAGGCGGCGACAACGCCCACGCGATCGCCGCGCAGTACCTCGAAGGACGCGTAGCCAAGCTCCAAGAGCTCGCCCCCGGCTTGGCGGCCCCGCTCTGCGCGGCCGTCCACAAGGCCATGGCCGCGGAGCCGGAGCAGCGCTTCGACAGCGTGGAGGCCTTCCGCGCCGCCATCTTGCCCTACGGGCCTCGCGCCTCGCAATTCGACGCATTGGCGGACACCGCCGACTCGACGCTCGACCCCGCCCTGTCGGGCATTGCAGCCGGACTGAGCGCAGTCTCCAAGACCGAGCCCCCGGAGGACGACGCCGTCGAGGCCGCGGAAGAGGGCTTTGACGAGGAGCCCCTCGAGACGACGGATGCCGCTCGTGCGGCCGCAGGCAAGCTGCGCGGCGCCACCGAAGGTGCGGCCGAGGGCTCGGGCACCATGGCCATGCCCCAAGGCGCGGCGGAGCACCTGCGTGCCGGCACCGAGCCGATGCCCAACGGCGTCGCGACCGCCCAGGGCCTCGACGGAGGCACCAACGCCAAGGCCGGCGGCACCATGGTCGCGGACGGATTCGTCCCGCCCGCCTTCGAACCGAGTGCGCAGACCCCGGCCCACGCGACGCCCATCGGGCCCACCGGCCCCACGCCAGGTCCCGTGATGGCCACGCCCGAGCCCCCCGTGGCGCGCGGGCGCAAGAAGAAGAAGGGCGGCGCCTCCATGTTCAGCATCCTCCTCATCGCCGCCGGCGTCTCGGCCGCGGTGGTGGGCGGGATCTACGTGGCTCAGGAGGTCAACGGCGGCAGCACCACCGAAGACGACGGTGGTCCCATCGTGGACACCAACAAGAAGAAGAAGCCGGAGCCGGACCCCGATCCGGAGCCGCAGCCGCAGCCGCAGACCGACCCGGATCCCGTTCCGGTGCCCTCCCCCGTGGATCCGGCGCCGACCCCCACGCCGCCGACGCCGCGACCGACGCAGCCTCAGCCGCCCCAGCCCACGCAGCCGCAGCCGCCCCAACCCACGCAGCCGCAGCCGCCTCGCCCGACGACGCCGGTCATCCCGTCGACCCTGCCGACGTTCACGCCACCGGTCATTCCTTCGGGCTTCCCCTTCCCCGGCGCCATTCCGCCGCGCACGCCGATCCAGCCCCGGCCGGCGCCGCAGCCGGCACCTCAGCCGGCACCTCAGCCGGCACCGCAACCCTCGCCTCAGCCGAAACCGCCCTCCTACATCCCTCCGCGCAAGACCTTCCCGCGGCCGAAGGCGGCGCCGAGCCCAGCTCCGCCGCGCACCAACATCCCGCGGATCCGCCGTCGCTGAGCGCCGGGCTCAGCGGCGCCCGGCTCAGCGGCGCCCGGCTCAGCGGCGCCCGGCTCAGCGGCGATAGTCGGCCATCAGGTCTTGCAGCAGCAGGGCGCCGATCTCGTCGTAGCCCTTCGGCTTGAGGTGGATGCCGTCCGGCGCTGCTTTGTCGGCGTCGCGCCATTTGCGTAGCGACCCGCGGCCTCCCATCACCTCGTAGGTGTTCCAGAATCGACACTTGGCCTGAGCGGCAGCGTCTTCGAGCGCGGCCACGATGGGCGGGATCTTCGCCTCCGCGTCGGCCCGATCGGACGGCCCGATGACCAGACAAGAGGCGTCGGGACGAATGCGTCGAGCCCGTGCGATGAGGGCGAGCGCGTTCTCCTTGTACTGCTCCGGCTTGAGCACGAGGTCGCTCGCCTCGTTGCCGCCATACTCGAAGATGAAGAGCTCCGGCGCGGGCCGGCGCTTCACTTCGGCGGCCCAGGCCTCTTCGTTCCACGCGAGCGGGGTTGCGTAGCGGGCGCCATTGATGCCGAGGTTGTCGAGGACCACGCCCGGGGATGCCTCCTTGGGGTCGGTCTCGACCACGACGCCGCAAAAATCGGGGCGACCGTCGAGGATGCGCACCTTGAGTCGCGTCGGTCCCACCGTGCGTCGCTCGATGTGCACCATCTCGCCGACATGGGCCGCGCCCTTCGTGGGTGCGGCCTCGGCTGGCGCGAAGGTCTCGGGAGGTGCATCACCGAGCTCGAGGCGGAACTGGTCGGCCTCGAGGCCGTGTTTGTAGCAGAAGTCCCACCGAAGCGGCTTGCCCGCGAGGGCCGGGTCCTCGACCGTCATCGACACCGACCGGTACTCGGCCCAGCCCGCATGCAAGATGCCTCCGAGCCCAAACGCACCATCGCCCCAGGGCTTGATGGTGGACGGAGCCTTGGGTCGCATGCGCCACCGACCGCGGATGTCGAAGCGAATGTCGGCGTGGCGGTAGTCTTTGAAGCCGAGATGCACGAAGCCAGGGCCGCCGTGGCCAAACCGCTTCTGCAGACCGGTACGGATGACGTCGGTCCAGAAGTCGGCTTGAGCGTGGGAATCGCCGAGCCAGATGATCCGGACGTGATCTCGGCGCTCGCCGCGCTCGAGAGCCCGGAGGCCTTCGTAGAAGGTGTGAAGTGGGCCTCGAGGCGCGGGCTCCGGCGCGCTCAGAGGGGGCGCCGAGGCCGTCGCGGTCGTGCTCGCCACGGCGACCGGTCCGCTCGTCGCGGGCGTGGTCGGCGCGCTGATGGGCTGGGTGGCGGTGGGTTGCGGAGACGGCGTGGGAGAGGCACAGCCGAGGACGAAAAGGGCACTCAGGGGTCCCAGGCTCGTGATGAAGGACGCTCGCGGCAACCGCATGGTTGCACCTTGGTCGAGTCCCGCGCCCCGCGCAACGGGCCCAGGAAGTGGCCAAAAGGCCGCGGGCAGACTATGACCGCGGAACGATGACGGAGGGGTCGCCCAGCGCGAACTCGGGTCGTGATCCCTTCGGGCTCGAAGGAGAGACCATCGGCGACAAGTACCGCGTGACCCAGCTCGTGGGTCAGGGGGGCTTCGGCGTCGTCTACCGCGGCGTGCACAGCGGCTTCGGTGAGCCCATCGCGGTCAAGTGCCTTCGCGTGCCCGAGACCCTCGACGAGGACGCGCGCGACGCGCTTCTGACCCGGCTTCAAGACGAGGGTCGGGTCCTTCATCGGCTCTCGAAGCTCTCGAGTGGCATCGTGCAGGCCCTCGACGTGGGAGCAGTCACCACCCCCAAGGGCACCTGGGTGCCCTACCTGGTGATGGAGTGGCTCGAGGGCGAGACCCTGGCCGAGCACCTCGACGAGCGTCGCAAAGACGGAAGCGGAGGCATGACCCTGCGTGAGGCGGTGAAACTGCTCACGCCGGCAGCCAACGCGCTGGCGGTGGCCCACGAGCAAGGCGTCGCCCATCGCGACGTGAAGCCCGAGAACCTCTTCCTCACCGAGACCGCCACCGGCCGCGGGCTCAAGGTGCTCGACTTCGGCATCGCCAAGGTCCTCACCGGGCAAGCCGCGTTCACCGCGGCGCCGGCCGCCACCCAGCGACAGCCCACGGCTTTCACCCCCAGCTACGGGGCGCCGGAGCAGTTCAACAAGAAGCGGGGGGCCACCGGTCCTTGGACCGACGTCTTCGCCTTGGCCCTCATCCTCGTCGAGCTCGTCTACGGCGAGCGTGCGCTCGACGGTGACGACGCGACGCAACTCTACGTCGCGGCCGCCGACCCAGCTTCGCGCCCCACCCTTCGCCACCACGGGGTGCAGACCACCAATGCCGTCGACGAGGTGCTCTCGCGCGCCCTCGCCGTCGAGCCGGGCGGCCGCTACCAGAATGCGGGGAGCTTCTGGGAGGCCCTCGAAGCGTCGCTCACCGCCGAACCCCTGGTGCCCACCGTGCGGGAGCCGTCCGAAGCCGACGTCTCCGCCACCGGCGACTTCGTGCGCGACCACGACCTGGAAGTTCCCCTCCCCGCGACGCCCCCCGCCAAGCCGGTGAGCACCAAGGAGCAAGGCGAGAAAGCGGAAGTGGCGGGCACGCCGTCCACCAAGCGCTCGGCCGAAGAGGCGATCGACGAAGAGCCTCCGAAGCGCCCCTCCACGCGCGAGCTGCGGCGACGGGTCGATGAGACGCGCACGAACGACACCCTCGAAACCGACGGCGGCACGTCGCGCTGGACGTTGCCCGTCGTGGTGGTCCTCGCCCTCGTGGGGGCCGGCCTCGTCTACAACGAGCTGAGGCAAGTCGAACCTTCCGATGTCGAGGGCAACGGCTCCAACCCGCAGCTACCCGTCAACGCCGACGCCGCGACCACGGCCGACCGCCCGAAAGCCATCCCCACCGCGACCGGTGCCCTTCAACCCGCCACGACGGCCACGGCCGGTGAAGGGGGCGCCAAGGCGGCCCCGGGCTCAGGCGGCGGCGGCGGCGCAGACGCAGGAGCAGGCGGCAGCAAGGCGGCTTTCACGCCCCCGGTGGGCATGGTCTACGTGCCCGCCGGCAAGTTCTTCATCGACGTGCACGAGGTCACCGCAGGCGAGTACGCACGATGCTCGTCCTGTGTTCCCGCGGGGCGAATCACCCTCGCCCCGGAGGCCCTCGTGGCGCTGGGCATCGAGGGCGACCCCACCAAGATCAAAGAAGCCTGGGAGGGGCGTTGCAACACTCGACGGGGAAAGAACGACCACCCGGTCAACTGCGTGAAGCACGATGGTGCCCTCGACTACTGCCAGAGCGTGGGTAAGCGCCTGCCCACCTCGCTCGAGTGGACGCAAGCCGCGCTCGGCGAGCCGCCTCGCAAGTTCCCGTGGGGTGACGCTCCGCCAACCTGCAAGACGGCCTGCTACGGGTTGAACAGCAGCTGCCTCGGCGAGCAGCCCAAGACGGCGACCTGTCCCGTGGGAAGCCACCCCGGCGACCACAGCGCCGAGCGCGTGCTCGACCTCGTCGGCAACGTCGCCGAGTGGGTCAGCGACAAGACCCCCGACCGCACCAACCCGAGTGGGCCGCGACTGCCGGTCGCCCGCGGTGGCAGCTTCTACGACGAAGCCGAGCACCTGCTCGATCGGCGTCCGCTCCCGCCGTCCACCGCACACGTCTTCATCGGCTTTCGGTGCGCGCTCGACGCCCCCGACGGCTACGTCCCTCCACGTCCCCCTGAACCGTGACGGCAGCCTTCGGCGGGAGACGCTTCACTTTTCCAATAGTTCTGTGCCCTCTGCGGCGCAGCCGCATAGAATGACCGCGTGGAGCTGGACGTCGGCACCCAAGTCACCGCCAACGTCCGCCTCGTCGAGCTGCTCGGCGAAGGCGGCATGGGTTCGGTGTGGGTGGCGGAGCACGAAGGTCTGCAGACGCGCGTCGCGGTGAAGTTCATCGCAGCCGACCTGATCCGAGAGGATCCGACGCTGCTCGAGCGCTTCAACCGCGAGGCCGCCCTCACGGCGCAGATCAAGAGCCCCAACGTGGTGCAGACGTTCGACCACGGGGTCATGGACGACGGGCGCCCGTACATCGTCATGGAGCTGCTCGACGGCGAGCCACTCAGTGCGCTGATGAAGCGCGAAGGGCAGCTCAGCGTCGACCAGGCCGAGGCCGTCGTGCGGCAGACCGGCAAGGCCCTCGCCCGGGCTCACAAGCTGGATATCGTGCACCGCGACATCAAGCCGGAGAACCTGTTCCTCGAAGAAGACGAGGACGAGGATCTCTTCTTGCTCAAGGTGCTCGACTTCGGCATCGCCAAGCAGACGAACCTCGCGCAGCCGAGCAACGTCACGTCGACCAACATGATGGTCGGCACGCCGGAGTACATGAGCCCCGAGCAGGTGCTCAGCAGCAAGACGGTGGACGGTCAGGCCGACTGCTGGAGTCTCGCCGTGGTCGCCTATCGTTGCCTCACCGCCGGCGTGCCGTTCACGGGCGAGACGGTCGGGGCGGTGGCGGTGGCCATCGCCAGCGGCGTCTTCACCCCCGTCACCCACTATCGTCCCGACCTGCCCCCCACCATCGACGCCTGGTTTTCGCGCGCCCTCACCGTCGACCCGCGGGGACGTTTCTCGGGCGCCCGCGAGATGGCACGAGCCTTCAGCGCTGCCGTGCGAGGGCAACCCATGGACGGCGCAACCCCTGAGGTGGCACAGCTCTACGCGAGCGAGCCGCCGCCCGGGATGGGCTCTCCGGTCGCCGGGATCCCGGCCGCGCCTCCCATTCCGCGCGGGCTGAGCGGCACGACCCCGCATCCCGGCATGATGCCCCACGTCGGCCATACCCCGGTGCCCGCCGACCTCTCGAGCTTCACGCCTCACGGCGGCCATCCGCGCAACGCCCACCCGAGCGTGCCCCCCGACCTCGGGAGCGTGCCACCCCCTCGGCCCGCACAGGGCAGCATGCCCCCCGGCGTCGATGCCGCCCTCGCCAGCGCCACCCACAGCCTGGACGGGCCGACCGAGAACCAGGGGAGCCGCAAGTGGCTGCCCATCGCGGTCGGGCTCGCCACGCTCGCGATCGTCGCTGGCGCTGGCGCCGCCATCGTGCTCGGCGGCGGTGCCAAGGACACGGGGGATGCGCCGTCCGCACAGCAGCCTGCGTCGGAGGCCCAACCCAAGGCCGCCGCCGCCACGGACGACGAGACCGAGCCCGAGACCAACACCGAGCCCGCCGCCGATACCGAGAGCGAAGCTGACCCCGCCCCCGAGCCTGAGACCCAAGCCCCGCCGGCTCCGCGGGTCCCCGGTCCCCTCCCCAAGACCCCGCCGGCCAGCCAGCCGGCTCCACCCTCGCCGACTCCGGACCCAGCTCCCGAGCCCGCGCCAGCCCAGCCCAAGACGAAAGACCGTGGTTTCTAAGCGCCTTCGACGCTTCCTCTTGCCTCTCTGCCTGCTGCTGACCCCATCCCTGGTGGTCTCTTCGGCGTTTGCCAAGGACCTCAGCGAGATCAGCGAGATCGACAAGGAGACGGCACGTCGCCTCCTCGACGAAGGCGACGCGCTCTTTACGAAGAAGGACTTCGAGGGGGCCCTGGAAAAGTACAAGGCCGCCGACGACATCATGGGCGTTCCGACCACGGCGAGCGAGGTCGGCAAGACGCTGGAGAAGCTCGGTCGACTCGTCGAAGCGCGCGACGCCTACCTGCGCATCGTGCGCTACCCACAGCAGGAAGACGAGCCCGGGGTGTTCAAGAAGGCGCGCAAGACGGCCGATGCCAAAGCGGCCGCCCTCGCCGAGCGCGTGGGAACACTCACCGTGAACGTCACCCTCAACGGCGAACGTGAGAGCGAGGTCGGGCTGGTCATCGACGGCACGGCCATCAACGCCGCCGCGATCGGTCACGGGATCAGCGTCGACCCGGGCACCCGCAAGCTGAAGATCACCGCGCCGGGCTACCTCCCCGTGGAGCGAGACGTCACGCTCGACGAAGGAGGCGAAGAATCGGTCGACGTCAGCCTCGAGGTCGACCCCGACGCACCCGTAGACCCACCTCCCCCGGACCCCGGCGGCGGTGGTGCCGGCGACCCGGGACCCACCACGCAGGAAGCGGGCTTCCCCGTCTTTGCAACCATCGGGTTCGCCGTGGGCGGGGCGGGGCTCGTGCTGGGCGGGGTCACGGGCGGCCTCGCGATCGGCGAAGAGGGCAGCCTCGCCGACGCCTGCACCGACGACAAGCGCTGCCCCCTCGATACGCAGGCCGACATCGATCGCGCCAACCTGCTCGCCAACCTCTCCAACGTGGGCTTTGCCGTAGGCGCGGCGGGGGCCATCTTTGGGGTCATCGCCCTCTTCACGCTCGACGCCCCCTCCGAAACCGCCACCGACCCGCCCGAAGAAGGTGTGGTGCTCACGCCCATCATCGGGCCCACCGGCGCCTGGCTGAGGGGGAGGTTCTGATGCCTATGCTCTCGGGACACCTCCGGTTGGGCTTCACCTCACTCGCGCTCCTCGGCGTGGGATGTCAGCTCGTGACCGGGATCAGCGACTACGAAGCCGTAGGCGGGCTGGGCGGAGGTGGCCATGCGTCCACCACCAGCACCCAAGCGGGGCCGAGTACGGGCGGCCAGGGCGGCACCGGCGGGAGCGTGGTCGTCGACCCGCCGACGGTGGTCTGGCGCTACGCGGGCGTTTCCGGCTCGGGCAGCTTCACGCGCGCCCTCGGGATCGGGGTCGGTTCGGCCCCGGGCAGCCCCACGGTCGTGGGTGCCGTTCGCGGCTCGACCGCGATGCTCGACGGGTTCGACGTCACGGGCGATGCCCGTACGCGAAGCATCTCGTTCGAGGTGGTCGACGCCGCGAACGTCCAGAACGAGTCCTTCGGCGTCGGCCCGACCATCGAAGAAGCGGCCTACACCGCGGTCTCGAAGGAAGGGCTCATCGCGCGCACCGGCGTCTTCAAACGCACCATCGGGCAGACGGCCTTCTCGTACGACGGACCGACCCTGATCGGCTCCGAGCTGCCGCTCGACGATGACGTGACCCCGCAGACCCTGGCCTCGAGCGACACCCGTGCCGTAGGCGCTCACGCGTTCGGCAACGACGACGTGATGGTGGCCGGCAACTTCACCGGTGACGTGACGGTGGGCGTCGGCGCCGAGGGCTACCTCGGAACCGGACTCCACGCCATCCTCGTCCGGACCGATGCTGGCCAACTGAGCCCGTGGCACGTCGAGATCGGGGTTGCACAAGACACCAGCGGCGACATCTGGATCGAAGACTTCGCCTTCGAAGACAATCGCGCCATCCTCGTGGGGCGCTACACGGGAAGCGGGAACGACTTCCAGCTCAGCACCGTACCTGGCGGACAGACGATCAACCTCGCCAGCACCAGCGACAACGGGTCCGAGGTCACGGACGTCTTCTACGCCGAGGTCCTTCCGTCAGGCGCGCTGGGCGAAGTCCGAGGGATCAACCGACCGGAGAACCAAGCCTTCACGGAGGTGGAGCGGCAGGGCAACTCGCTCTTCATCGGGGGTCATTTCACCGGCGCCCTCGCCTTCAACAACGCGGCCGGCGAGGCGGCGAGCAGCACGGCGGAGCGCGGCTTCGTCGCGCGCCTCGGCGCCATGGACCTGAGTGCCCCGGAAGTGGTCCAGTTCGACGGAGGCGCCGCTCGCGTGTCGGCGATGGCGGCCAACGGCGACGACCTCTACGTGACGGTGGCCTGCAGCGGCAGCGTCGACGTGTTGATCGACGGCAGCGCTGCTTACCGTACCAACGGAGGCAGCGAGGATCTGTGCTTCTTCGGTTTCGACATGGCGACCTCCCCGCCCACGCTCACCACGGCCGCGCGCTTCGAGGGCGACACCATCGAGGTGGCCGACATGCTCTACGACGCGGGCGACCTGTTCATCGTGGGCACCTACACCGGCCAGTGGAACCTGCCCGACCAGATGCGCGTGAGCAACGACGACGCCCTCTTCGTGCTCCGCCTCACGCCACCTAACTGACTTCGAGGCCGAGGTTGCGCGCGAGCCGCGCGAGGTCTTCGGGTACGGCCGTATCGCGGAGCATCTCGTAGATGCGCTCCTGTGCAGGTTCCAAATCGAGCGAGAGGCCGAGCCGACGCACGGTGTCGAGCAAGGCTAGCGCGGACGAGATGGGATCGGCCCCGAGGGCGGCCGGCTCGCCACTGGTGAGGCGGGTGATGAGCACGTCGAGACTCCGCTCGAAGCGCTGGGCCGCCTCGGGGTCGGAGAGCTCGAGCCCGTAGCGACGCGCTTCCTCGGCGATGAGAAGCGCCTGCTCGAAGCCGCGCGGATCGAAGCCATCGCCGTGGGCTCGCCGCAGCGCATCTTCGAACCGACGTCGGAGGGCGGTCTCGGCCGCCTGTGCGAGCTCGAGCGGAATGGGCAGGCCAGCCTCGGCAAACTGACTGAGCGTCACTCGCGCCTCCTCGTAGAGGGCTTCGTACTGGGCCGAATAGCGACTTCGCACCTCGTCGAACAGCGCCCGGCTCAGTCGCTCACGGTCGCCTTCGAGCACGCTGGAGAGGCCGTGCTCTTCTGGACCGAGCTCATCCTCCGCCGTGCGCAGCAGCTGGAGGAGCGAGCTCTGGGCCATGGTTTGGAGGATGCGCTCACGTGAGGCCGCAAAGGCTTGATCGCCCGGATAGGGCCGCAGAACGCAGTAGAGCTCGACACCACCGAGGTGAAGCGCACAAGCCGCGTGGTCGGTCTTGGCGCCCGTATTGACCTCTTCGAGCTCGACGCGGAAGGTGCCGAGGGTCCAACGCCCACGCCGCACGGCCTCATGACACGAGAGCCGGTAGCGGCGACCCGCCACCACCCCTTCGGTCGGGCGTGCCTCGACCAGCTGCGTGAGCGCGACATGCGCCGCGAGCCCACGGTCATGCACCCGACGCGGGAGGACTTCGCGGCGGTACAGGTCGGCCCCCGTCGCAGAGAGGTTGCTCCTGGCTTCGGAGAGCTGCTCGAGGAACGGAGCCTCCACGTCGTCGACGGACATGTCGGCGAGCTGATCGACGAGGCGGCCCGCGTAGCGCAGGACCTGGAGCGTCTCGATGCCGGACAGGTCGTTGAAGAACCAGCCGCAGCTCGTGTACATGAGCATGCTCGAGCGTTGCGCCTCGAGCCAGCGGAGCGACGTGGTCCGCTCCGACGCATCGAGGGGCCGCCGTGCCCGTTCGGCGAGGAAGGCACCTCGGTCGGCGCCGCGGCGAAGAACCACCTCGATGTAGTCATCGCGAAGCGCCCACGGGTCGTCGAACCAGTCGTCGAGGCGCGCTTCGTAGAGGGCCGCCG
This sequence comes from Polyangia bacterium, assembly GCA_030426145.1. GTDB lineage: Bacteria > Myxococcota_A > Polyangia > Polyangiales > Polyangiaceae > JAPYTK01. The sequence continues at coordinate 11,188 of JAUHZF010000150.1, forward strand.
CACGGTCGCGCAGGTGGTCGAGCGCCTCGCGCAGCGGACCACGCCACGCCTGGTTCCACCCAGGCTGGCCGCCGGTGTGGCACCCGCAGTCGCGCATCCAGCGTCCGACGCCGTGTGCACAGCTCCACGACGTGCCCTTCCCCTCCTCGCCCTTCTTGACCCGCACCGGGATCTCGGCCGGGTGGTGGTCGAGCAGCTCGCCGTAGTTGGTGACCCAGAATCCCCGTCGCTCCGCTTCTTCGAACAGCGCGTGCGCGAGACAACGATCGCCATAGCGATGGTGGTGCCCGTAGCTTTCACCGTCGGTGACGGCGTGCACCACCGATCCATCCCCGCCTGACGCGAGCTCGAAGCGATTGACGAGCGCTTGGCTCGACGCGAGCACACCTTCGAAGGCCACCGCCCGGGAGATGGCGCCGTCGTAGAAGAAGAGCGCGATGGAACGCCCTGAGCCATCGGGATGCTCGTAGCGGTAGGGACGGCGCGGATCGATCGATCCGTCGGACACGTCGTGCCACACGCCATCGACCTCGATCGCCTCGGCTTGGTTGGGTGCGAGCAGGGCGTAACGGAGCCCCTCGTCGATGAGCACGCCGAGGGTGCGATCGTCGCAAGCGGTCTCCGGCATCCACAGCGACTCTGCGTCGCGCCCGTACCGGTGTTTGAACTCGGCGAGCCCCCACCGCACCTGGGTGCGCAGGTCACGATCGTTGCAGAGCGGAAGGATCGCGTGGTTGTAGCCCTGGGCGATGGCGTTGCCGTGGCCACCACGGGCTCTCACGCTGGCGCGATCGGCAGCGAGGATCCGACGGTAGCCGTCGGGATGATGGCGTTCACTCCACGACAGGAGGGTGGGGCCGAAGTTGAAGCTGAGGCGCTCGTAGTTGTTCACGATCCGCCGCACCGCACCATCCGTCTCGAAGATCCGGGCCCAGCCGTTGGGCCGGTAGCACTCGCGATAGATGCGTTGATTCCAGTCGTGGAACGGTGCGGCGCTGGGCTCGCGGTCGACGTCGTCGGTCCAGGGATTCTCCCGTGGAGGCTGGTAGAAGTGACCGTGGATGATGAAGGCGGGCCGGTGGCTCACGCGAGCACGGTAACCGAGGCCCCTGCGCCGGTCGACTCAGCTGCGCACGGTGGGCCAGTGCGTCGGCTCGAGAGCCTCTCCGGGCACGAGTGGTTCGGCATTCTCGTTGGCCCTGAGCTGAGCTGAAACGATGGTCCGCAGGACCCTCGCGGCCGCCTCGATCTGCGGCCCGCGCAGCTCGCTCGGCCAGTGGATGAAGAAGTGCGGCACGTGGGCGCGATCGCGGCGCAGGTGAATGGTGGCCCCACGCTGGTCGGCGCTTCCCTCGAGCAGGGTCAGGGGTCGGTCGGGATAGCCGAGGGCATGAGCCACGGTGTAGGCGGTGGCGTTGCAGATGTAGGCGTTGCTCGGCCGCGGAAAACCCGTGAGCTCGACCGACGGCATGACCTCGCTGAGGGAGGTCTCGCGGGCGAGCTGAGCGCGACCGAGCTCGAGGAGGCTAGGAAAGGCGGCGCGGTGTCCCAGGGCCGGAGGTCCTCCCGGCACGACACGAGCATCGGCCATGGGTTGGAGGTGCGCCGAGGCGTCGCGACGGGGATGCGTTTGATTGGAGGCGCCGAGCTCGATCCAAAGGGGTTGGCGCGGCCCGGCGACGCCACTCATCACGACGAGCTCGGGGTCGAACTGCTCGACCGCGCGCAGCACCACCGCGGCTGCCAGATCCCACAGGACGGGTAGCACCAGGACCACGAGCTCCACGTCGGCGTCGTCCCAATGCACGCGACCGGTCGCGGCCACGAACTGCAGCTCAGGCGAGAAGACCACGTCCGGCTGGGGACCGGGGAAACGAGGAAGGTCCAGCCCGGGGAGCAATGCCGCAACCAGCTCTCCGCTGGCGTTTCGCTCGTGCACGCCGAAGCGCGCGAAGCCCGTGAGCAACACACGTCGACGTCCGCGCGGCCGCGGGGGCAGCACGAGGGTCTCGAGCCAAGCCCCCTCGGCTGCGAGCTGAGCGTGTTGGAGCGGGTGATCCGTCAGAAGTCGCACGGCGAGCAGCTGAGTTAACCCGATCCCCATTCTACTGGCGAGTCGAAGCGTCGCTTGCGGGGATCCGTTCCTGGGCCTAGCCTCGATCTTCATGACCCGTCCCAAGGTGATCATCCGCCGTTGCGACACGTACGACGTGCAAGCCATTCGCAAGATCCTGCGCGAAGGCTTGGAGGAGCTCGACCTGCAACCGAGCGGGCACACGCTGGTCAAACCCAACGTGGTCGCGTCGGGCCCGCTCTTCCCGCACGCGCACACGCGGCCCGAGTTCATCGAGGGCATGGTGGCGGCGCTACGAGACTGCGACGGCGGCATGACCGAGCTCGCCGTAGGTGAGCGCTGCGGGATCACCATCCCCACCCGCGCTGCCTTCGAAGGCGCTGGCTTCTACGAGGTGTTCGAGCGCGCCGGCGTGAAGCACTACCATTTCGAAGAATCGGCCCAGGTCGAGATCCCGCTCTCCCACCCTCGGCGATTGCGCGACTACATCTTCACGCCCGAGCCAGTGGCGCGCGCGGACTTCTTCGTCAACTGCCCCAAGTTCAAGTCGCACCCGTGGACCACGGTCACCTTCGCGATGAAGAACTACATCGGGATCCAGGACGACCGACACCGGCTCATCGATCACGATCATCGGCTCGACGAGAAGGTGGCCGACCTCCAATTCGTCACCCAGCCGCAGTTCATCGCCATCGACGCCATCACGGCCGGCGAGAACCGAATGCTCACGCCCATCCCCTTCGACCTCGGGCTCATCATCATGGGGAACAATTCGGTGGCCTTCGACAGCGTGTGCTGTCGGATCATCGGCGTCGACCCCGCCACCGTCGACCACATTCGGCTCGCCCACGAGTACGGCTTCGGTCCGATGGACCAAGACGCGATCGAGGTCACGGGCGACGTCACCCTCGAGGAGGCACAGAAGCGCGCCGAGGGCTTTCAGGTGGGGCTCATCCGCGTCGAGGACTACTTCGCCGACTCGAACATCACCGCCAACTCGGGGCCTCCTCCCGAGCCCGAGCGAACCGACTACTGCTGGGGTGGCTGCCCCGGCGCGCTCGAAGAGGCGATCGAGATCATTCGGCTCTTCGACGCCCAAACCGACGCCAAGCTCCCCAAGATGCACATCGTCTTCGGCGACTACCAAGGGGAGATCAAAGCGAACCCGGGCGAGAAGGTGCTCTTCATCGGTGACTGCGCCAAGTGGGAGGGCGAGCTCGACAAGGGGCTGGTGAAGATCGAGAGCCTCTACCGCGACCGAAGCACCAAGGATCCCCACACGGCAGAGCACGACGACATCTTCAAGAAGATGGCATCGGTCACCGCCACCCTCGCGAAGAACCGGAAGGAGCAGGTCATTCGGCTGCAGGGTTGCCCGGTGAGCGTGGCAGAGCTCGTGCTCGTGCTCACCGGACTCGCAGGAACGAAGAACCCGTTCTTCGCGCCCAGCGAGTCGGTGCGCTTCAACAAGAGCTACCTCATGTGGAAGAGCGTCACGATGGCGCGCCGGCTCCGAGGCAAGCCCTACCAGGAAAACGGCGCCTACGATGCGCGCGGCAAGGCGGCCCCCAACATCACCGCGCCGGTCGGTTCGACGCTGCCCGGCGAGTGATCAGCTCTTCAGCTTCACGCGGAAGCGAAGCTCTACCGCGTCACTCACCTTGAAGGCGCCGAGCGGCCCCTTGATCTCTTTGATGCCGAGGGCGCGTAGCGAGACGAAGCTGCGCCCCTCGACGATGAGCTGGCCTCGCTCCGCCGGCTCGACGCTCAGCGCTTGAAGCGGAACCTCGTGCTGCCCCTTCGGTGCGAGCAGGGTCAGCTTGCCCTCGGAGAAGCTCGGGCCTTCGGCGGCGACGCGGACCACATGGTCGGGCAGCACCTCTTTGCGAAGGCGTCGCTTGATCTCCATGCGCTCGATGCGGTTGAGACCTCCGCGGTCGACACGATCGCCGTCGAGGGTTCCGACCACGTCGATACGATCCACAGGGAAGACGAGGCCCGCTCGCCAGGTCTCACCCTCGACGTCGACCTCGGCCGTCACCCCCCCGGCGACGAGCTCGAGATCGTGGGCGAGCTTGCTGAGCATGCCCTCGGCCCGGGTGCGAATGGTGAAGGTCGAGGCTTCGTCGAGCCGTCGCTGCGCCATACCTCATCCTGTATCGCTCACGGCGCGAGGCGTCGACCCGTGCCCCACCACAGCAGGACGGCGAGAAGCCAGAGACACGCGCTGCTCGCAGCAGGCGTGAGGTCGAGCACCACCGGTCCCCCGGCGAGGGATTGCATGTGAGCCCGCGGCCAGGGCAGGGCCATCAGCCCCACCCCACTGCCGAGCCACCAGTCGACGAGCACCGGCACGTAGCGCCCGCCTCCCTTGCGCCCGAACGTGGCCCCGAAGGCGACCCAGCCGGCATAGGCCGCGCCCCCGGCGACCGCGACCGGAAGACTGGCGAGCAGGTCGGGCACGAGCCCGGGCAGCCCGCGGTAGGCGATCACGAGGCCGAGGGACGTGGCAGCCACCGCGAGCAGAACGACGGTGAGCATGACGAGGGCGGTTGCGGACCAGGCGAGGCGTCGGCGTGAGGCGCCGAACCGGGCCAAACCCCAGAGGTTGGTCGCGACACCTCCGTCGAACACGGCGTTGGCGAGCGCGAGGCTGGTGAGTGGCAAGACCCCCCCCCACACCGCCTCGATGGTGCGGCTCGGGGCCGATAGAGGAGACGCCCCGCGCTCGGCGAGTGCCGCCCCCACCGCGACGGCGAGGGCCAGCGACAGGGCCACGATGGCTCTGGGGCTTCGCAGCCGACCCGCGACCCAGCGTGCGCCGAGGACCGCGTCAGACATGCTCCACCTCGGTAGGACCAGAGGGGCCTCGCGCCATGGCCTCGCGCCGGTGCTCGTGCGCCGCCGCCACCAGCGCCGGATGGGCGAGCCCCTCGGCGCGGAGCGCCCGGACCTCGACCCCAGACACGGTCACCGCGCGGGCCACGGCCCGAGCTGCCCCGCGGAGGTCGTCACCGGCCACGGCGAGGCGACCACTGGACGCATCCCAAGCCATGGCTTCGGCGCCCTCGAGTGCGTCGGTCAAGCGGCGATGGTCGTCGGCACCATCGAGCCACACCACGATGTGGGGGCCACCGACGACGGGCCAGCCGAGCGCGGTTCCTTCCCCCACCACGTGCCCCTTCTCGAGCACGAAGACCTGCTCGGTGAGGGTGCGAAGGGAGGTCACGTCGGCGGAAGCGATGACGACCGGCACCCCGGCCTCGCTCAGGGACGCGATGCGACGGCGCACGGCACCGCGGTCGATGCTCTCGGTGCCTACGTCGGGCTCGAACAGAACCACGAGCACCGGCCGGGGTAGGTGCAAAGCGAGCGCTAGCTCGACGGCCCGCGCCTCGCCGAAGCTCAACCGCGAGAGCTTGCGCTCGGCCATGGTGCTGAGCCCGAGGTCACGCCATGGGACCTCGGCGCCGAGTCGTCGCGCGAGGTCGTCGACCCGGCCAAACGGTGGCAGCGCCGGTTGCGGCAGCAGCGCCCCGATCGAGCGGCGCAGGGCGGGGTCACGCGATGGCTCACGCCCGCGCACGGTGAGCATCCCCACCTTGGGAGCCCGTGCCCCGGCGCAGAGCTCACACAGCGCTGCGGTGCCATCTTCGGGGGTCCCCACGAAGCCGTAGACCCCTGGCTCGAGGAGGAGGTTGACGTTGTGGAGGCGCCCCCGGGCCCGCTTGCGGGCGCCCGAAGCATCAGCCCCGTGCACGCGCGCGAACTGCAGCGCGGCTGGCGTGTGCGGGCTCATGCCGCTCCTCCGAGCAACCAACCCGAGAGCCGCTCGACGGCCCCCACCAGAGAGACGTCGGCAGGCAGCCGCTGCGAGAGGACCCAGGGCAGCAGCAAGACGGCCCACCACAGCCGCCGGCCGCGGTCGGCGGCGAGGTGGCCACAGAGCAGGGCCGTGCCCACCATCAAGGCGGCGGCGAGCAGCGCGGCGGCGATGGTGCTCAGCACCCGCCCGAAGCCGTCGAGCGCGGGCGTGCGTACCAGCCCCGTGATCGCGACGGCCAAGAGCGGGAGCAGCATGCGGGCCGCGGTCTCGGCCACCGGCACCGCAAAGCCCGCCAGGTGGAGATGTCGCGGCGGCAGCCCGCCGAGCTCACCGAGAGCGTCGAGCCCCTGCTGGCGACGGCGAGCTCGTGGACGGTCGGCCATGGCGGCGGCGATGGGGACCGCGATGAGCCACGTGACCCAGACGAAGCTGCCCCGCAGCTGTGCGTGGATCTCGTTGGGGGTCGCGTCACGCGCAGAGAGGGCCGCGAAGACGGCGAAGGCGACCGCGAGCCACCAGGTCCAGCGCGCGGGACCGAGGCGCCCGAAGCCGTACCGGCTCAGCGCCACCACCCGCGTCGTCGTGCTCATGGGCGAACCTTACAACGCCGGGCGCGGGAGGTCCGCTTGCGCTCCGCGTGTTGGCGCGACAGCGTGCCGATCATGCGCGACGAAGGGAGCCTGCCCCGCCACGGTCCGTGGCTCGCGCTCGGCACGGCTCTCGCCATCGCGGTGCTTCCCTTTACCGCCTGCCCCGCCATCGACGGCTGGCGCCACGCGCGTCGGCTTGCCGAGGTGCAGCCTCAGCTCGCGTACTGCCTCGCAGGCGAGGGCGCGCTCGACGATGCGACCCTGCGAGAGCGGGCCATCACGGCCGAGGTGGAGCGCTCGGACTGGCCGGCGCGATGCCTTCCCATGACGGCCGAGCTCGAGGCCACGCTGAAGGCGGCCTACGACCTGGCCGCCGACTGTGAGGGTCAGTGCTGCGTCGGCGACGACGACTGCGCAAGCATCGAGCATCGGCGCCACCTGCTGTCCCTGTTGCGCGAGCAGCTCGACAGCCATCGGTTTGCCGACGGCGTCGCCGTAGCCATGCTCGACGGGGTGGTGGCCGAGGGAGAGATGGCCCCGCCAGCGGCGTCGAAGGCCGGGCCCGGCCCCGTGGTCATGCCGGGGGGCTACGACGCAAGCGCCATGCAGCCACCGCATCTGCTGATGCATCGCCGCGGGTTTGGCGCGCGCCTGTGCGAGGTCGCCCCGAAGATGGTGAGCTGCCACCCCCTCCCCGCCTCGGTCCCCACGGGCGGCGATGTTTTGCTGGTCGATGGCGCTCCACGGTTCCCGGTGCACCTGCTCGTTCGCCCCGACGACCCCGCCCCTCTCGGGTGGACGGTCTACGACGCCACCGGCGTGGCGAAGCTGGAGCTTCGCCACGGCCCCATTGGGGTGGCGGTCACCGACGAGGGCCCCCGGGCCCTCGTCGTCGACCACGGCCAGACCTTCATCGTCACCCCGGATGACGAGCCCCGGGCCTGGAGTCACGACACGGCCCACGGGCCCCCGCTCGTGTGGGAGAGCCACGTCTACGCCGTGGGGGAGAACGGCGGTGCGCTCGTCCTGCGTCGCCACGGCCTCGACGGAGCCGTCGAGGCCGAAGTTCCCCTGCCCTTGCCCGACACCGCGGTGGCCCTCACCGCGTGTGGTGAGACCACCGTGCTCGCCGCCGTCGACGACGGCGTCGACGACGGTGGGGTCATCGTCTTCGACACCGGTGGCACCCTCCACGCCCACCCCGTCGCGCTTCCCGCGCGCTGGGCCGGGCTCACCTGCGAGGGTTCGGGTCGGGCCAGCCTCACGTGGACCGAGGAGGGCCGCCTATCCAGCGGCCCCGCTGGCCTCACCGGCCCTCACCACGTGCACCGAATCCGATGCACACCGAGCGGCTGCGCACCAACCGCCACCGCCACCTTCGACATCACCCGCCGTGAGAAGGCGAGCCGCTACTTCGCGGCCAGCCTCGGCGAACGCATCGCCTTCGTCTGGGAGAGTGGCCTCGGCGACGTACGTGCCCACGTGGCGCCGATGGACGCGGAAGGACAACCCTTCGTGGTCGCCACCGAGGGGCTATCGTGGCGCACCCGCCCCATCGATCTGCTCGCAGGCCGGGGTTGGGCCCTCCTGCTCGCACACGGTCCGACGGGCACGCACGCCTTCTACCTCGACGAAGCTGGCGCCCATCCGGTGGTTCAGGGGCAGTAGCCGGGGTCGGCCTTGCATGCTTTGGCCAAGAAGCGATCCGCGGCCGCGTCGTCCTGACGGACGCCGCGCCCGCTGCGGTGCGCCTCGGCGAGCACGGCGCAGCCCTGGGCCTCTCCCTTGGCGCAGGCGCCACGGGCCCAGGCCACCGCTTGTTTCTCCTGCGCCTCGGCCGTGGTCACGCTCGCCCCCATGCTCGTGAGGCGGCGACCGAAGGTGGCCGCCGTCCAGCAGGCCGAGGCCTCGGCGGCGCAGTGCGCCGCCGTGGCTTCGCGGGCGTCGTTGCAGAGACGCTCGAGCTCGCCGCCGCAGCGCGGCGGCGGGCTCACCCGGGGCTCTGCGCGCTCGCGCGTCACGACCCATATCTGCGTCCACGCCTCGGCCTCGCCGCAGAGGAGCAGCGCTCGCTGACAACGCTTTCGCCCACGGGTGGCCGCCTCGACCACCAGCGCTGGCTCCTTGGGGTCCACGGCATCCGCCAGATCGAGACAGGCGCGCTCGCTCCCACGCGTGCAAGCCTCGCGCAGCAGGGTCTTGCCCGCCGCCGGATCGCGATCGAGGCCGTGCTGGCCACGTAGCTGCGCCAGGCCGAGCCGAGCGCAGGCTTCGGCCTCCCCCTGACGGCACGCGCCGGTGAGCTTGGCCACCCCCTCGTCGACGTCCTTTTTGCCTTGCCCGCTGAGACGGAGCCAGCCGAGCTCGGCGCAACCCGTCGCATCTCCGAGGCGGCAGGCCTGAACGAAGGCGGAGGTCGCGGCCATGGGATCGAGGCGCATGCCCTCGCCCCGCAGCCGGAGGATCCCCACCTGCGTGCAGGCGGCCCCAGAGCCCCAGCGACAGGCGTCGCGGAAGAGCTCGAGCGCGACCTCGAGCTCTTGTTCGACGTGCGCCTTCACGAGGGCGAGGTGATGACAGCCGTTGGCGTCACCGAGGTCACATGCGCGCTGAAGCTTGTCGGGGTCGACCGGTGAGAGCCCCACCGCGGTACAGCTGGGCCCATGACCGCGGGCGCAGCTGCCGGCGAGATCGGCCTCGCCCCCGGTCACGGCGAGGAAGAGGCATGCGTCACCGTCGGTTGCGCAGGCTTTGGCGAGGGCTTCGGCGGCTCCCTTCGGAACCTGTGCCGGGTCGAAGCGACCGCTCGGACCGACGGCCGCGCGGCGACAGCCGTCGGCGTCACCCGCGAGGCAGGCCTCGGTCTGCAGGCGACGGCCCCGCTTGGTGTCGGTCGGACCACCGCTTCCCTCACGGAGCAAGACCCCGAGCAGGCTGCAAGCGGATGCGTCACGGTCGGCACAGGCGGCTTCGGTGAGGCTACGCGCCCGACGGTAGAGGTCGAAGGCGGCGGCGGGATCGGCCTTCAGGCCGAGCTCGCCGTGCTCGACGTGACGCGCGAGGGTGAGACAGGCAGGGGCGATGCCAGCCGTGCAGGCCTCCCGGAAGTGGGTGGTCGCGGCCCGCCTTTTGACCGCGCCCCCGATGCCCCGCACCTCCAGCTCCGCGAGGGCCGCGCAGGCGCGGCCCTCGCGGAGCTTGCAACCGCGTTCGAAGAAGTGGCGGGCTTCGGTCTGGTCGAGAGCGAGCTGCCCGGTGGCGTGGGCGCGACCGAGGGCGAAGCAGGCAGCGCCTGCGCCGCCGTCGCAGCCTTCGCGTAGGGTCGCCGGGTCCTTCGCGGCTCCGAGGCGGGCGCAGCTCGGCGCGTGGCCGGCCTGGCAGGCGCGCGCGTAGAGCGCGCCGGCCGGGGCGGGGCCGTCGACCCGTTCGGTGGCCACGAGCTCGGCGACGGCGGCGCAGGCGCCACCGTCGCCGGTGTCGCAGGCGCGCGCGTAGAGCGCAGCCGCCATGCACGCGTTGGGATCAGCGGGGTAGCGGGTGCCGCACACACCCTCGTAGAGCCGGCCTACGCGACGCCTCGAGGGGGCTGGACGCTTGCCGGAGAGGTAGTCCTCGGCGAGCGCGTGACAGGCCGCGTTATCGCCACCGAGGCAGCGGTCGTAGGGGCTGGCCGCCGGCGCCTCAGGCGCCGGCGGGCAGGCGGCGAGGCCGAGCAACAAGAGCCACGGGGTTCGGTTCACCACATTTTTCCTGGGATGAAGGGCAGCGACGCGGCGAGGCCACCGTCGACGACGATGGCCTCGCCGTTGACGTAGCTGCCGGCGTCACCGCACAAGGCGACGACCAGCCGGGCGACCTCGCCCGGCTGGCCAGCACGAAGGGTGGGGTTGAGCTGTCCGATCCGGTCGACCTTCCCCGCCGCGCGCGCCGCGTCGAATATCGGCTGGGTCATGCCGGTCTCTATCAGCCCCGGGCAGATGGCATTGACTCGGATCCCGGTCCCGCGAAGCTGGCAAGCCGCGTTGCGCACCAGATTGATCACGGCCGCCTTGCTCGCGCTGTACGGCATCGGCCCTCCCCCCGCCCTCAGGCCGGCCACGCTGGCCGTCGCGATGATGGTGCCCCCCTGGTCCCGGTCGAGCATGTGCTGCACCACGTGCTTGAGACAAAAGAAGGTGCCCATCACGTTCACCGCGAAGACCTGCTGCCAGTCCTCGGCGGTGAGATCGACGACGGGATCGATGGCGCCCACCACGCCTGCATTCGCAAAGAGAATGTCGATACCGCCCAGGCGCTCCGCGGCGAGCTCGACCATACGCCGAACGTCACGCTCACGCGCCACATCGACCGTCGCCGTGACCGAACCATCTGCGAGCGCCGCCCCGAGCGCCTCGATCTCCGCCGATTGGTCACAGGCGAGCACGTTGGCCCCCGCCTGAGCCATGGCCACGGCCGTGGCGCGGCCGATCCCACTCGCCGCGCCCGTGACGATGGCTCGCTTTCCCGTCAGGTCCATTGGTAGACCCTACCTTTCCTTTGCCGGGGGCGCAGGAAAGGTAGGGCCCCCTTTCAAACCGTACGTGCGGTTTTCCCGCATACGGCTTACCGATGGATTCTCGGGACGCTGCATTACGCAGTCT
>JAUHZF010000544.1 GCA_030426145.1 Polyangia bacterium
GGGCTTGAACTTGGCAAAGGGCGTGTTGAGGCCCGTCGCGTTCGCCGTGGCCGGCGTCGTCAGTGCAATGATGGCTGCGACGGCTCCAAGCTTCTTCAGAGCCCGCGCATCTCGGTTTGGTCCAAGCAGCATACTTCCTCCCAGCCCAACCTCTCTGCAGGGGGCGTGCCACCGCGCAAGTACTGAGAATGACGAATCTCACCCCTCACGTTTGAAGTTCCACCTGTGGGAAATCCACCGTTCGACGAACGTTACACGTTGAATTGTGTAGCAATTTCATGTTGTTAGTTGTGGTTGTGGGTTATCTCACAGGTGTTGCATATGAGCCACCTGTCAGATGCGTACGGGCAACTTGCTGTGATGGCCTCCGAGCCGCAACAATGCGCCGCATGGCACGAGTTGCGCTGCTGCTGATATGCGTCTTGACCGGCTGTCGCGACACGCCGCCCGAGCCGAAGTCGACGCCGACGTCGTCTGCGGCCACGGCGACTACGCCGACCCCGAGCGCGTCACCCACGTCCTCTTCCGCAGTGAGTCCGGCCGCACGGTCGGCGCTCGAGAAGAAGCTCATCGGGCGTTGGAAGGGGAGCTACGAGGCCGAATTCAAGGAGAAGAGCCGCTACGTCATCCATGGCGGGGCGAAGGACATCCCCGGCGAGTGGAAGGTGCACGGCTTCCCGACCGACGACACGATCGAGGTCGTGGTCGAGCTCCCAGGGCTCAACTCGAAGGACTTCATCACCATTCGATTCCTCGATGACGACCGAATCGAGTGGCTCCAGAAGCGGCACCGTGACGGGGTCAAGCCGGTGGTGTTTACGCGGGTTGCATCCGTCACCCCTTGAGGGTGATGCTTGGCGCGAGTGGAACCCATGCCTCAACCCGTGAGCTCTCCCGTTTCTGAGATCGACGAGTTGCGCGTCGTCATCATGCGCCGGTTGACGGTGGTGATGGCCGTGCTGGCCGCGCTCGTCACGCTCGGCCTGTTCTTGGGGGGCGCGCCACCGATCGCGGTGGGCATGCTCTTCCTCGGGATTCTGATTTCGACGGGGAGCCACATGCTCGCCCGTGCAAACCGCGGCCTCGAAGCGGTGGGCGTCATCATCTTCGGCATCCCCCTCATCGCGCTCGTCTTCATGAGCACCGCGACCGACCCCGTCTTGGCCTACGGCGGGGTCGAGATCCTCTTCGTGATGACGTTGCTCAGCGCCTTCTTGTCGTCGCCGCGCGTCAATACGGTCTTCGTGGGCGTGGGCATCGCCGTCTTGGTGGTCTCCCCCATCGTTCGTTCGCAGGGCGCGACGATGTCGGGCATGGCGTTGCAGGCGATCTTCACCGATGTCGTGCACTTTTCACTGCTGTGGTTCGGCGCGACCTTTCTCAGTCGCACGCTCCGCGAAACACAAAACGCGCTCACCTCGCGACTGGTGGAGATCGGCGATGTCGTGGGCACGGCCAAGCGCGTCGCACAGGGTGACCTCACGCAGCTCGAGGCGGAGGAGGACGACGACGCCCGCGCGGTCATGGTCGAGATGGTCGATGGCCTTCGCGACATCGTGGTCGAGGTCCGCGATGGCGTGGAGATCCTCCGTTCATCGGCCGCGAGCCTCGGCACCATGACGGACCAGCATCAGAAGGGCGCGACCAATCAGGCGAGCGCGGTCTTCGAGACGCAGGAGACGATCGAGAGCTTGGCCACGTCGGCGGAGCGCATCGCGTCGACCTCGGCCGATGTGCTCTCGAACGCGGAGTCGACGCTCAAGCGCAGCGAAGACGCCACCGACAGCATGCGTCAGCTCCAGAACTTCGTGGGTAGCATCAACGAGCTCCTCGAAGCCATCCGCGGCGTCGCCAACAAGTCGGAAGTGCTGGCGCTCAACGCATCGCTCGAGGGCGTGAAAGCCGGGGAGGCGGGGCGGGGCTTCTCGCTGGTCGCGACCGAGATGCAGCGCCTGGCCGAGAACACCATGGGGATGGTGGGCCGGGTCAAGGTGTTGACCGAGAGCATCGACGACGCGAGCGGCCGCACGTTGGCGGCCATCAGCGATACCAACCGCCTCGCGGGCGACACCACCCGAGCTGCGCGCGAGATCTCGATGACCACGCGACAGCAGGGCACCGGCGCCCATCAGGTCGTCGAAGCGATGCGCGACATCTCGGCCGTCACGGGCGAGTTCGCCTCGGCGAGCAAGGCGTCGTCGTCGGCCGTCGATGAGCTTCAAGGGCTCGCAGCCCGCCTTCAGGAACGCCTGGAGCGTTTCACCCTCTGACGACGTCGGGACCGGCGGTCCCTTCTCGCTGGGACTGCACCTCCTGAGAAAGAAGGGGCGTGGCCACATTCGCGCGCCGAATGTTTGGCCCGGTCGTGCCCCCCGTGGTGGGACTCATATCGGCACTTCGACAAGTGCTCCCGCAAGGAGGGACCGTGGCAGCGATCCAAGAGCAGTGCAGCCAGTGCGCCAAGACATTCGACGTCACCTTTCGCTATCAGATGGAAGAGCGTGACGGAGGCTTCGCCTTCTTCTGTTCCCAGGACTGCCTGGCCGCGAGCCAGGGTCGTCCCGATACCGACCACAGCGTCTGCGACGCCTGCGCGAAGCGCTTCACGGTGAGCCTGGTCTCCCAGGTGTTCTACGTGGGGGGACATCGCCGCTACGCCTGCTCGATGGGTTGCCGCTCGCAGCTCATCCGTGAGGCCTCGGGCATGCGCCTGGGCGAGATGGCCAAGGCCGAAGACGAGCCTACCCACGACGTCGCGACGCCGTCGCCGGCCGTCCCTGCGACGCCCGTGCGCCCGGAGCCCGCCGTGCCCGCCGCTCCCGCAGCGCCGGTCGCCGTGACCCCGAAGCGAGCGCCAGCCGCTCCGCGTGGGCGTCGCGCGCCGAGGCGGATCGCGGTGTTCAATCACAAGGGCGGCACCGGCAAAACCACCACCTCCGTCAGTCTCGCCGCAGGCCTGGCCGATCGTGGCCACAAGGTGCTCCTCGTCGACACCGACTCGCAGGGGAATGTGGGCGTGAGCCTCGGGGCGACCTGTGAGCGCTCGCTCTACCACGTGCTCGTGATGGGGCTGAAGGTCACCGACGCGGTGCAGACGCTCCGCCCTGGCCTCGACCTTCTGCCCTCGAACGAGACCCTCGCTGCGGCCGAGCTCTACCTCGCGGGCCGCAAGAACCGTGACCGGGTGCTCTCTCAGCGAATGGGAAGTGCGGTCGACGACTACGATTACCTCATCATCGACTGCTCCCCGAGCCTCTCGCTGATGAACCAGAACGCCTTGACCCTAGCCGACAGCGTCTTGGTGCCAGTGGCGTGCGACTACCTGTCGCTCGTCGGCGTTCGCCAGGTCATCAAGACGGTGAAGAACGTCAACAAGCTGCTCCGCCACCCGTTGCAGGTCTGGGGTGTTCTCCCCACGTTCTACGACGCGCGGGCGAAGATCTGCACCGAGGCGCTCGGTACCTTGCAGAGCCACTTTGGCGAGCGGTGCCTGACGCCCATTCGGGCCACCACCAAATTGAAAGAGGCTCCGGCCCAGGCGCGTTCGATCTTCGAGCACGCTCCGGGCACGCACGGTGCGGAGGACTACGCCGTCCTGGTGGACGCGGTCCTCGCCGATGCGGCGGAGGAAGAGGTCAGGGCGGCGGGCTGAGCCGTACCGGAAGATGCATGCGAACGAGCCAAGGAGGACGCGATGACGATTGAAGGAGAGCGAGGAAATGAGGCCTGTGACCTCTTCGACCGCGATGAGGTCGAGGGTGTGTTGAGCGGGTCGTTCTACAAGCGGGCGGCGTCCGAGCCCCCGCCCAAGGCGGACAAGGCGAAGAAGCCGACGCACTACAAGGTGATCTGCATCTCGATGTACACCGACGCGTTGGCCAAGCTCGACGGCATGGTGCAGGAGCTCAAGAGCCGCGGGTACACCAAGGCCAACCGGAGCGCGCTCATTCGGCACGCGCTCGAGCACGTGGACCTCGACGCGGTTCCGCGGGGCCTCTGACGCGCGAAGCGCCCGGAGGCCGCATTCCCCTGGGCGCGCCGTCAGAGCATCGAGAAGAAGCGCCGGTCAGTCGGCGCAAGCGGCCGCGAGGCTCGCGTGCTGGCGCTCGTTCACGGCGAGGGTGAGCGGAGTCACGCTCGCTTGCCCCTGCTCCCAGGCTTCGGTGTCGGTGCCCGCCGCGCGATCGTGGGTGAAGTCCGAGCCACCGATCCAGAGGTATTCACGGCCTCGGGGGTCTCTGCGGTAGACGACGTCGTCGTCGTAGAGGCGTCGGCCGGCGGTGGTGGCGACCACCGGCCATGGGCCCACGCCCTCGGGGATGTTCACGTTGAGCAGCGGGGCGGGTGAGAGCGGGCGAGGCAGGGCTTTCGTCTCGTGCCAGCAGCGTTCGGCGACCTGCGCGCCGAGCTCGGCCGCGGCCTGGCGGTTGGCGCGCGAATCGGCGGAGATGGCGACCGACGGGATCCCGCGTCCGGCGGCTTCGCGGGCGGCGGCGACAGTGCCCGAGTAGATGACGTCGATGCCGAGGTTCGGACCGTGGTTCATGCCCGACACCACCAGGTCGGGCCAGCGCGGGATGAGCCGGTCCTTGGAGTGCAGTGCCACGTAGATGCAATCGGCGGGGGTTCCGTCGAGGGCGAAGGT
>JAUHZF010000151.1 GCA_030426145.1 Polyangia bacterium
GGACGCCTACCTTCGCCGCTGCCGGCAATCCCGCCGTTGCCACGGAGCTGGTTCGGCGCCTTCGTGCGTTCCGTGCCACATACAGAAACGCCTGGCAGGCCTGGAAGGCCGGCGTTCGCGGAGTGCTCTTCCCGCATGGCACCTGGAGAATGCGCGTCTACTTTGGCGCGGCGTGCGAGGAGCCGCCCTAGCGGTATCACCGCGGCTTAGGTCGCGAAGTACCCTTTCGCGGTTCAGATCGCGGAGATCCACTCGACCGTCGTTGGTTCGCCTTCGACGCTTCCGGTGGTCGAGGCACCGGTGCGCCCGGTGCGTGAGGGCTGCGGTGTCTAAGCCCCACCACGCCGAGGGGGCCACGTGAACGCCCGTTCCTTTGCCTCGTTCGGTGACCCAGCATCTCGGACTCCGCCACCTTCTGCGAGGAACTGGCCACCCATTGACCGGTGGCGACCTCCCGCACGCTTGGCATGATCACGTCACCCTCGGTCCGATCTTTTGCCGTGATCATCGGTCCGATCTTTTGCCGGCGGCGCCGAGCTCGAGCGGCGCAAGGCACAGCACCCCAACTTGCGCGGGTGCGTGATGTGGCTCGACCACTATCCGGAAGACCTGTGCACCGATCCGATCCCGAAGGTGGATCCCAAGGGGGGCCCGTCCGCGCGGTGGATCCCTCTCGACCATCGCTGTGCATGGACCTTCTACGTCGGCGAGAACATGACGACGCACACCAACAATCAGTACCGGCTGGTGGTCGACGCCGATCGTCGTCAGCTCATCGGCGTGCGTACGGCGGGTGGACCCATCATGGCCGAAGACTGGCGCCGAGGCGTGACCGCCCCCCTGGCCCCATAAACCACCCTTCCCTGTCCTGTTTCGCAACTCGGCTCAGAGAGTTCGTTTCGTTCTCCGAGCGGAGCCGGGGCAGACGCACGCTCCTCCCTCGACACAGCCACCCCAAAGGTTGCGTGCTTCCTTTCACCCGCCTCCACCACTAAGCCCACCCTCATGGCATCCCCTCGGGTGAAAACCGGGCCCTACCCCGAGCTGACCGTGCCGGCGGTCCTCGTCGGCTACGCCCTCGGCATCCTCATCACCGTCAGCATCGGATACGCGAGCCTCGTCCTCGGCTTCTCCATCGAAGGCTCCGAGCTCGCCGCCATCCTCGGCTGGGGCGTGCTCCGCGGCATCATGCGCCGCACCTCCATCGTCGAGAACAACATCAACCAAACCGTCGCCTCCGCCGTCAACGGCGCCTCGGCGGGCATGATGTTCTCCGTCCCTGCCCTCTTCATCCTCAACGAGAAGACGCCGGGGCTCACCGACTTCAACCCCTACCTCATGGTCTTCGCTTGCATCACCGGAGGCGTGCTCGGCATCGCCTTCATCATCCCGCTCCGCAAGCAGATGATCGACTTCAACCGGCTCGCCTACCCCGGCGGCATCGCCGTCGCCGCTATCCTCAAGTCTCCCGGGGCCGGCCTCAAGAAGGCCATGTACCTCCTTGGCGGCGCCGCCGTCTCCGCCATCGCCCACGTCCTCGTCACCCAGGTGTTCGAGGTCCCCCACGAGTCCTTCCACCTCGGCGACGCCATCGGCGCCCCCAGCTACCTCAACCTCACCTTCTACCTCTCCCTTCTCACGGTCGGCGTCGGCTTCCTCTCGGGACGCGGGGGCCTCGTCTTCGGGCTCGGTGGCTTCATCTGCTACTGGTTCCTCGCCCCGATGCTCGCCGCCCTCGGCGCCCCCGAAACCCAAGCCCTCGTGCAAGAGGGCCCCGGGCCCCTCCGCGGCGTGCTGTTCAAACCCGCCGGCATCGGCATCCTCATCGGCGCGGCCATCGGCGGTGTGGTGGCCGCCTTCCCCCTCATCAAGTCGGCCATCAAGTCGATGCAGGAGGCCGGCCAAGTCAAAACGGACGAGCACCAGGACGAGCTCCCCATCCGCGTCCTCTACGCCGGCATCGCACTCGCCTTCGTCGGGCTCACCGCCATCGCCTACCTGGTCACGCCCGACCTCGGCTTCCCGCGGGCCGTGGCCATGGCCGTGCTCGGCACCCTCTGGATCTGGATCGCCGGCGTCATCGTCTCCGAGTGCCTCGGGCGTACCAACTGGTCGCCCCTCTCGGGCATGACCCTCATCGCTGTCACCATCCTCATCTTCATCGGCACCGGCGTCGCCAACCGCACCGCCATCATCGCCTCCGTCGTCGTCGGCGCGGCCATCTGCGTCGCCATCGCCCAGGCCGGCGACATGATGCTCGACCTCAAGAGCGGCTACCTCACCGGCGCCAGCCCTCGGAAGCAGCAGATCGGCCAATTCCTGGCCACGTGGCTCGGGCCCATCGTGGTCATGGTGCTCATCTTCGTGCTCCACGAAGCCTATGGGCTCGGCTCCGAGAAGCTCCCCGCCCCCCAAGGCAAAGCCCTCGCCTCCATGATCAGCGGCGTCACCGACGGCAACGTTCCCCTCTACCGCTACGGCGCCGGTGCTGGCCTCGGTCTCATCCTCGCGCTCAGTGGCATGGGCGGCATCGGCGTCATGATCGGCCTCGGCTTCTACATGCCCTTCTACATCGCCCTCACCTACACCATCGGCAACCTCGTCCGCATCGGCGCCGAACGCGTCAAAGGCAAGCGGTGGTGCGAAGACGTCGGTATCCCCATCGCGGCTGGCCTCATCGTCGGTGAAGCCCTCGTCGGGGTCGGGCTCGCCCTACAAGTGGTGCTCGCCGGCGCCACGGGAGGTGCGGGATGAACACCAAGACCCTCCGCAGTGTGGGCTTCGCCCTCATGTCTCTCGGCTTCCTCGGCGGCGCCTTCTTCATGGTCCAGTTCCCCACCTCGGTGCCCTGGACCTCCTTCGCCATCCCCACCGTGGTCTGTGCCATCGGGTCCGCCATGATGCGCATGGCCCAGAAGTCGGCCGGCGCCGAAGAGGGCAAGGTCAGTGAAGACCTCTCCACCATCGAGCGCTCCCTCAGCGACCTCGTCGATCGGGTCAAGACGATGAACGCCGACAAGGACGCATCCGACGTCGACGTCTTCTCCTTCTCCACCCGCATCGACGACGAGTGCATGGAGCTCATCAACGACTTCGTCGAGGCGCGCGAGGCCATGATCCACCGCTACGGCCTGCCCGCCTACGCCTCCATGATGGACGCCTTCGCCCTCGGCGAACGCTCCCTCAACCGGTGCTGGTGCGCCTCTGCCGACGGCTACATCGACGAGGTCAAGATCTGCCTCGAGCGCGCCGAGACCAACCTCGTCATCGCCCTCGGCGTCGTGCGCTCCCAGAAGAGCTCGGCATGATGCCGTCGGAATAGCCTTCCCAGCGCGGCGCGTCTGTCAGACGTGGCCACCGACCTGCTAGAACGACAAACGGTTTGAAGCCTGTGAAACCCTTCGCCTTCCACGCCCAACGGATGCGTGCTCCCTCCGGCCTCCTCGACGTAGCTCACTACGCCTGCGTCGTCCTCCGGTCCGCGCCACATCCGCTGGACGCGGAAATCAAAGGAATCACGACGACGTCAAACCGTTCGTCGTTCTAGCTTCGACCGCCGTGGGCGCCGACGACCAAAAAGCAGCCAAGCCCAAGCGCGGCAAACGCTGGCGTCGGTATCTGCTGCGCGCCTTCGTCGCCTCCCTCGTCCTCGTCGCCGGCCTCTGGGTTGCGGCCCACCGCTACCCCGCGGTGGGCTCCACCCTGGCAGACGGCCTGCGCGCCGTCATCGGGACCGAGCGCGTCTCGCGCCTGCAAGACTTCCTCTACGGTCTGCGCGATCGCTACAACCGCGCGACGCGCAGCGACGAAGCCCCCAAAGCCTACTGGGACGTCCCGCCTCCAGTCATCCCAACCCTCACCGCGACCACCACCACGGGTCCCCCGCCCATGGTCTTCACCCCCAAGAACGTCGGCCCCGTGCACAAGGGGCTCAAGGCCGAGGGCGACGGCATCTGGGTCCCCGTGCCCGACCCCGTGGGCACCACGCCGGTGATGTACAAGACCCTCCTCCACCCCGACGCGGCGCGTCCCTGGGCGGAGATGTTCGTGGTCGCACTCGACCTCCGTCAGATCGATCTGAACTGGCAGCTGGGCACCGGCGAGCCCAAAGCCACCACCGCCGAGGGCCGGAAGGTCCCGCGTCCCGGCCTCATCCCTGGTGCCGACCAACCCCAGCTCATCGCGGGCTTCAACGGTGGTTTCAAGCTCCAGCACGGGCGCTGGGGCTCCGGTCTCGGCGCGGCCACCATCGTGCGACCCCGTGCCCACGGCTGCACCGTGGCCATGACCAAGGCCGGCAAGCTGCTCATCGACCGGTGGCCCGACATCGAACCGCTCCAGCACGAGCTGCTCTGGTGGCGACAGACGCCGCCATGCATGTTCCACGACGGCAAGCGCCACGGCGCCCTCTGGGACCCCAACGCCAAGGGCTGGGGTGCCACCCTCGAAGGCGGCACCGTCATTCGCCGCTCCGCGATCGGCCTCTCACCCGACCGCCAGACCCTCTTCGTGGGCGTCACCAACGACACGGCTGCCTTCGTGCTCGCGGACGGCATGAATCACGCCGGCGCCAACCAGGTCGCCCAGCTCGACGTGAACTGGTCCTATCCGCGGTTCGTCGTCTTTCCCATCGAAGCCGGTATCCGCAAGACGCGTAGCCTGTTCAAGGGCTTCGAGGTGAAAGAAGACGACTACCTCCGCGCCCCTCAGCACCGCGACTTCTTCTACGTCACGCGACGTCCTCCCGGCTGAGCCTTCCCTCACGCCGCCCCGTCGACTACGAGCCCTCCCATGCTCCTCGACCAGATCAAGGCCCAGATGAAAGCCGCCATGAAGGCGGGCAAGACCGTGGAGAAAGAGATCCTCCGCGTCGCGATCGGTGAGATCTCCACCGAGGCCGCCCGCACCGACGACGGCACGCTGCCCGATCCCAAGGTCGAGAAGATCCTGCGCAAGCTGGTCAAGTCCAACCGCGACACCATCAAGAACACCGCCGACGACACCCAGAAGGCCGTGCTCGAAGAGGAGATCGCCGTCCTCGAGGCGCTTCTCCCCAAGGCCCTCACCACCGATGAGATCGTCGCCGCCCTCGCCCCCGTCACCGACGCCATCAAAGCCGCGGGCAACGACGGCCAGGCCACCGGCGTGGCGATGAAGCACCTCAAGGGTCAGGGCGCGGTCGTCGAGGGCAAAGACGTCTCGGCCGCGGTGAAACAGATCCGCGCCTGACGCCACCGCGTGGCAGGGCTATGACACCGTCCTCATGGTGCGTGCCCTTGCTTCCCTACTCGCGCTGACCTTGGTCCCCCTCGCCGTGGGTTGCGGCGCCCGCTCCAACCTCGAGATCGGAGAGCAGCAGGATCCCCCGCCCTCCGACCCGCCGCCCGATCCACCGCCGTTGGATCCACCCGATCCGCCGGATCCGCCCGATCCACCGGATCCCCCCGACCCGCCCGTGCCCCCGGAGTGCGCGGGCCCCGAGGTGACCTACATCTACGTCGTCACCGGCAACAACGAGCTGCTCGCTTTCAAGCCTCAGACCAACACGGTCGAGCTCAAGGGCACCCTCGACTGCCCGACCAACGGTACGCCCTTCTCGATGGCCGTATCTCGCGATGCCATCGCGCAGGTGCTCTACACCGACGGCAACATCTACGAGGTCGACATCGAAGACGCGAGCTGCGTCGCGACCCCCTACGTCCCGCCTCCGTCCGACGACCCCTTCTTCCAATTCGGCATGGGCTACGCCGCCAACTCGGAAGATGACGGAGAAACGCTCTACGTGGCTGGCATCACCTTCTCGGAGCCCTCGGCCGGCCTCGCGAGCATCGATACCGAGACGTACCAAGCGTCCTTCATCGGCCCCTTCACGGAGAACCCCGGCAACGCGATCGAGCTGACCCCCACCGGCATCGACGGGCCCTTGTACGGGTACTTCCTCAACAGCCAGGCCCCCGGCGGAACCCTCGTTCAGATCGACACCACCTCCGGCGTCATCGTCGAGTCGACCACGCTCAACATCGGCAATGGCAGCGGGTCGCTCGCGGTCGCGTGGTGGGGCGGCGACTTCTACGTCTTCTTCGGCCAAGGCGGGAACACGACGGTCACCCGCTACGATCCCGACACCATGCAGATCCAAGACGTCGGCACCATTCAAGGAAGTGTCGTCGGTGCAGGCGTCTCGACCTGCGCCCCCGATCAGCTTCCGTGAGCACGGCCTCCAAACTTCGTCGCGGCCTCCACATGGGCTGCCTCATCCTCGCGGGTGAGAGCATCTACCTCTTCGCCTACGACCTGCGGCGCGACTACACCAAGCCGCTGCTCGAGGCGCTGCAGATCGACAACACCTCCCTCGGCCAGCTGAGCTCGATGTTCGGGATTCTGGCTCTCCTCTGCTACTTCCCCGGCGGCTGGGTGGCCGATCGCTTCTCGGCCCGCAAGCTCCTGGTCTTCTCGCTCGCGAGTACGGGGGCCCTCGGCCTGCTCCTCCAATCTTTCCCCTCCTTCAATGGTCTCCTGGCGCTCTACGCCACCATGGGTGTCACCTCGATCCTCACCTTCTGGGGTGCCCTCATCAAGGCGACCCGCCAATGGGGCGGCAAGCAGGACCAAGGCAAGGCCTTTGGCATCCTCGACGGCGGGCGCGGCCTCGTGAGCGCGCTCGTCGCTTCGACCGCCCTCTTCACCTTCGCCCAATTCGAGAACTCGATTCCCGGACTTCGCGCGGTCATCAGCCTGTACATCGGCGCCTGCTGGCTCGCCGCCATCATGGTGTGGTTCGGTGTGCCCGAAGAGGATGAGCGATCACCCCACGCGCCCCCCAAGGACCACCGCGCAGGTAAGACGTTGCGGGAGGTGGTCCGGATGCCCGCCGTTTGGCTCCAAGCCCTCATCATTCTCACCGCCTACTGCGCCTACTGGGGCACGTTCGACATCTCGGGCTACGCCGTCGACGGCTATGGCAAGTCCGAAGCCGAAGCGGCTGCCGTGAGCACCTTTACGGTCTGGCTACGGCCTGGCGCCGCCATCATCGGCGGGTTCCTCGCCGACCGACTGAGCGCGAGTCGCATCGTCGCCGGCGCGTTCGGCCTCCTCGTCGCCGCCTTCGTCTCGTTTGCACTCGTGCCCCCAGGCCAAGCCACCGGCTTCATGCTCTGGGTCAACGCCGCCGCCGCTGGCTTGGGAGCCTACGCGCTGCGCGGCGTGTACTTCGCCATCCTCGAAGAGGCCAACGTCCCGATGCGCCTCACCGGGACCGCGGTGGGTGTCGTCTCCCTCATCGGCTACTCGCCCGACGTCTACGTCCCACCGCTCTCGGGCTATCTCATCGACACGCTGCAGGTCACCGGCCACCGCATCATGTTCGGCGGCCTTGCCGCCACGAGCGCGGTCGGCATGGTCGCGGCGCTGATGGTCAGCCGCTATCGCGAACCCGCCACCAACGCTGCGGCTGAAGGCACCTGAGCTCAGGGAAGCCGGATGCGCTCGCGGTCGTCGTCCTTCGGGCGCGGCCGGTAGACCAGCACCGTGTGCCCCAGCTTCTGCACGACCTCGACCCCGAGGGCCTTGTCGAGCTCGGCCGCGATGACGTGCCTGTCCTGCGGGCAGTCCTGTCCTCGCTTCACCTTCACGAGCTCGTGTTGCGACACCGCCTCGTCCACCGCCTTGATGACGCCGTCGGTCAGTCCGTGCTTTCCGAGCAAGACCACCGGCTCGAGGTGATGGCCCAGCGACTTGAGGTGGCGTCGCTGCTTTCCGCTCGCGGTGTAGCGGGTGGCTTCGGGCTGGGAGGGCGTCTCGTCGTTCACGCCGCCTCCCCTAGCACGCCCTAGGCGCAACACGAAGCGCTCTCAGGGCCCCGGCGGAGGAGCCCCCTCAGGGGGAGGCTCCACAGGAGGACCGCCGCGATGACCACGACGCCCGCGACGCCCCTTGCGACCATGGCGCCGTCTCTCGAGCAGCTTCTCGTAGGCTGCCCGCTGCTCTTCGGTGAGGACCGCATCGATCTTGGCCTCGGTGTCGGCGCGGAGCGCCTTCAGCTCTGGCCCACATTTTTCGAAGAGCTCGCCGTGCTTGGTTTCGGCCTCGGTGAGGATGGCCTCGACCTCGGTGGCCTGCGCGTCGGTCAACTCGAGGAAGCGGCGCATGGCGCGCAGACGCATCTTGGATCGGGCTGGCCCCGGCCCCTCTCGCAGCTGGGCCTGGAACTGACGCTGCTGGTAGGTCCGCGTCACCGCGGCGCCCGTGACCCCACCCAGGAGAAACAGCCCGATCATCACCGTCACGGCGATGACCTTGGTCTTGGTGCTCAGGCCAGCCATGGCTCCACCAGCTCCTGCGTGGGTCGCATCACGGCGACACCTCTACCGCATCGAAGGTCGAGATGACCTCTGCATTCACGTCCTGCTCGACGTCGACCGCGATGAAGCTCGCCGCCGCCGCGGCCATCGCCGCCGCCGCGACCGCCCAGCGGCCCCAGCGTCCCACCACGTCGATGAGGGTCACCTCGGGCACCTCGGCCACGGCCGCCATCACCCGGTCGGCGAATCCGGCAGACGGAAGCAGGTCCGCCGTTGCGTCTCGTAGGCGTCCCAGCTCGAGGTCGAGGTCGTCGTCGTGGCTCATGGCTTTTGGCTTTCGGTTAGGTCTCTCTTCTCGCGGAGGGTGGCCCGTGCGCGCACGAGCCGCTGCTCGACCGCCCCCTCTGAGCATGCCAGGACCTCGGCCACCTCGGGAGTGGTCATGCCCTCGACGGCCTTGAGGATCACCACCGCTCGCTGGTCGGGGGTCAAGTCTTGCAGCCACGCATCGAGCTCACGCAGGGCCATGCGGGCCTCGGCCGAGCCGGCCCCATCCATCTGAGGTTCGGGGGCAGCATCGCTGCTCTTCTCTTTCGATCGGCGCCGCCGCATGTGGTCGAGCGCCGCGTTGGTCACGATGCGGTAGAGCCAGGTCTGGACGGCCGAGTCGCCAGAGAAACGATCTGCGGAGAGGGCTCGGAAGGCTTTCACGTAGGCCTCCTGCAGCACATCCTCGGCCTCCGCGGGGTTTCCGAGCAGCCGAATGGCGAGCCGGTGCAGAGGCACCTGGGTCTGTTCCACGATGGTGCGGAACGCCGCGCGGTCGCCCTTGGCCACGCGCGCGGCCTGCAGCTGGAGGTCCGCCGACACTTCGGTTCAGCTCGTCGTCGTTTCACGCGCCGGCATCAACTGAAGAAGGGCAGACCACCCGGTTTTCATCAGCGGCCGCGGGGTCCGCGGCGCTCACCCCGGCGACCCTTCTTGGGGCCGTGGTGCTTGGGTCCCTCGGCGATCTTGCCGCTCAGCGAGGTACGCTGCGCGTCGTCGAGGATGGGCACGAGCACGCTCAGCTCCTTGATCTTCCGCTCCGCCATGGCGCGGGCCATCTTGGGCATGGGGCTGCTCGCGGCGAGAGCATCCACGTCGAAGGTGTCGCTGGCGAAGGCATCGAGCATCGCGGTCATGCGACCCTCGTCGGGCTTGGCCGGACGCTGGTCGAGGCCGGCGCTGGTGCGAGCCTTTTCGAGCTGCTCCTGCTGAGCCTCACTCAGGCCGAGACGCTTGGTGAGATGGGCGCCACGATGATGACGCTTGCCACCCTCGCCCTTCTTCTCGGCCCACTTCGCCTTCATCTCCTCCCGCTTCTCGGCGTGTTTCTCGTGCTGGGCCTTCATGTCGGCCACGAGCGCAGTCCGCTGCTCGGGGGTGAGAATCGCGCGCAGTTCGCTGAGGCCGGAGAGCATCTTCTTGGTGTGCTCGAGGCCGCGAGCCTCCGCTGCATCGAGCTCGTCGTCGAAGTCGGCGACGTTCACGGAGCCCGTGAGGACCGCCTCGGACAATGCCTTGCGCATCTCCATACGCTCCTCGGGCGGGCCGTTCTCGCGTGCCGAGCGCATCTCGCCGCGTGCCTTCTCCTTGAGGGCGTCGAGCTGGTCCTGCTGCTCCTGGGTGAGGTCGAGATTCTCGACCGCCCGCATGAACATGTGGGGCCCACCACCGTGGCGGCCCATCTTGTGATGGCGCCCCTTGCGATGCTTGCGGCCCTCGGTGGGGGCAGCGTCTTGGGCCTGGGTGTCGGCAGCGCCGTCGGCGACCTCGGTTCCGTCGAGCGGAGCCTCGGCCTCGCCGATGCCCTCCTCGGTGGCACATGCGGTGAGCATGCCGAGCGCAGCGGCACAGGTGATGAAGGTCAGGGTACGGATTCGTCGGGTCATGTTGGGTCTTTCCTCGTCACAACGGCCATCGTGTGACTGCCCTTCCGACGCGACGGAGCGCCAAACCCCTACGGTGTTGCGCACGATTTCGACCCCCGCCCCCGGGGAGCCCTTTTATTCTGGCGACTTACGAAAGTCCCCAGCCGACAGGTCGTGGCGCGTGAGCCAGCGGTATACGTGTCGGCGGTCCTTTGCGAAGTGGTCAGCCACGCGCTGCACGTCGCCTTCGTAGCGTTCGAGCATGGCCTTGAGCTCCTCCCGGGAAGGCGCGACGTGCACCGTGATGGCGCTCGCGCGCAGGGCGTCCTCACTAGGCATGTGGACGCGGGTGCGGAGCTCCTTGGGGAGATGGGCGCTACGCAGCGTGGTCACGTCTTCTTCGACCATCGTGAGCCGACGCATGACCGACCGCAGCTCACGGCTGTTCGAAGGCCAGTCGTGCACGAGCAGCTTCTCGAGGAAGGTCGGCGACCAGTCGAAGGCTCGGTCGGGCTCCTCGAGCTCGAGGAAGTGTTTGGCCAACAGCGGGATGTCGACCCGTCGCTCTCGCAAGGGGGTCATCTCGACCCGGTCGTTCCCGAGGAGATCGTAGAGACGCTGGGAGAAGGCACCTGCCTCTAGCGCGGTCTCCAAGCTCGCACTCGTGGAAGCGATGACGCGGGCGTTGAAGGGGAGGCTTGCATCCGAGCCCACCGGCTTGAAGGTGCGCGTGGCGAGGGCGTCGGCCAGCAACGCCTGCAGCGAGGGCGCGAGCAGGTCGACCTCCTCCAGCACCAGCGTGCCATCGAGGGCGCTCGCGAAGTAGCCGGCCGGGCCTTCGTGCTCGCCCACCAGGTCGCGGGCGGTGAGAGGAACCCCGGCCCCGCGACAACCCACCACGGCCAGCTGACCGCTCCGGTCGGCCTTTCGATGAATGTGGGCGGCGGCGAGGCTCTTTCCCGTGCCGGGCTCGCCGGTGATCACCACGGGGCCTTCGGCGGCGGCGAGCTCGTCGAGACGGGCTTCGATGTCGGCGAAGCCGATGCTCTGACCGAGCATTCGGTCGCGCGTGCCCACCTTCACCGCGGGCAGGGCTTCCCGATCGTCGCGGTCGACGACGAAGACGCTCACGCCTAGCCGCAGGACGGCCCCGACGTGGAGGTTCGCCTTGTTGACGCGCGCCCCGTCGACGAACGAGCCGTTGCGGCTCTCGTGGTCGGTGAGCCGTTGCACCGGCCCGCGCCCGAGCTGCGCAATCGTTGCGTGACGTCGCGACAGCAGCTTGTCGTCGATGGGAAGGTTGACGCCTTCGTCGTCGACGCGTCCCACCGTGAGCCCATCGCCCGCGATCGGAACCACCCGCCGCCGGAGTGCGGCGTCGGCAGACGCCAACACCACGAGCGAGATGGGCCTCACCATGTCGCCGACGGTAGTACAGCGGAGACGGGGGGAAAACCCAGCCGATGCCGGGGCCGGTTTCGGTGTACCGGGGCCCCGAGCCGTGTAAAACGGCCTACATGCGCGTGATCATCGTCGGAGCCGGTCCCGCAGGCCTCTACCTCGCGATCCTGTTGAAGCGACAGGACCCCACGGCCGAGGTCGAGATCTACGAGCGCAACCGGGCCGACGACACCTTCGGCTTCGGGGTCGTCTTCTCCGACGCCACGATGGACAACCTGCGCGAGGCCGACCCGGAGAGCCACGCCGCGATCACCGAGCAGTTCTGGCACTGGGACGAGATCGACACCTTCTTCCGGGGGGAGAAGCTCAGCTCATCGGGGCACGGCTTCGCGGGCATGAGCCGTCACAAGCTCCTCGTCGTGCTCCAGGACCGGTGTCGCGCCCTCGGGGTCACGATGCACTTCGAGACCGAAGTGACCGACATCAAAAAACTCGCGGCGAGCTGCGATCTCCTCGTGGGCGCCGACGGCATCGGTTCGCTGATCCGTGAGACGTACGCCGAGCACTTCGAGCCTCGGATCGATGAGCGCCCGAACCGCTTCGTGTGGCTGGGCACGACCTACCCGTACGATGCCTTCACGTTCTACTTCAAAGAGAACGCGCATGGCCTGTGGCGGATCCACGCCTATCGCTACGAGCCCGAGGGCTCGACCTTCATCGTCGAGTGCACGGCCGAGGCGCTCGAGGCAGCGGGGCTCGACCCGCAGGACGAGGATGCCACCGTCGCCTACTGCGAGGCGCTCTTCGCCGACGAGCTGAAGGGCCATCGGCTGCTCAAGAACCGGTCCATCTGGCGGCGCTTTCCCACCGTCTCCAACCGGCGCTGGTCACACGACAACGTCGTCCTCATGGGGGATGCGGTCCATACGGCCCACTTCTCCGTGGGCTCGGGAACGAAGCTCGCGATGGAGGACGCGATCGCGCTCGCGCAGGCGTTGGAGGCCAAACCCAACATCGGTGACGCCCTCGTGGCCTACCAGGCCGAGCGCGAGGCCGACGTGGCCTCCCTGCAGCGGGCCGCCCAGGCCAGCCTGGAGTGGTTCGAGCACACCGAGCGCTACCGCGACCTCCCCCCGATCCAATTCAACTTCAGCATGCTGACCCGGTCGCTCCGGATCACGCACGAGAACCTTCGACTTCGCGACCCGGAGTACGTGGCCGAGGTCGACCGGTGGTTCGCCGGCGTGGCCGCCGAGCAGTCGGGGCGAGCGGTTCCAGCCGACACCCCCCCCCTCTTCACGCCGTTCAAGGTGCGAGACCTCGTGCTCGACAACCGCATGGTTCTCTCGCCGATGTGCATGTACTCGGCGACGGACGGCCTGGTGAACGACTTCCATCTCGTGCACCTGGGAAGCCGCGCGATGGGGGGCGCGGGTTTGATCATGACCGAGATGACCGACGTCACCGCCGACGGTCGAATCACCCCGGGCTGCGCCGGGCTCTACACCGACGATCACGAGACGGCCTGGAAGCGCATCGTCGACTTCGTGCACGGCAGCACGCCGGCCAAGATCGGCATCCAGCTCGGCCACGCAGGCCGCAAGGGCGCGACCAAGCTCATGTGGGAAGGCATCGACCGCCCGCTCGAAGAAGGCGCCTGGCCCATCATGTCGGCCTCTGCGATTCCTTACTTCCCGGACAGCCAAGTCCCCAAAGCCATGGACCGTGACGACATGGATGCGGTGCGCGACGCCTTCGTCGCTTCGACCCGCCGTGCGGAGGCCTGCGGCTTCGACTGGATCGAGCTCCACATGGCGCACGGCTACTTGCTCGCGAGCTTTCTGTCGCCACTGACGAATCAGCGAGACGACGCGTACGGCGGTTCCATCGAGAACCGGCTCCGCTACCCCCTCGAGGTCTTCGATGCGATGCGTGCGGTTTGGCCGACGGGCAAGCCCATGAGCGTGCGGATCAGCGCCACCGACTGGAAAGACGGCGGCAACGATGGCCCGGAATCCGTGGTCATCGCCAAGGCGCTGAAAGCCCATGGCTGCGACATCGTCGACGTCTCGAGCGGGCAGACGGTCGCTGACGCTCGGCCCGTCTACGGCCGCCTCTACCAGACGCCCTACGCCGACCTCATCCGGCACGAGGCCGAGATCCCGACCATGACCGTCGGCAACATCTCGTCGTTCGCGGACGCAAACTCCATCCTGGCCGCGGGGCGCGCCGACCTCTGCGTCATCGCCCGAGCCCACCTCTGGGACCCCTACTGGACGCTGCACGCGGCGCACGAGCTCGGCCACGACGTGGCTTGGCCGGTCCCCTACGGCATCATGAACGGCTACACACCGCGCTTCGTCTGACTAGAAACGCCGCTACTCGCTCGCGAGCTTGCGCACCGTCTCGACGAGGTCGTCGAGGGTGACGGGCTTGGACAAGAAGGTGGTCACCCCGAGGGACCGGAATCGATGGGCGATCTCGTCGATGGCCCCACCCGTGATGACGACCACGCGCGCATCGCGACCATCGGGAAGCGAGCGGATCGCGGTGAGGGTCGCGACCCCGTCGATGTTGGGGAGCATGTAGTCGAGGAGGATGACGTCGGGCATGCGGCGCGCGGCCTGCGCCAAGGCCTGCTCACCACTCTCGGCCCGCACCACCTTGAAGGGATTCTTCTCGAAGGCGAGACGCGTGGCGCGTGCGGCCGCCCGGCTGAAATCGGGATCGTCGTCGACGACGAGCACTCGGATCTCCTCGGGGACGGTCATCGAGATGGGACCGCTCGAGGGGCTCATCATCATGCGCTGGGTCCACTTGAGCTGGGCCTGCTGCAGCGCGGTCTTCATCTCCGTGGCGGACTCGAAACGCCGCTCTGGTTCTTTGGCGAGGGCCCGGTGCATGACCTCGTTGAAGACCCCGAGACCGCGCCGCCGCTGCGAGAGAAGCGGGATGGGGTCGTTCCGGTGCATCTCCTTGAGCTGGCGAACGGTGTCGGCCATGTACGGAAGGGTTCCGGTGAGCATCTCGAACGCGGTGCAGCCGAGGGCGTAGATGTCGCTCTGTCGCGTCAGCTTGGCGAGGCCCGGCTCTGCCTGCTCTGGCGACATGTAGGCCGGTGACCCGGCGATGGGACTATCGGGATCGGTGAGAGCCTGCATGGCCACCCCAAAGTCGATGATGACGGGCCGGCCCGAGCCCGACTCGATGACCACGTTCGAAGGCTTGAGGTCGAGGTGGAGGAGCCCGGCCTCGTGGATGGCCGCGACCCCGTCGAGCATCTCGGTGATGATCGCGAGGGCCGCGTGCACGCTCAACAGCTCGTCGCGCTCGGCGTGGTCGTCGAGGATGCTGCCGAGTGACGAGCCCTCGACGAACTCCATCACGAGGTAGAACATCCCTTGGGTTCGCCCGAAGGTGTAGACCTGCACCACGTTCTGGTGGCGGATACGGGCCAAGGCCCGGGCCTCTTCGATGAACTGGGTGGCGAAGACACCTTCACCTGCGAGGTCGGGTGCGATGGTCTTGACCGCCACCGAGCGTTCGAGCGCGATCTCGGTCGCCCCGTAGACCACCCCCATCGCTCCTTCGCCGAGACATCGCTCGAGCCGGTAGCGACCATCGAAAGCCCCGTCGGCGCCCACGAGGGCCTCCCACGTGCCGGAGGAGGTCTTCTTGGGGCGGCCGCTGAAGGGGATGGTCGACTCGAAGCGGTCGCCCTCCTGCCTCTCGTCGTCGCCTTCGTCGCTACCCATGATCCGCGGTGATGGCCCCCCTTCACCTTGTCTCACTGGTGGGGGCCTTCGTAAAGCTCCCCATGCGGCGCGAACATCCGTTCAGCGTCGTCACTTTTCTGCTCGGTGGGTGAGGGCCCCCTCCGAGTTGGCCGTCCGGCTTGCCCTCGGCCCGGTCAGGCTTCAGTCTATGGGTGCGTTCGCCACACGTGGGACGCGTTTCTTGGGAGATGTCGATGACCCGCAAGCAGCTCTTTGCCGGTACGGTTGGCCTTGGCTTGATGCTGAGCACCTACGCTGGCTGCTACATCCAGAAGGAAACCATCAGCGTCGACGGCGACTTCGACGGCTTCGGCGAAGGCGCCGACTGCAACGATGACGACAGCAGCGTCTTTCCCGGCGCGCTCGAGGTTTGTGGCGACGGCATCGACAACGACTGCGACGGGAAGATCGACGACCTCGACCCCGAGTGTGGTGGTGTCGGCGGCTCCGATGGGACTGGCGGCTCTGGTGGTTCGGGCTCTGGTGGCTCGGGCTCTGGTGGTTCGGGCTCTGGTGGTTCGGGCACGGGCGGCTCGGGCACGGGCGGTTCGGGCACGGGCGGCTCGGGCACGGGCGGCTCGGGGACCGGCGGCTCGGGCACGGGCGGCTCGGGGACCGGCGGCTCCGGGGGTGGCATCACACCTCCCCCCGACGTCTGATCTCAGCCACGAGCCATCTCGAAGGGCATCTCCCCACTGAGATCACCGTGATCTCACCAACTGGGGGCGATGCCCTTCTTGCGTCAGGTCTCGACGAGCAACGCCTTGATCTGAGAGCCTTGGTTGGTGAGGCTCAGGGGGCGGCCGGTGGGAGTGTATTCGGTCGCCGTGGGGTCGAGTCCGAGCTGCATGGCCATCGTCGTGAAGAGGTCGGGCATGGAGACCGCATCCTTCACCACCTCGGTCCCCGTCGCATCGGTGGCGCCGTAGACCTGACCTCCGCGAATGGCGCCGCCCGCGAGCACGACGCTCCACGCCTTGGGGTGGTGGTCGCGACCCTCGTTGCCGTTGATGCGCGGTGTGCGGCCGAAGTCTCCCATCCAGAGCACCAGGGTTCGGCGGTGGAGGTCGCGGGCCTTCAGGTCGTCGAGCAGTGCCGACATGGCGGGGTCGAGCTGACCCATCAGCTTCTGGGTGCGCGTGAAGTTGTCGGTGTGGGTATCCCACCCGTTCAGGGTCACCTCGACCATGGGCACGCCGGTCTCGACCAAACGCCGGGCGAGCAGGCATCCGCGACCGAAGTCGCTGTCGCCATAGCGCTTGCGATCGGCGACCGGCTCGGCGTCGAGGTCGAAGGCCGCGAGGTGCTCACTTCGCATCATGCGCACCGAACGCGCATAGACGGCATCACGTGACGAAAGCGAAGGGTCGCCGGTTCGGCCCGCGAACTGCTGGTCCACGAAGTCGAGCGCTTTCAAGCGACGGTCGAAGCGCGAACGGTCCACACCAAAGCCGTAGCCCGTGTGGTCCGGACGCTGCCCCGGCTGGCGCAGCACGAATGGACCATGCTCAACCCCGAGGAAGCCAGCGTCGTGGGCAGGGCCAGCCACGCTGACGTAGTGGGGAAGCTCTCCGGGTTGCCCCTTCTGATGGCTGAACCAAGCCCCGAAGGCGGGGTGCGCCACGGTGGGATTGGGCGCGTAGCCAGTGTGACCGAGGTGACGGGCGCGGTCGTGGTTGCCTTCCTTCGTGGTCATCGAGCGCACCACCGCGAAGCGATCGCTCCGCTCGGCCAGACCCGGGAGGTGCTCACACACCTCGAGGCCGGGCGTCTTGGTCTTGATCGCGCGGAAGGGTCCCCCCTCCTTGGTCTTGGGCTTGGGATCGAAGGTGTCGATGTGGCTCGCCCCTCCTTGCATCCACAGCACGATGAGGTGGTCGGCGATCGCCGGCTGGCCATCGGCACGGGCCGAGCGGTCGCCCCAGCTGGTGAGGCCTCCCAGAGTGACGGTGGCGGCGGCTCCCGCGAGAAGGGATCGGCGGCGTAGGGGGTTCGTCATGTTCTCGGTCCTCAGTGGATGAAGTAGAACTCGTCGCTGTTGAGCAGCGCCCAGAAGATGTCCTCGTAGGCCTCGGCGCGAGGCCCTGTGCCGCGTAGGTGCTTGCGGCGGTAGAGCTTGCCCACCGGCCCGCCTCCACGACGGTTCCTCTCGTGGCTCCATTTTTCGCGCTTCGCCTGCGCGACGTACCCGAGCCAATGGGCCAGCTCGGCCTGGGTCGGGGGCCGCGAGAGCGCCGACAGATAGAGCCGTCGGATCCCCGCCTCATCGTCTTCTGCGAGTGCCTGGCCCACGGTCGAGCCGTCGAGCGCACTCGATCCGGCCGCGCTGAGTGGCCCGTTGAGCAACATGAGGGCCTGGGGAATGGTCCCTGTGAAGGTGTCGTCGCTGGTGTCCTCGTCCACGTCGAAGGTAAAGCGAAACTGCTGTCGCATGCGCAGCTTCACCCGCTCGACGCGGTCGCCGAGGACCTCGGTGAGCACCGGCCCCACGTCGGTGGCCACCACCAGCGCATCGAGGAGCTGGGTGTCGCTCATCGGTCGGAGGTCGAAGCGGTGCCACGCACGGGGCGCGTCGTTGCCGGTCGCCGAGCGACGATAGGCAGCACTGCTCACGATGGCGCGACTGAGGCGTCGTAGGTCGTAGCCGTGGGCCACGAAGTCTCGAGCGAGGGCGTCGAGCAAGGCCTCGGACTCGACCGGCTCGTGGGGACGAAAGTCGTCGACCGGCTCGAAGAAACCACGGCCCAGAAAGTAGGCCCACATCCGATTGACGGTGGCGCGGGCAAACCACCGGTTTTCGCCGGCGGTGATCCACGTCGCGAGGGCCATCGAGCGACGTCCCGTCGAGGTCCGTCGGCGAAGCGTCGGTGTAGCCCGTTCGCTTCATCCGCTGGTTCATCCTCCGGTTCGGGCGTGCGCGGTCCTCGACATGCACGGCACGCAGGCCCTTCATCTTCTTGCCCTGCGGACGGGTCGAGGTGCGCATGAAGGCGGCGGTGAAGCGCTTGAAGTCGTCCTGGCTCCACTTCTCGGTGGGGTGGTCGTGGCACTCGGCACACTGGATCTGCACCGCGAGGAAGACGCGCGCGGTCGCCCCCGCGAGGTCTTGGGGCTGACGCGCGTAGCGCAAGGGCCAGTTCACGGCCCCATTCACCTCCTTCGGAAGGGTGGTGTCTCCGCGGAGCTCCCAACCGGAGAGGTCGCGTTCACCGGCCGTGTTCACCCCGGTTCCGGCCACCATCTCGCGCACGATGGCGTCGTAGCCGGTGCCGTCCTTCAGTGCGTTGAAGAGCCACTTGCGAAACGCGGGCCGGTCGACGAGGGGACTGCGCGCCCCCTCCATGAACAGATCGTCGAAGACGTTGGTGAAGTGGCGCGCGTAGTCCTCGCTCGCGAGCAGGCGGGCGATGGCCCGCTGTCGCTTGTCCGGCGCCGTGTCGGTGAGAAAGGCGGTCGTGATCTCCGGGCGCGGAAGCTGACCCGTCAGGTCGAGGGTCACCCGCCGCAAGAAGGTCGCGTCGTCGACGTCGGGGCTCGGCGTCACCGCGAGGGCTGCCCACCGCTGGGTCAGCTGGTCGTCTGCCGCCTTCACCAAGGGCACGAGGTCGGGCGGGAGCCCCGGCGAGACCTCGACCGAAGCCGACGCGGTAGGTGTCGGCGGAACCGCCTGACTCGAGGGCTGGCACGCGGCAGCGATGGCCGCGAGCAGTGAGGCCCCGAGGAGGAGCCATGGTCCAGTTTGGGTGAGCTTCGGCACGACACCCCATACATGCCGGTGACCGCGCCGACGTTAAGCCGATTTTTCTGGGGCAGAATTCCGGCGGTCAGCCCTTGAGCACCGCGAGCTTGTCACGGTGGCGAGCCTGCGCCTGGTTGTAGGCGGCCGCGGACAGGCCGAGCGCCTTGGCGATTCCGCGGAGCATGTTCGTCTCCGCCACGGTGATCTCGTCGTCGGCCGCGGCGATGTCGACGAGCACGTCGAGCAGCTCGCGCCGAAAGGTATCGTCGGTGAGGTCGAGCAGCTCGCGGGCATAGGTGCTGGCCTCCGCGCCCGCGATTCGCACGACGTCGTTGCGCAAGACCTCGGCGATGGCGGCGACACCGGCGGCGTCCAGCCCCTGAATCCGGGTGAGGGTGGCTCGGATCACCTGCTCTTCGCGTGGTTCCACCTCGAGGTCGGCGTAGGCCACGCAGCCGCACAGCGCGGCGATCGAAGCCACGATGCGCACCTGCACGTCATCGTCGTTTCCGAGCGCACGGCGCACCTCGTGGTAGAGCGCGCGTGCATGTTCGGGGTCGCCAGGTGGGTCCTTGCCGAAGAGCCAAGAGAACATGTCTACTCCGCGGGCTCTCCGACCGTACCGATGGGGTCGGAGGTGCGTCCCGCCGGCTCGGGCGGTGCCTCGGCGAGGGCGCTGGCAATGAAGAGCAGCAACGAGATCCACACGGCATCGGCGAGCAGCAAATGCACGAGCTGCAACCACACCGGCGCGAGCAGCATCACGTTGACGAGCCCGAGGGCGAGCTGGCCGAGCACCGACAGCCGGAGCATGAGCCCCCACTTCGCCACCCCGAGCCGGTCCTCGTAGCGAGCCTGCACCAAGGCGCGGTAGCCGAGCACCAAGAAGGCCCCCCCCACGGCGATGAAGGGGTGCCCCACCCGCAGGCGCACCAGGAAGTGCGCGGTGGGGGACAGGTCTTCGGCCAGCGCCGTGCCTAGGCTCTCGGCGGGAAAAAGGGTGTCACCCAGGGCTGCGATGGCCCCGCTCAACCCCGTGAGGAGCACGGCCCCGATGGCCAAGGCGGCGAGCCGGCCGAGGTTGCCTTGCCCTCGCCAACGCGCCAGGCGGCCACCGCTCGCGTAGTGCGCGGTGAAGGTCATGGCCGCGATCAGCAAGAAGGTGCTGATGAGGTGGATCCCCATCCATATGGCGCGGCCGACCGATTGGTCGTCGGCCACGTATTTCAGCAGGACGATCCCGGCGCCGATCAGCACCTCGAGGATCATGAACCCACCCGCCCAACCCGCAGCGCGACGTACCCGGTGGCCGGGGGCGTAGACGCTGCGTGACCAGATCACCTGGGCGAGCACCACGAAGGCGCTGAGGCCCGACGTGATGCGATGGCTGAACTCGATGAGGGTCTTGGTCGATGGTGCTCGAGGGACCACCTCGCCGTTGCACGTGGGCCAGTGACTGCCACAGCCCGCGCCAGAGCCGGTCGCGCGCACGTAGGCGCCCCAGACGATCACCAACAAGACGTAGGCGAGCGCGATCCAACAGAAGGTCGCGAAACGCGACCGACCGGGGCTCGATGCCTCCTCGGCCACCATGGGGACCGACGTAGCACATCGGCCCGATTCACTCCACGAGGCGTCAGATGCAGTGCAGCCGCAGCCACGCCGCACACTGCTCGATGGCCGACGCGCTCGCGCCAGCCTGACGCATCTCCACCGCCCAGTCGGGGTTCTCGAGCACCCCCTCGGCAAAGCTGACACCGAGGAAAACGCGCTGGCGAACCCCGCGCATCACGGCGAAAGCGGCAGCCGGCTCGTGAGCCGCGGCGTCGATGGTCACGTCGACCTCGAGCACGGGGATCGGGCGGACGCCACTGACCTCCTCTTCGAGCTCGAGGGCAAAGGTGGATTCGGGGAAAAGGCGTGCGGGCTCAGTCATGGGGACCTCCTCGGTGAAACGAAGGGTGGGGGTGGGTTCGGTCTGCACAACCCGAGGCCCCCACCAATCCTTCCCCACTCAGGTCACCTTTGTGCACGCGTCGTCGATCGCAGCGAGGACCGGACCGAGCTCGGCCGAGGGATCGTTCGGCCAGTGGGGCGCGAAGCGCAAGTAGCCGTCGGGCGTTCCGAGGCTCACGACCCTGCGATCGAGGCCCCGTGCCAAGGCGACCCCGTCCACCCCTGGGGGCGCGAGCACGCTGAGCGCCGCAGACCGCAGCTCAGGGTCGACCGCGCGCAGGCTTCTGAACCCACGAGCCACCAGCTCGGGCTCGAGCCGGTCGAGGTAGCCCTGGATGTGGTCGAAGATGGCAGACACCCCGAGCTGACCCAGGGTGCGAACGGCGGCGCCCAGCCCCGCGGCCCCCACGGTGTTGGGCGTGCCGAGCTCGAAGGCGTCGACGCTGTGCCGCAGCGGCCGGTGGAGGTCGAGGTGACCGGCACCATGGAGGAGAAATGCGTAGGGGTCCTCGTGGCTGAGCCAGCCCGCCACGCGCGGAATGAGGCGTTCTACTCGCTGCGGATCGACGTAGAGGAAACCGGTGCCCTCCGGTCCCATGAGCCACTTGTGCCCCCCCGCAGCGAGATAGTCGACACCCTGCACGTCGAGTGGCACCGCTCCGCAGGCCTGGATGGCATCGACAAAAAGCTCGGTCCCCGCATCTCGGCAGGCCATCGCGATGCGATGGAGGGGCATTCGGAGGCCGGTCTGAAACTGCACTGCGCTCACGGTGATCAGCCGAGGTGCCTGCGCGAGCTCTGCCACGAAGGCCTCGAACCAGACATCGAAGGCCTCGGGCCTCGGCGCAGGAAGAAACCGAACCTCGAGCTCGAAGGCCTCCGCCACCCGCTGCCACGGCGTCACGTTGGCGGGAAACTCACCCTCGCTCACGAGGATGACATCCCCTTTGCGCCACGGCAGGCACAGCGCGAGGTGCATGACCGCCGTCGATGTGTTGGAGAAGAGGGCGATCGTGTCGGGTCCTTCAGCGCCGATCAGCTCGGCCAGCCCCC
>JAUHZF010000545.1 GCA_030426145.1 Polyangia bacterium
CGCAAAGCGATCGACGATCGCTTTGTCGGCCTCTGCGTAGACCGTGACCACCGCAAAGCGATCAATGATCGCTTTGCACGCAACTCCGCGGAGTTCAGCTCGAGGGGGTGGGCAACGACCAAGCGCACGACGTGTGCCGGCACACGCCCCCGTGCGCCTACCGTTCGACGACGAACCGCCGCAAAGCGATCGACGATCGCTTTGTCGGCCTCTGCGTAGACGGTGACCCCCGCAAAGCGATCGATGATCGCATTGTACCCAACTCCGCGGAGTTCAGCTCGAGGGGGTGGGCAATGACCAAGCGCACGACGTGCGCCGGCACACGCCCCCGTGCGCCTACCGTTCGACGACGAACCGCCGCAAAGCGATCGACGATCGCTTTGTCGGCCTCTGCGTAGACGGTGCCCCCCGCAAAGCGATCGATGATCGCATTGTACCCAACTCCGCGGAGTTCAGCTCGAGGGGGTGGGCATGAACGCACGATGTGGCCAGCGCACGGCAGTGCGGCCACACAAGTGATGCAAAGAACCTTCGCCTTCCTGCCCAACGGGTGCGTGTTTCCTCCGGCCTCCTCGACGTAGCCCTACGCCTGCGTCGTCCTCCGGTCCGCGTCACAGCCGCCGGACAGCATGGTCTCGAGGCCAAGGCCGGCTCCCTCACCGGGGAGCGAGCGAGCATCCAGCAGGAGCTCGCCGAGGACGCAGCGCGAGTCAGCCCCAAAAAAGCGCGATCGACCAGGCGATCCAAACCAGGGAGATCGCACCGCCGAGCAGGGTCACGAAACCGAGCATGGCGGCCCTGTGCGCCGGCTCGGCGCGATCGATGAGCAACAGGCTCGGGGCCAACGCGCAGAGGGGGAGGCAGGCGACGCACAGGCGCGCGCCGACCGACGAGGGAGGCCCCACGAAGTACGTCAGGCCCGCGCCCACCGCGATGAGGGCCACCGCATGCCGGCGCGCGGGTCGCAGGCCACGCACCACGGCCCACGTTCGTTTGTCGGCGCGCCGATCCGAGGGCTCGTCGGGGAGGGCGGTGACGATGTTGCCAGCGAAGCCCAGAATCCACAGCGGTACCAGCACGGCCCACGGGAAGGCGCCGAGACTGCCGGTCTGACCGTAGAAGCCGAGCAAGGGCAAGGTGACCCCCACCCCCAAAGCCTGCAGCACCTCCCCTCCGCCACGATACGACAGTCGGATGGGCGGATAGCTGTAGGCCCAGAGCAGCCCGATCGCGACCGCCGCAAAGCCGATGAAGCCGGGACGCGCGCTCCCCCATCCGATCGACAGCGCCACCATGCCGCCCGCCATGGCCATGGCGGCGCGACGAAGCGACAGCGGCGCGAGGCGCCCTTCGACCAAAACCCGCGAGCCCCCCGAGTAGAGGGTGTAGGTTTCGTTGTCGGCGTCGGTCTCGCGGTCTGCGTAGTCGTTGGCGAAGACGATGTAGAGGTGGTCCAACACCCCGAAGGCGTGGATCATCAGGGCTGCCGTCCACGAGAAGTGTCCCGTCTCCGCGTAGGCGAAGGCTTGCCCCAGGACCAACGGCGGCGCGATGTTCGCGTGGGCCAAGGGACGCGCAGCTCGGAACCAGTCGACCGGCGTTCCCACAGGGGCCGTGTAGTGCACCGAGGCCGGGTCTGCTAGTCACGTCCTGCCATGGCCATTCCCGCTCCCCTCGACGTGCGGCTCAGTCTGTTCACGGGCAAGGGTGGCGTGGGCAAGTCGAGTGTGGTGGCCGCGCTCGCCGTGACCGCAGCCCGCCGCGGCAAGCGGCCCCTGGTGGTCGAGATGGGTCACCGGGCCTCCATGCGCGACATCTTCGGGTCGGGTGAGATCGGCCTCGCCCCAGTTCAGGTGCACGACGGCGTTTGGGCGTGCAACCTCGACCCGAAGGCCACCCTGCAGGGTTACGTGCACCGCTACGTGCCCTTTCGCCGCTGGGCCGACCGCGTGCTCGAACACCCCGCGCTCCAGCGCTTCTACGGCGCCGCCCCTGCCGTGGCCGAGCTCACTGCGCTCACCCACATCGGTTGGCTCGCCGACGAGGGGTACGACCCAGTGCTCGTCGACCTCGACGCGACCGGGCACGCCCTCATGATGCTCGAGCTTCCCGAGGTGCTCGGAAGCCTGGGCGCCCGCGGTCCGGTCAAGCGCGCGCTCGAAGGCATCGAGAAGTGGCTCCACGACCCCGAGACGCGGCTCCACATCGTCACCCTCCCCGGTGCGCTACCCGTGCAAGAGACGCTCGAGCTCTACGGCCTGCTCTCGGCCCGGCCCGGGGTTCACCTCGGAGCCATGGTCGTCAATCGGGTGCCGCTGCTTCCCGCGCAACTCACCGAAGCGCGGCTCGACCTCCTCATCGACCTCGGCGAAGGCGCCGACCTTCCCGAGCTCGAAGGTGACGTCGCACTCGCTGCGACCCGCCTGCGTGAATACCGCGCCGCGAGCACCAGCCTTCGCCGTCTGGCCCGAGAGGCTCCCTTGCCCCAGGTGCGGCTCGCGCGCCTGCCCTTCATCGAAGGCCCCGACATGCTGCGCGCCCTGCTCGCGTCGGCCGAGACCCGCGCCATGATGCAAGCGCATCGGGGGGACCCATGACCGTGCTCGACCGACGCCTCATCGTCGCCGTCGGTCCCGGCGGCGTGGGGAAGACGTCCACCAGCGCCGCCATGGCCGTGGCCGCCGCCGCCCGCGGCCGCAGGGTCGCATTGCTCACCATCGACCCCGCGCGTCGTCTCGCCGACGCCCTCG
The DNA here is from genome assembly GCA_030426145.1 of Polyangia bacterium. Lineage (GTDB taxonomy): Bacteria > Myxococcota_A > Polyangia > Polyangiales > Polyangiaceae > JAPYTK01. Next base: position 2,751 of record JAUHZF010000545.1, read on the forward strand.
GCCTCGACCAGCTCGAAGACGGCATGCGCCCCGTGCCGCTCGACGGCGTCGTCGAAGGTGAGGGTCGTCTACACGCCGCCATGCTCGACACGAAGCGGAGCTTCGACAACCTCATCGCCCGCCTCGCCGACGACCCCGCCCCCATCCTCGAGAACCGCGTCTACCAGGCCTTCTCGCGCACCCTCGCGCGCTCCCACGCCTACGTCGCGATGGAGCGTCTGTACGACCTCATCCACGACGACACCTACGACCTCGTGGTGCTCGACACCCCGCCGCTCCGCAGCGCCCTCGACATCCTCGACGCCCCCGCACGGCTGCGCGCTTTTCTCGACGAGACGATCATCGCCGCCTTCTTCGGGCCTGGGCTCGTGGGGCGCAGCGCGCGCGGCACCAGCGCCATCGCGGGCCGCCTGCTGAGCCTCGTCGCGGGCCGCAAGCTCGTGGCCGAGATGCTCGCCTTCTTCGAGGCCTTCATGCCTCTGCGTGAGGGATTCGCCGCCCGCGCCTCCGCGACCGGGCACGCCCTTCAGAGCGCGTCCACCGCCTTCGTTCTCGTCACCGCGCCCGAATCCGCCCACCTCGGAGACGCGGCCTACCTCCGCGAAGGCCTCTACGCCCGCGAGCTGAAGCCAGCCCTCGTGGTATTCAATCGAGCCTTCCTCTCCGACGCCCATGGCGAGCCCGTCACGCCCGCGCTCGGCCCTAGCGAGCGCATGGAAATGCTCGATGAGCTCGACCCTTCTCCTGGCCCCGAACGGTTTGCCCTTCGCCGCACGCTCGATGCCATCGCCGCCGTGCGCGACGAGCTCGCTACGACGAACGCGCGCGCCCTCGACGCCATGCAATCGTTCTCGCGCGAAGGTGAAGCTGCCGTTCAGCTCCCCTACCTCGACGAAGAGCCGCTATCGCCCGCAGCATTGCTCGACCTCTGGAACCGAGCGCGTCCGTTGCCATGACCCCGCGTGGGCTCGAGACATCCCGGAGGGCCCTGAAACCTGAGCTGATCCGCCAGGCCCGAGGCTCCCTCTGATGTACGATGAACGGCAGGAGGTACGGGATGCGCGGGGCTTGGCTTGGGTTCGTCGGTGGGGCTGTGGTCGCCTTCTGTGGGGCCTGCACCGACAATGAAGGAGACACCGGCAGCGGCGGAAGCAGCTCGACCGGCAACGGCAATACGAGCAGCAGCAATGCCTCCACCGGCAGTGGTCTCGGCGGCAACCCGCTGACGGATCCCGAGACCGGGCCGCCCGCTGGCAACCCCGACGGGATGTGCGACGCCCCGGCCGAAGCAGCCCAAGAGAGCGTGGACGACCCCGACCACGTCGTCGGCACCGGCACGCCCGAGAGCTGCACCTCGGAAGCCTTCGTGTCGGCGGTCGCGCAAGGTGGCACCATCGTCTTCGACTGTGGTCCCGACCCCGTGACCATCACCCTCACCGAAACGGCCAAGGTGTTCAACGACCAGGACCCCGACGTGGTGATCGACGGTGGTGGCCTCGTCACCCTCAGCGGCGCGGGGCAGCACCGCATCCTCTACATGAACACGTGCGACGAGGCCCAGGTGTGGACCACGCCCATGTGCAACAACCAGGACCACCCGAGGCTCACCGTCCAGAACATCACCTTCATCGACGGCAACAGCAAAGGCGAGACCGAGCACGACGGCGGTGGCGCCATCTTCGCCTCGGGCGGGCGGGTGAAGATCATCAACAGCCGCTTCTTCAACAACGTCTGCGACGACACCGGTCCCGATGTCGGCGGCGCAGCGGTCCGGGTGTTTCAGCAGTACGAGAACCGTCCCGTCTACGTCATCAACAGCAACTTCGGCGGTGAGGCCGAGCTCGGCAACGTC
>JAUHZF010000546.1 GCA_030426145.1 Polyangia bacterium
ATCAAGGCACTCAGCCGAATGGCGGGCCGGCAGTAGTCGGTGAACACGAGGAAGGTGCCGCCGTAGGGCACGACGCCGCCGTGCAGCGACATCCCGTTCATCGCGGCGCCCATGCCGTGCTCGCGCACGCCGTAGTGGAGATAGCGGGCGGAGAAGTCGTCGCGGCTCACCACCGTCGACATCTCCTTGGTGCGGGTCTTGTTCGACCCGGTGAGGTCAGCCGATCCGCCGAAGAGCTCGGGCATGATCTCGGTGAAGACCTCGAGCGCCACCAGGCTCGAGGCCCGGGACGCCATCTTGGGCTTCTCTTCGAACAGAGCCTCTTTCTTGGCGGCCACGGCGGCCGCGAAGCCCTCGGGCAGGGCGCCCGCCTGCTCGCGGTCCCACCGCGCCCGGGCCTCGGCCGGCAGGGCATCCCGGCGCTTCTCCCAGGCCTCGCGAGCCTCTTTGCCGCGCGCGCCAATGGCACGCCAGGTCTCGACGATGTCGGTCGGGACCTCGAACGGGGGGTGGTGCCAGCCGAGCTTCTCGCGCGCGCCGGCGATCTCCTCTGCGCCGAGGGGCGAACCGTGAGACGACGCCTTGCCAGCCTTGGTGGGCGCGCCGAAGCCGATGGTGGTTCGGCAGGCGATGAGCGACGGTGCGTCGGCCCCCTTGGCCTTCTCGATCGCCGCCGCGACGGCGTCGGCGTCGTGGCCATCCACGCGCTCGACGCTCCAGCCGCTGGCCTCGAACCGGGCGAGCTGGTCGTCGGAGACGGCGAGCGACGTGGGCCCGTCGATGCTGATGTGGTTGTCGTCGAAGAGGACGATGAGCTTTTTCAGGTTGAGGTGCCCGGCGAGGCTGATGGCCTCGTGACTGATCCCCTCCATGAGGCAGCCATCGCCCGCGATGACGTAGGTGTAGTGATCGACGAGGTCGTCACCGTAGCGCGCCTGGAGGAGGCGTTCGGCGATGGCGAAGCCGACCGCATTGGCGAGGCCTTGGCCGAGCGGCCCGGTCGTGGTCTCGACCCCCGGACAGTGGCCGTACTCGGGGTGGCCCGCCGTCTTGCTTCCGAGCTGCCGGAAGTTCTTCAGCTCGTCGAGGGTGACGCCCTCGTAGCCGGTGAGGTGCAGGAGCGAGTAGATGAGCATCGATCCGTGGCCGGCCGAAAGGATGAAGCGGTCGCGGTCAGGCCAGGTGGGGTCGCTCGCGTCGAAGCTCAGGAAACGTTGGAACAGCACGGTGGCCACGTCGGCCATGCCCATGGGCATGCCGGGGTGGCCGCTGTTGGCACGTTCGACGGCGTCCATGGACAGCGCGCGGAGGGCGTTGGCGAGATCTCGGGTCGACGGCGCTTCGCTCATGCCGTCCGTATGGCATGGCCGCCGCGGTAGCGGAACCGGAGGATTCAGCCGCGTGTGCGGCGCCACTCGGCGAGCGCCTGCTCGATGGCGTCGAAGCTGTGGAGGAACCGCACGCCCTTGCGGGGCTCCATCAAATCCATGCTTCCGTCTCCGCCGACCCAGAGCTCGACCTTGCGGGGCAGCTCGTCGAGAAGGGTCTCGATGTAGCCACGGCTCGCCGATGCGGGCGCGGCCACCGACACGCTGATCCCAACGACGTCGACCTCGAGCGCCGCCGCCGCCGACACGATGTCTGGGATGGGGGCATTGGGCCCGAGGAGGCGCACGCCAGCGCCGGACAAGGCGAGATGAAGCGCCACCATCTGAAGCCCGAGCGAGTGGAGCTCATCGGGCAGCGTCGTGAGCAGAACCGTCGGCGCCCCCTGCGCAACTTCGTAGCCCGCGATGAGAGCCCGGATCTGCGTGGTGAGCAGCTCGCTCGTGAGGTGCTCTTGTCGCACCGACAGATGGCCCTCGCGCCAACGCTCCCCCACCTTCACGAGCAGCGGGTGGGCGAAATCGTTCAGGAAGCGTTTGGGCCCAAGCACGGCGACCGCAGCCCGAAGCTCGTTGCGGATCCCCTCGACGTCGTCGTCTTCGACCAAGCGGATGATGCGGTCGAGGCTGGGGCCGCTGCCGTGGTCTGGCGCCGTCGGCGGCAGGACCTCGGCCTGGGCAACCATGATTTCCTCGAGGGATTCCAGCGACTTGGCAACGACCTCATTCGGTCGGTAGCCCGCCTCGAGCGCCCGCGAGATGAGCTTGAGACGCTCGACGTCCTCGACGGAGTAGCGCCGCGCCCCGCCCGGCGTTCGCTCTGGAACCGGGAAGCCGTAACGACGCTCCCACATACGGAGCGTGTGGGGAGATATCCCGGTCAGGCGGGAGGCCACCCGAATCGAGTACTGCTGCTTGTTTGTGCCCTTCGTCGCCACTGCGTCAAACCCACGTCAGACGAGCCAAGTCTCGCACCGTCTAACCCTCGTCAATACCAGCATCCTAGTGAACTTCGCCGAGAACCGGGAACTGCTTGCAGTTCGCCTGAACAAAGATTAGACATTGTCTAGTCACAGCAAGGACGAGACTGATGGGAAAGCTGAGAAAAGATGATGAGCTGTCCTGGTACCTCACGCAGGTCTGGAACTACCCGAAGCTCACCCGCGAGCGAGAGCAGCACCTCGCGCGGCGATGGCGCGACCAAGGTGACCGGCGGGCGGCCGACCAACTCATCAGCGCGAGCCTGCGACACGTCGTACCGATCGCGCTGAAGTATCGCCGAAGCGGAGAACCGCTCGCCGACCTCATCGCCGAGGGCAACCTGGGCTTGATGCACGCGCTGCGGAAGTTCGACCCGGATCGGGATACGCGCTTCATCACCTACGCCAAGTTCTGGGTCCGGGCCTACCTCACCCGCTACGTGCGCCGCGTTCGCAGCATGGTGAGCTCGATGATCCAAGAGCAGGCTGCCCTCTACGCCAAGGTTCAGGCCGAAAAGGGCAAGCTCGCGAATCGCTTCGGCGACGCCGACGACCTGTCCGAGCGAGTTGCCGAGCGACTCGACGTCAGCATCGAGCAGATCCGCAAGGTCGAGAACCGCTTCTCAGGCCGAGACGTGTCCATCGACGCCGCCATGGACGAAGACTCGACGCAGTCGATCCGACCCGACGTGCTCGCAGCCCCGGGCATGGACCCGAGCCAGGTCGCCGAAGCGCACGAGCTCAAGGCCATGCTGCGGCGTGCCGTCGAAAACACCGAGCTCGAGCCCCGCGAGCGCTTCGTCATCGAGAAGCGTTTGCTGTGCCTCCCGGGCTCCGAGCCCTCCTTCGCAGAGCTCGGACGCCAGCTGAACGTGACCCGCGAGTGGGCGCGGCAGCTCGAGCGTCGCGCGATGAAGAAGCTGCACGCGCATTTCGACCTCGAAGCGGCCTGAAGTCGTTTTCGAAAAGAAGATCAAACTTCTGTTCACAGATTGACGAGGTCGCCGTTCCCTTTATGGCTACCGGCAAGGCGGCGGCTGAACACCGCCCCCCTCGTCCACACTTCCCCCGGGGAGGGCGTTTCGGCGCCCTCCCTTTTTCGTTTTTCGCGGGTCAGCCGCGGTCTTCTTCGAGGAGCCAACGCAGCGCCTCCGCGGCCTCTGAGCGCGCCGCCGACAGCGCGTCGAGGCCGGGGTCGGCGCGAGCGAGCCACTCGTCGGGGTCGAGGGCATAAGCCTGGCCCATGATCTGCGACGGAACCGGCGTGAGGTCCTCGGGAAGGAGAGACATCTCGACCGGCGCGACGTGAGACGCCGTGTCGCCGCCTCCCACGGGGCCGCCGAAGTCGAGGCTGGGATCAGAGATGACGCGGCCCACGGGCCGCTCGTCGTCGGAGGCGGGCGAAAGCACAGGATCGGGCAGCACGTGGGGCGGCGGATCGCTGGTCAGGTCGAGGTCGAGATCGGGGTCGGTCGGGCGCGTGAAGCGCTTCTCGTCGGCCGGCGAAGGTGTCGGGCTCACCAGGTGAGGCTGCGTGCGTCGACGCCGACGCTTGATGGGGCTCTTGCCCTCTGCGGCCTTGGTGACCAGCGGCGGCACCATCGGCTGCGCATCAGGAGGCGGCTCGGAGGGCAGACGTGGCGTCGACTTGCGCGCTCGCGGCAATGGCTCCGCCATCGAAGCACGCAACGGCGGCTCGTCGAGATCCGCGAGGGAGGCGCGCAGGCGCGGGGGTGGCTCCGCGTCCGACGAAGATGAGGTCGCGTGCCAGGGCACCGAGGGGTCGGTGTCACTCCCAGGACGGTTGTCGGAGCGACTCGGGGGCGTGCTCGATACGCGGTCCCGACGGGCAAAAGGCGACGACCCCTTCGGTGCGAACGCGCCCGGAGACGTCCGACGTGTCGGGCCCGATGCGGGGGGCTGCTCGCTCGAGCGCGGCGAGGCGGAGCGACGCTCGGCGGAAGGAGGCACGCTCGAGCTCGGCGGCTTGCTCGACGAGGGCGGCCTCGACGCCTTGGGCGAGTCCCGGCGCCCGGTCCGCCGATCCCCCCTTCGACGCAGAGGGCGTCGCTGCGCCGACGGCGGGATCTCCTCCTCGGTGACGGCGGGGATGGTCTTCGAGTCCCGGGCCCGCTTCGAGAGACTGAAGCGCTTGCCGCAGCGACCACAACGCGCGCTCGACCGGCTGTCGCTCAGGGTCTTGAGGTCGAGGCGAAGCCGGTAGAGGCGACC
>JAUHZF010000152.1 GCA_030426145.1 Polyangia bacterium
GAACGCGTCCGAGGCTGAGATCCAGAACGGCTCGCGAGTGGAGGCTTCGAAGCGCCAGCCGCTGAGGTCTTCGAGGTCTTCGAGGTTCGAGGTTCGAGGTTCGAGGTTCGAGGTTCGAGGTTCGAGGTTCGAGGTTCGAGGTTCGAGGTTCGAGGTTCGAGGTTCGAGGTTCGAGGCCGAGGGCGAGGGCGAGGCCGAGATCGAGCTTCGAGCCCGAGATCGAGGTTCGAAGACGAGGCCGAGATCGAGCTTCGAGCCCGAGCCCGAGAGCTCACTCCGTATCGGTAACGTCAGCTTCGATCCGCCCCCGCCCCAGCATGACCTCGATGGTGTCTCCTTTGGCGACGTCTCTGGCGTCGGTGAGCACGTGGCCATCGTGGCGGGCGATCGCGTAACCACGGCCGAGCACGGCGAGGGGAGACAGCGCATCGAGCTGGGCGGCGCGTTGAGACAACGCGTGGCGGGCGGCCTGGAGGCGGCTTTCGAGGGCGCGCTCGAGCCGGCTTCGTAGCTGTCCGACCTCTGCCGCCTCGTCGCGAAGGCGTCGGCGCAGGTGGCGCTCCATCTCCGGCATCAGCGGGCGCAGTCGCTCGCGGGCGTCGGCGAGAACCCGGCGCGGGTGCTGGCGTCCGAGTCGCTGATGCAGCCCCTCGAGGTGCTGGCGTCGTCGCTTGAGCTGACGCCTCGTCGAGCGTTCGAGCTCGAGCCGGGCTTCGTCGAGGCGCTGCAGGCTCATCAGGATGAGGCGGCGGGGTTCGCCGAGGCCTGCGCGCAGATCAGCGAGCCGCGCCCTGCGCGCGCGAAGGTCCTGACGCCCCCCGCGCAGCAAACGACCACGCAGGGCCTGGAGATGCTGCTGACGTGCGCGGGCGTCGACGATGAGGATCTCCGCCGCCTGGGATGGGGTCGCGGCGCGACCATCCGCGACGAGGTCGCTCAGGCTCTGATCGATCTGGTGACCGACCGCGCTGAGCACCGGCGTCTGCGCGGCAGCGATGGCGCGTACCACCATCTCGTCGTTGAAGGCGGCGAGGTCCTCGAGGGAGCCTCCGCCGCGGGTGACGACGATCACGTCCGGCTTGAGGTGGCGGTCGGCGGTGAGGATAGCCGCCGCGATGCGACGCGGCGCCAGCGCACCTTGCACCGGCGTGTCGACGAGCACGATGCGAGCGCCGCCGCCCCGCTGATGTGCGACGCGGATGAAGTCGTGCACGGCGGCGCCGGCGCGGCTGGTGACCACGGCGATGGTGGCGGGGGCCTTGGGCAGCGGCCGCTTGTGAACGGGGTCGAAGAGCCCCTCGGAGGCCAGCTTCTGCTTGAGCTGCTCCAACGCCTCGAGCAGCGCCCCACGTGCCGTTTGAAGCACGTCGTTCACGATGAGCTGAACCCGTCCTCGGGGCGGGTAGAGGGTGATGCGGCCCTCGACCACGACCTGTTCGCCTTCGACGACGCGGTGGCGGGCCTTGGCCGGGGCGGTTCGGTACATCACCGCCTCGAGGATGGCGTCTTCGCGCTCGTCCTTGAGGGTGAAGTAGAGGTGGCCGCTGCCCGCCTTCTTGAGTCCGCGCACCTCCCCGCGCACCCGCAGCTGCGCCGTGGCGCGCTCGAGCATGCGCTGCAGGCGCCGGTCGACCTCGGCCACGCCCATGACCCGCGGCGTCTCGGGCTCGGGGGCCTCGGCGGGCGCGGAGGGCGCGGAGGGCCGAGGAGGCGGCGCGTCCTTCGCGCGCTTCGAGGGCGGGTCTTCGGCGGGCGCTCCTCCGAAGAGCCCGAGCTGGCCGTCGTCGCGCTTGGCCACCTCAGCTCACGCGCGTACCGGGGGCGATGTCCTTGTCGAGGGTGAGCACACTCAGACCGTGCTCGTCGTCCGACGCCGCGAGCACCATGCCCTGCGAGAGCTCTCCCATGATCTTGCGCGGCTTGAGGTTGGCCACCACCGTGACCCGCTTGCCGACGAGGTCGGCCGGGTCGTAGTGCTTACGAATCCCCGCCATGACTTGGCGCGGCGCCTCTTCGCCGAGGTCGATGGAGAGCTTCACGAGCTTGTCGCTCTTCTCCACGGCTTCGGCGGCCTTGATGAGCCCGATCTTCAGCTCGACCTTCAAGAAGTCGTCGAAGGCGAGGTAGCCGCCGGCTTCTTCGGCTGCCTTGGCCTTGGCCTTCTCTTCTTCTTTGCGCTGCTTCTTGCTCTTCTTCGGGGCCTCTTCGGCCTCCACGAGCCCGAATTTGGCGAGCAGCGCCTTCTCGGCTTTCTCGTCGATGCGGGGGAACAGCGGGTTGCCGGGTTGGGTCTGGGTGCCAGCCGAGAGTTCCCCCCACGTGGAGGGCCACAGGTCGTCGCCTTCGCGGGGCGAGAGGCCTTCGATGCCGAGTTGCGTGCGCAGCCCGGCCGCCTTCTCGGGCATGAAGGGGGCGATCATGACGCTCAGCCAGCGCAGGGCCTCGAGCACGTTGTAGGCCACCCGACCGAGGCGCTCGGTGTCCCCCTTCTTGGCGAGGGCCCAGGGCGCGGTCTGGTCGACGTAGGTGTTTGCGGCCCCGACGAGCTCCCAGATGGAGTCGAGCGCGCGGTGGGGGGTGAGCGTGTCGAGATGTTCGGCGGCACCGGCGGCGGCCTTCTCGGCGGCGGCGATGAGGGTCTCGTCCTCTGGGAGGACCGGACCGGCCGGCTCGGGGACCACGCCCCCGAGGTTCTTCTTCACGATGGACGCGATCATCCGGTGCAGGAGATTGCCGAGCCCATTGGCCAGCTCTCCGCTGTAGCGCGCGATGACGTTGCGGTGACTGAAGTCGCCATCCTGCCCGAAGGCCACCTCGCGGCAGAGGTAGTAGCGCACCACGTCGGCACCGAAGTTGTCGACCAGGGGGCCGGGCGGGATGAAGTTGCCGAGCCGCTTGCTCATCTTTTCGCCGTTGATGGTGAGCCAGCCATGGGCCCAGACCTGACTCGGCGGCTTGAGGCCCGCCGCGAGCAGGAAGGCGGGCCAGAAGATGGCGTGGAAGCGCAGGATGTCCTTGCCCACCACGTGCACGACGCGAGCGTCGTCGGCGTTCCAGAACTGATCGTAGAGGGGCGCTTCACCCGCCTCGGCGGGGCCGCCGAGGGCGGTCATGTAGTTGCTGAGGGCGTCGAACCACACGTACATGACGTGTTCGTCGTCGCCGGGGACCGGGATCCCCCACTTGAAGCTCGTGCGGGAGACACTCAGGTCCTTGAGGCCCTGCTTCACGAAGGACTTCACCTCGTTGAAGCGACCCGCGGGCTGCACGAAGTCTGGGTTCTCGTCGTAGAACTTCAGGAGGGCATCGCCGTACTCGCTGAGCTTGAAGAAGTAGCTCGGCTCGCTGACCCGCTGCACCTTGCTCTTCGTGACCGGGTCGAGCTCCTCGAGCTCCTTCTCGGTGATGAAGGCCTCGTCGGCGACCGAGTACCAACCCTCGTAAGCGCCGAGGTAGATATCGCCCTTCTTGGCGATCGTCTCCCACAACCGCTGCACGCGGGTCTCGTGGCGCTCCTCTGTGGTGCGGATGTAGTCGTCGAACGCGCAGCCGAGCTGCTCGAAGGCCTCCTTGAAGGGGGCGCTCATTTGGTCGACGAAGGCCTTGGGCTCGATGCCCTTCGCCTGGGCGCTCTCTTCGATCTTCTGGCCGTGCTCGTCGGTGCCGGTGAGGAACCGGACCGCGTGGCCACGGAGGCGCTGGTAGCGCGCGAAGACGTCCACCGCCACCGTCGTGTAGGCATGCCCGATGTGGGGCTTGTCGTTGACGTAGTAGATCGGCGTCGTGATGTAGAAGGGTCGCATCGGGATGGCCGCGCAGCCTACTTCGACCTATGACGGATGGCCATGGGGCTACTCGACGACAAGGTCGCCATCGTCACCGGCGCCGGCGGTGGGCTCGGGCGCGCCGAAGCGCTGCTACTCGCCAGTGAAGGGGCCAAGGTCCTCGTCAACGACGTCGGCGGCGCCCGCGATGGCAAGGCCGACGGCGACGGTGCCGATCCCGGCATGGCGGCCAAGGTGGTGGAGGAGATCCGCGCCGCGGGGGGCACGGCGGAGACGAACACCGACAGCGTGGCCAACCCAGAGGGCGCCAAGGCCATCATCGATGCAGCCGTCGCCGCCTTCGGGCGCGTCGACATCTTGGTGAACAACGCGGGGATCCTGCGGGACAAGACCCTCCGCAAGATGACCGAGCCCATGTGGGATGCCGTGGTCGCGGTTCACCTCAAGGGCACCTTTCTCTGCACGCAGTACGCGGCCCAACGCATGATCGAGCAGGGCGACGGGGGGCGCATCGTGAACACGACCAGCGTCTCCGGGATGATGGGCAACTTCGGGCAAGCCAACTACGCCGCGGCCAAGGCCGGGATCTACGGTTTGACCCGCACCGCTGCGATCGAGCTCCAGAAGTACCGCATCACGGTCAACGCGCTCGCGCCCATCGCCAAGACCCGCATGACGGAAGACCTGCCCATGTTCCAGGGCATGGACACCATGACCCCTGAGCACGTCGCTCCGGCCACGCTGTTCATGGCCAGCGACCTCTGTGGCGATCGAACGGGCCACGTGCTCGCCGCCTCGGGTAGTCGAATGTACGCGTTCAGGGTCGTCGAGACGCGCGGCAAGTTCAAAGACGACAACCAGGCGTGGACGGCCGAAGAGATCGCCGAGCACTGGGACGCCATCATCAAGTAGCGGCGCCGCGCGGGGCAAGGTCCCCACATTGCTCGGGGGTAGGGGGGGTGCTACCTTGCCTAGCGGCGCTGAATGTCTGTGCACCTAGTCCGGTGCCGCATCGGCCCCACCCGTGTCGATGCTCCGCGAAGCCCAAATCCCGTTCCTGCTGTGGCTTCCGGCAGCTTTGATCGTGCACCTGTTCACCGGTGGCGGCGCCTTCGAGGTCGCGCAGGTCGAGAACGGCAAGATCGAGATCCTCGCGTTCAGTCGTGAGGTGCGCTCCGACGTCGCGTCGAGCCTACGCGTGGTCGAGGTCTCGTTCCTCGACGATGAGGGGCCGCTCGAGGAGAAGGCCGAGCCCGAGCCCGCCGCGAAGGACGACGACGTCGACGACCCGGATGCCGACGAAGAAGACCCCGAGGACGCGAAGACGCCCCCGGAGAAGATTCTTCCGCCCAAGCTCCCTCCCAAGCAGCTTCCTCCTCCGCCCAAGGCACAGCCGAAGCCGCTGCCCAAGCCCAAGGTGGCCAAGAAGGAGCCGCCCAAGCCCAAGAAAGAGCCGCCGAAGCCCAAGGAGGCGCCCAAGCCCAAGGTGGCCAAGAAGAAGCCGCCGCCCAAGCTCCAGTTGCCCAAGCCCGACGGGCGGATCGCCGTCATCAACGACCCGTCGTTGAAGAAGACGCAGAAGGACAACCCGAACGCGAAGCGGATCGCGGACCAGGCCAACACCGTCAAAGAAGAGACGATGGCCCAGTTCCGCAGCTACGACCAGAACGCGTCGAAGCCGACGGGGGGGCGCCAGCTCTCACCGTCCGACGCATCCAATCCTGGGAACGCAGCCGACACCAAGCAGGGCTTCTCGAACGAGGTGAAGTCCGACGCGCCGCCGCGCTCCGGCTCCGAAGGCGGTCCGACCACCCCCGAGCAGCAGCCCGTGGCACGCAGCCCCAAGGCGGCCGGCGCCCAGGGCCAGAAGGGCACCAAGGGCAGGGCCGGTCAGAAGGGTGTGAAGGCCGTCGAGGCGGGCAAGGGCCCCGTCGCCCCCGGCGCCGCGACCTCGCCCGGGGGAAACTGGTCCCTCAGCCCCGAAGCCGGCGGCGACGGAAAGCCGAAGCGCAAGGGTCGGAAAGGGCGTCGCGCCATCGCGGCCATCCCGGGGCTTCCGGGTGGACCCAAGGCCGGGACCCTGGGACCGCGCTACAGCATCTCCGCCTTCGGTCTCATGGAGGCCCTCGGCAAGAAGCACCTCCGGCGCGAAGAGCAGCGGGCGCGCAACACGCGCCTCGCCCGACACCGCGGCAAGTTCAAGACGAACCAGTTCCAGCAGTACCGGGCCGCGATCGAGAACTACGACCCCACGGTCAAGCCAGGCAACCAGACCTCGCTCAACGCTGCCCGGGTTCCCTTCGCTTCGTACATCAACCGGATGCACAACCGCATCCACCCCATCTTCGCCGACGGCTTCCTCGGCGGTCTATCGGCCCTGCCGCCAGATGACCCGCTGCAGGACATGAAGCTGACGACCCACGCGGAGATCGTGCTGGATGGGCAGACGGGCGCGGTCATCCGGGCCGGCATCGTGCGCACGAGTGGGATCACGGCCTTCGATGCAGGCGCCATCGCAGCCATCCACTCGGCCGGGCCCTACGGACAGCCGCCCGAGGTCATCCACTCGACCGACGGCAACGTGTACTTGCACTGGGAGTTCTATCGAGACCCCTTCTACGCGTGCACGTCGCGCTTCGCGGCGCCCTACATCGTCAACGTGCCCAAGAAGGGCGGCTCGGCCCCGGGGCCGCTCAAGCCGATCCGCAAGCCCAAGAAGGGCGAGAAGGCCACCAAACCGAAGAAGGCGCCGCCCAAGAAGAAGGCCGCCCCCAAGCCGAAAAAAGCCCCGAAGAAGCAGAAGAAGTAGCTGCGTTCCCGCGGCTCGGTGACAAACTGGTATCTTCTGCCCTTGCTTGTGAGGCGGTCACCGGGTAAATCCCGGCAGCCGCGACGTAGGTTGACCTCCCATCAGGTGGGGGCACCGAGGCAACCTCGTTCGAATTCGGACGGGGTCATTTCTTACCTACAGATGGGAGCTCAGTTCGACATGCGAACCACGCAGATCTTGTTCACCACCTTGGGCGCGATGGGCGTCATTGCTCTGCTCGGCGCCGGTTGCGGCGACAGCGAAGTCGTCGACGATGGGAGCGGCGGCAGCGGCACCGGCGGCTCGGGCCAGACCTCGACCTCCAGCAGCATGCCTCCCGTCACGGTGTCCTCCACGGGTGGCGGCGACACGGTGCCCGACGAGAGCACCAGCTGCGCGGACGCGCCGGTCGTCATGGAGGGGCAGAACTCCCTCATGCAGCCCCTCTTCCGCGCCGACGACTACGTCCTCGGCGAGGGCGGCGACGCGGACTACTTCATCATCCAGGGCATCCAGGCCGGCGAGTGGTGGCAGTTCGGAACCGACGCCAACCCCGACGACAACCCCATGCTGATCGACACCGTGCTGTCGATCTACACCGAGGACGGCTCGACCCTCCTCGCGACGGTGGACGACTCCTACCCCCGCGCCTCGACCGACAGCGAGATGTTCCACCGCTTCGTCGACGCCGGCAACTACTGCATCAAGGTCGAGGAGTTCTCGTCTTGGAGCGGCGGTACCCCCGAGGGCGGTCCTTCCTACATCTACAGCGTGTTCGGCATCCCGCTGAACTTCACCGCCTACCTCCAGCACAACGAGGAGACGGAGCCCAACAACGACCAGGGCGCGGCCGACACCAACGGCGACATCTCGGTGCTCACCGGCAACATGACCGACCAGTGGTTCGCGACCTTCATGGGCGTGACCGGGACGGCCAACGACATCGACGTCTTCCGCTTCGTGGCGCCCACCAACGCCATCGGCTTCGACCTCGACCTCACCAGCCCCGCCAGCGACAACGGCTACGGCTCCACCGGCGGCCCGGGCATGGTCAAGATCTACGACTCGACCTTCGGGCTGCTCGCCGAGGTCGACGCCACCAAGTTCTCCATGGGCCTCGACGGCATGAGCGCCGTTCCGGTCGTGGCGGGCCAGACCTACTACGTGGCGGTTGAGAAGCCGACCGCTCAGGCCGTGGGTACCAACGACTTCTACGTCTTGAAGTCCTTCACCCGCGACACCAGCAACCCGCAAGAGGGTGGCGGCATGACGCCCGTCGACGGTGGCACCAACGACACCTCGGCCGGTGCCGAGGCGCCCGCGAGCCAGATGATCGACGCCATGACCCAGGCGACCTTCGTCGGCGGCGAGCTGCCCGAAGGCGACGTCGACTACTGGACCTTCGACACCGCCGCCATGCCGGCATCGGGCGACACGCTCACCGTCGTTTGCTCCTCCTGGTCGATCGGCTCCGGCGTGCGCGGCATGACCGTGACCGTCGAGGACGGAAGCGCCAACTCGCTGCAGACCGGCGTCGAGGACGAGGCCGCTGGCATCCTGTGGAGCGACACCGCCCCCAACGCCACCGGCGCCGCCGTCACCATCTCCGGCACCGGCCCGTACTACGTGCGTCTCGAGAACCCGGCCGCCACGGCCGACGGTGCCGCGAGCGCCACGCAGTACCTCTGCGGCATCTACACCAACTCGCCCTGAGTTCTCGCTCGAGGCCAGGTTCCGTCTCGTGACGGAGCCTTCGACGGGGTCCCACCTACGGGGCCCCGTCCTTCGTTTGTGCTACCCGTAAGTCATGCGGCGTGAGGCGGTGGTCGGCCTGGCCCTCGTCGTCGGGCTCGGGGGGTGTGAAGGTGACGCGCCGCGGGAAAGCGGGTCTGGCGGGAGCGCCTCCAGCAGTGGGGTGACGGCGACCGCGACGAGCGTCACGAGCTCGGTGAGCGTGGGTGGTGGTGATGGCGACGGAAACGACTTTCCCGCCCAAGCCATCGCCCTCGACGTCGGCAAGGCCCACGGTGCGGTGCTCGAGCGTGTCGACGACGTCGACTACTATCGGGTCGAGATCGCGGAGCGCGGACTCTACGTCTTCGAGGTCGACGCGCAGCCCGACGACGACCCCTTCGCGCCGGGCTACATCGACGCCGTCGTCACGCTCTACACGATCCAATTCGACGTGAACCTGCGCTACGCCGAAAACGACGACCCTTGGCCCCGGACCACACAAGACAGCGAGCTCATCACCGAGCTCGTCCCGGGGAGCTACCTGCTGCGGGTCGCCGATCACTGCAACTGGCGTGAGCTCGAGCAGGATGACCCCTGCCCGGGGCCCGTGGTCTTCGCGAACCCGAGCTACGTGGTCTCGGCGCGACGCTGGACGACGAACGGACTCGGTCTGGTCGGGGAGGGAGAGGCCCCAGTCGTGACCTTCGACCCGGAACCCGCCGTCCCCGAGAGGTACACGCCAACCGTCGTCTGGGGTGGATTCTCGGGCATCAACACCTACGCGTTGACCATGCCCGCCGACTGGATCGTCACGACGAGTGGTGGCGAGCGCCCGCAGTGGCAGGTCGTCACCTTTCCCGCGGGAAACCGCGGCTCGGGGTCCAGCGTGGAGACGGGGCGCTTGTGGCTGAGCGATCGCGCCGACCCCTCCGATCCCACGGCGACCGTGCTCGGGGCTGTCGACGCGAGCCTCGAAGCCGGGACGCAGCTGTTGGTGCCCGCGACGGGCGCGAGTGGTGTTCCGGGTGGTTCGTTCGGGCAGACCGACCCCGTGTTCGTGCACGTTTCCCCTGCCGCCTCCATGCTCGGCGGGCGGCCCTTCTACCTGTTGCGCGTCGCGGGCGCGTCGACCGCTCCCTGGGAATCGGAGCCGAACGACACGGCCTCGTCGGCGCCGAGCTTGCCGGGCGCAGGCCTGAGCTACGCCGTCGGAGGCGAGCTCCCCACAGGAGACGAAGACTGGTTCGGACTCGACCTCGTGAGCGAGGGGATCCCCATCAACTACTTCGTCGACGCGCGTTGCGTGGCGCAGGGACGTGGCTCTGGACTCGAAGGCCTCACGGTCGAGCTGGTCGAAGCCGACGGCGTCAGTGTGGCTTTCGAAGGGGTCGAGACTGCGAATGGCCCCGCGAGAGCCGGCGGAGGTCCGGTGCCCCTGCCCGTAGGGAGTCCGCAGCTCTATGTGCACGTCACCCGGCAGACCCAGGCTGTCGACAACGATGCCGTCTTCTATCACTGCGACCTGCGGTTCCTAGCGCCCTGACGCCGCCCGACGGGCTTCTGTGGTAACAGCAGGAGCGATGAAGGAGCGACAGAGCAGGCTCGGTTCCAGCTGGGGGCAGCGCGCTGCAGCCTGGCTGATGGTGGCGGCCCTGAGCGGAGGAGCGACCTTGGGTTGTCCCCCGAGCCCCACGCCCAAGCCTCCGCCCGTGCCCGTCCCGTCAGCCACGGGAGCGGCGACCACGCCGCCTGGCCCCCAGGTCAATCTCGTCGATCCGGTGGCCAAGGGCATGGACGTCGATGGTGCGACGGCCCTATGCGACGACAACCTGGCGCTCGCGCGCGAGATCGTCGCGACGATCAAGCGACTCGATCCGGCCGACCCCAGCAAGCTCACATGGGAGAGCACCATGGGGCGCTTCGACGACGTCTACCTCGCGATCTTCGACGCCTCGGAGTTCCCGTACCTCATGGGCGTCGCCCACCCCGATCGTGCCGTGAGGGAGGGCGCCCAGGCATGCGAGTCGAAGACCGACGAGCTCATGACGGGCCTCTTCCTCGACGACCAGCTCGCGACGGTGCTCAAGGCCTACGCGGCCAAGAAGGAGACGCTCACGCCAGAGCGACAGCGCTTCCTCGACGAGACCCTTCGGGACTTTCGGCGCAATGGCATCGACCTGCCCGAGAGCAAACGTGAGCGCCTGCGGGCCATCAACCAAGAGCTGACCCAGCTCGGCCAGAAGTTCATCGCCGAGATCGGCGCCACCAAGGGGAAGATTCAGGTCGGGCCCAAGCAGCTCGAGGGGTTGCCCGACGCCTACATCAAGAGCCACCCAGCCGGTCCCGAGGGGATGCTCGAGATCACGACCGACTACCCCGACTTCTACCCCTTCGTGAAGTACTCACGAGACCGCGACGCTGCGCGCAACCTGTACATCGCGTTCACCAACCGCGGCGGGGACGTCAACGTGAGCCGACTCGAGCGCATCCTCGCCCTCCGCCAGGAGAAGGCGAAGATGCTCGGCTACGCGAGTTGGGCCGACTACGCGATCGAGCCGCGCATGGCCAAGGACGCCAAGACGGTGCGGTCGTTTCTCGACCGGGTGTCGACGGCGATCGAGCCCGCCGTGAAGGCAGAGCTCGCCGAGTTCAGGCAGGCCTTCGACGCGGCGGGCTTCAAGGGCAAACCCATGCTGCCCTCCGATCGCTACTTCCTCACCGAGCACCTGAAGAACACCAAGTACAAACTCGATACGAAGGAGCTCGCGCGCTACTTCGACCTCGCACGCGTGACCAAGGGCTTGCTCGCGCTCACGAGCGAGATGTACGGCCTCACCTACGAACGGCTGCAGACGGAGACCTGGCACCCGAGCGTGGAAGCCTATGCGGTGAAGGACACGGCCTCGGGCAAGGAGATCGGCCGTTTCTATCTCGACCTCGTGCCGCGGGAGAACAAGTACAAACACGCCGCGATGTTCAACGTGCGGACCCGCAAGGTGCTGCACGACGGAACCCTCCAGACTCCGATCGCGGCCCTCGTGTGCAACTTCCCCAAGTCGGGCCAGCCCATGCTGCACGACCAGGTCGTGACCTACTTCCACGAATTCGGTCACGTGCTGCACCACCTCCTCACCGACACCGAGCTCGCCGCCTTCTCGGGCACGAACACCGTGCGCGACTTCGTGGAGACGCCGTCGCAGATGTTCGAGGAGTGGGCCTGGAACAAGCAGGTGCTCGATCGCTTTGCGCAGCACGGTGAGACGAAGAAGACCATCCCGAAGGAACTCTTCGACAAGATGGTCGCGGCCCGTCGCGCCGGGCTCGCCCTAGCGACGGAGCGGCAGCTCTACCTCGCCCGGCTCGATCTGAACTACCACGCGTCTCCGAGTGGCTTCGACACCACCGAGCGACTCAAAGAGATCCACGGCGAGCACTTCTCGTTCGACTACGTCGAGGACACCCACTTCCAGTCGAGCTTCGGCCACCTCATCGGCTACGACGCGGGCTACTACGGCTACCAGTGGGCGCTGACCCTCGCCTACGACGTGTTGTCTCGGTTCAAGAAGGAAGGGCTGGGCAACAAGGACACCGCGCAGGCGTGGCGTGAGTTGGTGCTTCGACGCGGCGGAAGCCAGGACCCGCGCGAGATGGTCACCGCCTTCCTCGGGCGCCCGCCGACGGAGGACGCCTACGGCGCCTTCCTTCGCGGCAAGTGATGTTCACGAAGCGGCGGCTTCGCGGCGCACCGCGCTGAGCGGCGCGTCGTCGCCGCCGTCGAGCGACGAGCCGAGCTTCTGGCGGAGGGTGGCGTAGTCGGACGAGACGGTGAAGACGTAGAGTTCGTCGAGCCGGCGGTCGAGGGGCGTGAAGCTGCGCTGGTTCTTCTCGTCGCGAAGCACCTTCACCGCGGTCTCGAGGTCGCCGCACATCAGGAGGCCGGCGCGGAGCACGCAGCGCTCCACCGAGGCGAGCCAGCGGTTGAGATCGGCGCGACCGCCCGCGGTCGAGAAAACATCGACGGCTTCGATGAGGGCGTCGCGCTCCTCTGGGGTCTGCTGCCCCGAGAGAATCGGGGTGAGGGCGTCCACGGCGGGGCTCAGCTCGCCGGCGGGCACGTCACCGAGCACCACGTTGAGGGCAGCGAGGAAGCAGACCGTGAGCTCGTCGCGATCATTGAGGTGGGCCACGAGCTCGTGCTCGGGCAACCGTAGCGCCAGGTGACGGCCGACGAGGAAAGCGAGCTCGGCCAGCGAACGCCCACGCAACGCGCCTTGACCGATGAGGATCGACTGCTCACGCGCGAAGGGGGCGATGAGAGCGCCAGGCTCCTTGTCGTCGAGGAAGACGGCGGGGGTGTGCACGGCGAGGAACCGACTCGCCCATGCGATGGACCGCACCACACTCAGGGTGGAGCCTTCGAGGTCCTGCCGCGTCTCCTCGCGAAGCTCCGGGAGCTTGTCGTCGGCGGCGAGCTGTTTGACGCGCGTTCGAAGCACCGCGGGCGCGACGGCGCACATGATGGCGTCGATCATCGCGTCTCGCTCTTCGCCGAGCAGCAGCTGCCACCCATCGCCATCGAGGGGACGTAGGTGGGCGGGCACGCCGCCGGCGCGGTGCTCACGGTAGATGATGCTCTCGCGGTGGTCCTCGGCCCCGAGCACGACGCTCACGCTGGACGCCAGGAAGGACACCTCGGGGGCGTCGTAGCGCTGACCGAGTCCAAAGAGCTGATGGTAGGTCTCGGCGCGTCGAGGTTCGAGCGCCGCCGCGGCCCGAAGGTGGTCGAGAGCACGGTGGGCGTCGTCGACCTCGACCGCGAGCTCCGCCGCCATGAGGTGGGACGACAACGAGTCGGGCCGCAGCTCGAGCTCGCGCTCGACGGATCGGAGCGCGCTCATGGGGTCTTCGAGGTGATCTCGCAGCAGCAGGGCAGAGCGGTGATGCAGCTCCGCGAGCACGGTGTCGGTCTCCGGTGATTTGGGCCGAACACCGAAGCTGTCGAGCATCTTGGCGTAGACCCGCTCCAGCTCGCCCCACTCCTGGCTCTCGGCCAGCGCCGACGCGAGCGCCTCGAGCGACACCAGCATGGTGGGGTCGGCGTCGAGCGCGAGCTCGAAGGCGGCGTAGCCCTCGTCTTCACGCCCCTCGAGCTCATCGAGGCAGTAGACGCCGATCTGGTGATAGTAGTGGGCCTTCTCCCGGGGGTCGGTGAGCAGGTCGGCGATGCGCCGTCGTGTATCGAGCACGTGCTCGATCGCACCTTCGTCCTGGTAGATGGCGAGCAGGCGCTCGAGAGGGAGCACGCTCTTGGGGTTCTCGCGTTGGGCGCGCAGGTAGCGCTCCTTGCCGCGCCGCGCGTCGTGCCCGCGCCAACGGTCGCCCGAGTCGAGCAACAGCGTGAGTCGTTCGACGTCCCCGACCGCGTTGAAGAGCCGCTCCTCGGTCTGCGCGACGCCGCGCCAGTTGCTCTGCTCGGCTTCGAGCTCGACGAGGGCCTTCAGCGCCTGTTGATGGTTGGGCACGATGCCGAGGGCCTTGTCGAAGTTCGACACGGCGACCCGGAGCTTGCCCGCCTTGCGAGAGAGCAGCCCGAGGCGGACGTAGATCGCGGCACGCTCGGGGGTGGTCGAGGTGCCGAGCTTGGCGAGCCCCTTCTTGTAGTGGCTGACCGCCTCGTCGTCGTGGTTGAGGTCGCGCGCGAGGTCGCCGGCTTCGATGTGGTCCTCCACCGTCATGTCCGCAGCCTTCTTGCGGGTCGTCGGCGCCGGGGGAGGTGCGGCGCTGGGCTCTCTGCGCTGGGTGGGAGGCTCTTCTTCGAACTCCTCTACGCTCACCTCGTCGAGGCCGAAGTCGTCGTCGACGTCAACCTCGAGGCCGTCTTCGCTCGGTTCGGCGCGAGGTTGGGTCTCGGGCTCGGGGGTGAGGGGAGAAGCTTCGGTGGTCGGCGCCAACTCGCCAGGTAGCGCCTCATCTTCGGATGGTCCTGCACCATCAGAGGTCCCGTCACGTTCAGACAGGAGCGTGGTCGAGTTCACCTCTTGGTCGCGAGGCGGGCGGAGGTAGGGCGGGATGTCGTGCCCCTCGGCACGCGCCTGAGCAAGCGCTTCTTGTGCGATGCGCTCGAGTCGCTTTGCGGCTGGCCCCTCGGCGGTCGTCTCGCGCATGACCGAGCTACCGCTCCCCGGCGGCGGCGATGACTCACCCGGCCGGCCCGTGGGGCTAGGCGCGTTGGAGGCCTGTGCAGGCTCGGACGCCGTCGCGGGGTTGGAAGGACCGGCTGGGTAGCTTCCACTCTGAGCCCAGCTCCCGTCTGGCGCTTCGACCGCCTGGTGCTGTGCCGACGACGACCGGCGGGGGCGCGAACCGATGACCACCTTGGGGGGCGCCACCTCTGCGGGCCGGCTGCGACGGACCGGCCACTTCACACTGGCGGTCTCTTTGCGTTCGGACGGCGGCGCCGGCCGACGGGCGGGTCGCGCCGGGGGCGGCGGCTCGGGTGGCAGCTCCGGAGCCGGCATGGGTTCGGGAACCCACGCGTCTGGGGGCGGGGTCAGCGGGTCCGGAGGGGCGAGCTCGACCGACGTGTCGCCGGCCGGCGCATCGACGGCGGAAGGATCCGTCGGCGCGTCGTCGGGGATGCGGCGATCGGCGTTGGAATCGGGGAGGGTAGGGCTGGCCTGGCTGTGCGCGAAGGAGCCCTCGAGCACGGTCTGCTTTCCAAACGCGTGAGCGCGACCGTCGACGCTGGGCTGCGTCGAGGGCTCTGGTTCGGTAGCCGGGTGGTCCGTGATCGACGGCCCGTCGCCGGCCGGCGGCTCGCTGCCTTCGATGCGCTGCGTCACCGGCTGATGTTCGCCGACGCGAAGGACGAAGGCCGTGGCGCCGGGCTGATGCGTCATCACGGAGGCCCAGCCCCCGAAGTCGGTCTTCTGTACGGCGGTGGCGTAGGCCTTGCGGGCGGTGAGCGGAAGGCGCTCGGGCGTATCGTCGATCGCCTCCAGCAGCCCTGCGGTGAGCCGCGATGGAATGCGCTCCGGGTGCACCCCGCGGGGCCGCAGGCCGACCACGAGCTCGACGTCACCCTCGACGCCGGCCACGGCGCCTTCGACCGCCCGAAGGGCGTCCTGGAGGTCGGCTCGCGAAGCATCGGCATCATCGAGGCGGAGGTCGAGCGCAACCAGAACCGGAACGCCCCGGGCGCCGAGCACCTCGACCACGTCGCCGAGCGCGTCGCCCACGTCGGGCTCCTCGGGGTCGAGGCAGAGGAAGCACTCGCCGTCGTCGAGAACCGCGACCAGGCACGAGCCGTAGAAGAGGATGGCTTCGGGGGCCTCGGCCTCACCATCGTCGAAACGTGCGAAGAGGTCGTCGAGCTGTTCGGCGAGGTCGACGTCGGGGTCGACGAGCTCGACCTCGAACCCGAGGTCGCTCAGGCCCACGCGAGACGAGACCAGCATGGCGTCTCGCTCTCCGAGCTTGGGTTCGGCGCTCGGCTGAGCCCCGGCAGCCGCGATGATGGCAAGACGCATCGAGTGGCTCGGCCTCACTGGCACGCGGTGCGGTAAGAGTCGATGTTCTGCTCACAGACCTCGTCCGTGTCCTCATCGACGCTGCGCTCGCAGCTCGCCCGTTGGTCGGGGTTGAGGCACAGGTCGCAGAGGTCCTGGAGCTCGGCACAGGGGTCGGCGCAGCCGACGAGCGCCGTCGTGCTCAGCGCGAGCAGCAGGGAGGTCCGCGCGAGCTCGAGGAGACGGGCGCTCAGTTGGTGCACCCGCCCTCTTCCTCCGAGATCTTGTAGGTCTCCACGGCTTCCTCGCAGAAGGCTTCCGAGGCGTTGTTGAAGGTGTTGTCGCAGTTCACGGTGGGGGAGTCGCACTGCTCGCACAGGCTGACCGCCTCGCTGCAAGCGGACGCGCATCCCGTGTTCATCAGCGCTGCGAACAACAGCAAAGCGCCGGCCACCCATGACGTTCCCGTCTTCATCACGGTCGGAGCATAGCAAACCCTGCCGCCCGCGATACAACAAGAGACTCGCACACTTGGGCGAATTTACCGGGCACTCGCGAGGAGCCTTTTGGCGTCGTCATCGTGGTACCCTGCCGCGCATGGCTCCGCTGCCCGACGACGATCGCACGCCGCCTCAGAAGATCCGGATCACCAAGCTGCAGGAAGCGCAGCTGATGGACCTGGCTGCCATCGAGTCACGCTGCGCGCAGATGTTCTACGAAGTCGGCATGGACGACGGCCAGATCCGGCCTCGCAGTGACCTCGAGCTCGCCCGTCTCACGCGGGACCACGACATCCTGGTGGCCGAAGCCGATCACCAACCGGCCGGTTTCCTCGTGTGGGCCGACGAAGCCCCTGGTATCGCCGTGATCCGCGACCTCATGGTGGCCCCTGCCTTCCAGCGCTTCGGCATCGCCACCCGGCTCTTGGTCGACGTCGGCGAGCAGGCCGGTGGCCACGGCATTGCCCACGCGGTGATCGCACCCTTCCGACGGGCCGCCTTCAGCCTCGCCTTTTTGGGCGTGCGCGGGTTCGCGCCGGTCGACGGCGAAGCCGTGCCCGAGGGCCTTCAGACCTGGATCGCGCAGCGTGGCGGCGGCTTCGTCGAAGAAGGCCAAGAGCTCTGGTGGGCCAAGACCGACGGGCTCGGCTTCATCCCGGGGCTGCCCCGGCCGAGCAGCCCACCTCGGTGAGCTCGACGACGGCTTGGCGGGAGAAGGGGCTGAAAGCGCGGTAGCGGAGCCTCCAGCCGCGGGCGTCGGCGGCGTCCAAGAGAGCCGCGTGCTCGTCGTCGCGCCAGGTGGGATTGCCGAGGTAGTCGTCGAAGACGAGGATGGTGCCCGGCCTCACGAGGCTGGCGAGCGCGTGAAGCGCGGTGCGGGTCGAGGCGTAGATGTCACAGTCGACGTGGACCAGCGCGACGGACCCGGCGCTGGCTACGAACCGCGGCAGGGTGTCGCGGAACCAACCCGGATGGAGCTCGACCCCATCGGGCACCGCGGGCAAACGACCGCCGGTGGAGTAGAGCCCAGGGGCTTGCCCGCCCCAGGCCTCGGGCAGCCCCTCGAAGCTGTCGAAGCCGTGAAGCCGACGTGAGGTGCGGCTGAGCCGGCGAGCCAAGTGACGGAGGGAGGTGCCGAACCTCACCCCGAGCTCCACCACGTCACCGTCGATGTGCACGAGGTCGAGGGCGAGGTCGAGGGTGGCGAAGGTGTCGGCGCACCAACGCGCCTCGGGGTGAGCGAGGGCGAAGCGGAGGCTGTCGAGCAAAAACGATGGGGCTGCGGGCGCCGCGGCGTCGACACCTTGGCGCTGGCGAATGGCCCACGCGAGGGCTGGCGCCCAGGCCACACCGGAGGCGCGGTCGAGGTGCTCGAGCGCAGAGGCGGGGTCGTCGTCCCGAAAGAGGCAGGCGTGGAGGTTGTAGTGGGCGGCGCCGTGGTCGGGGCAGAGGGCGAGCGCTCGTCGATAGGCGCTCTCGGCCCCCGCGCGGTCGCCGGCGCGACGCCGTGCGTTGCCGAGGTTGACCCAGGTCGCGACCTCGGTGGCTTCATCGAGAGGCAGCGAAAGCGCGCGCTCATGGGCGAGCACGGCCTCCTCGGGTTGACCCCGTGCGGCGAGGCAGAGACCGAGCTGCGCATGGCTGGCGGCGTCGCCCGATAGCTCGGCCGCCCTTCGGGCCGCCGCCACCGCGTCGTCGTGGTGGTCGAGGGCGCGATGGGCTGCGGCGAGGTTGAACCACACCGCCGCGCTCAGCGCTTCGGGGAGCGTGTGCGCGAGCAGCTGCTCGTAGGCGGCGATGGCAGCGGAGAGATCACCCCTCGCGTGTGCCCGCTGGGCCTCCTCGAGGGCCGTCGCCATCGTCATGGCCGTCATCATGCGCGATCTGGGAATGCGGCACGAGGGCTCGCGCATTCGATTCGACGGAGGTGCGCGTGATGCGAAAGTGGCCTTGGTTGACGGGAGTGGTCCTCGCGGCGGTGACGACGGGGCTCGGCTATGCCGCCACCCGGACGGTGCAAGAGGTACCCCCGGTGGAGACCGACGTGCCGGACGTCGACCCGAGGCCGCTCGGGCTGTTTGGGGAGGGTCCGGAAATCCTGGCCAACCTCCCCGGGGTGCCGGTGGGGCAGGGCACGTCGGTGGGGGCGCCGGGCGTCTTCGACGAGCTTGCGGTCTACCCGGTCTACGGCCCCGACCGCCCCGACACCCCCGAGATGGCGCCGCTGCACGTGGCGCTCGAGCAAGGGCACGCCATGGTGCGGGAGCTGCCGAGCAAGGAGGTCAACCGGCTCCGCTTCCGCAACGATGGCCCCATGCCAGCCCTCGGGCTCGGGGGCACCGTCTTCTCCGGCGGCGAGCAGGACCGCATGACGGCGCACGACGTGGTCCTCCCGCCGGGCGAGGAACACCGGCTCGGGGTCTACTGCGTCGAGCTGAACCGATGGAACCGCACGCGAGGCGACGTCGACACCAAGGGTCGCTTCGGGACCATGGCCACCCTGGCCGGGGTCGACGTTCGCGGCACGGCGCAGCTGCTCGCGAATCAGAGCGAGGTGTGGAAGATGGTCGACGCCATCAACACCGCGCACTGCGAGACCGCGGGGGGCGCGCCGCTGGCCACCACGCTCGAAGACCCCCGCAAGGACACCGTCCGGCAGGGTCTCGCGGCGAGGGTCGAGCGCTTCCTCGATGAAGTCGAAGCGGCCGAGCACCTGGTCGGCTTCGCGGTCGCGGTCAATGGGCGCCTCCGCGGTGCACGTGTCTTCGCGTCGCAAGAGCTCTATGCCTCGTTCCGCCCGCTCCTGGCCCGGTCGGCCGCCTTCGAGGTCGCGATGCAGAAGGTGATCACGGCACCCGAGGGCTGGACGCGCACCCCGGAGCGGCCCGCGCCGGCACAGGTCGCTGCCTTCATGCGCGACCTCGAAGCGAACCCCGAATACGTCGAGGATGTGAAGGCCGGCCCGGTAGGCGAGACCCGCATGCTCTTGTCCCAGCGTGGGATCGGCAGCGTGACCTCGTGGCGCGCCCCAGACGGACGTTCGATCCCGCTCACCGCGAGCTACGCCGCCCATCCGGAGCGACCGGAGCGCGCCAAGTCCTGCCGTCTGTGACAGCTCAGGCTTGGGCGGCTTTGACGGCTGCTTCGGCCACGCTCTTGCTGCGACCGTAGCGGGTGAAGCGACGCTCACCCGCGCGGTGGATCTTGCCGTCGGCGGCGAGGCCCTTGAGGGCTTGACCAGCGACGGCGGGCGGCAAGTCGAGCGCCTCCGCCACCTGGCCCCGCGATACGCCTGCGGCCTGAGCGCCCACGTACTCGAGCACCTGCGCGACCTGTGCGGCGCGGTCGGCGCGACTGGTCCGCGTGCGCCGGCGATCGGAGGGCCGGGTGGGCTCTCGGCGAGGGCCACGTGCACGCGATGGTCGCTTGGCGAGCGCCTCGTCGATCTGCGTCTCGTCGACCACGGGTGCCGCCGTACCGAAGGTCGCCATCGCGGCGCCGGGCTCACCGAGCCCCATGCCGTGCAGGTAGTTGATGACGAGCTCGAGCACGACCTCGTCCGGCGCAGCGCGAACGGAGTCGATGAGGTACTGGGCAAAGGCGGGACGGCGAGCCATGGCCGACGCCTATCAGCTCGGCGCGCCAGCATCCAGAGGCGCGGGCTCTCGGTCTCGAACTCGGTTCTCGATCTCGGTCTCGTGGGCGGTCTCGGTCTCGTGGGCGGTCTCGATCTCGATCTCGTGGACGTCGAGGTCGAGATCGAGAAACGAGATCGAGGTCGAGAACGAGATCGAGGTCGAGGTCGAGATCGAGATCGAGAAACTAGATGCGGGGGTGGCCGTCGCGGTGGGCGTTCCCTCCGTACGTCGACCAGCCATCGATGGCCGGGTCGGCGGTGTTCACTGCGACGAGGCGGCCATCGAGGGTGCCGACGTAGAGCCAACCGTCGTCGAGCACGGCCTCGTTGACCACGGGGTGGCCGAGCTCGATCGTCTGCTGGAGCTGGCCCGAGGTCGCGTCGAGGATGAGGGCGCGACCATCGAGGGTCGTGGCCACCACGCGCTCAGGCGCGGCGGACAGCGTGGCCGGTGGGTATCCGTGGAGGGCGCGCATGCCGTAGGCGCGTCGCGGATCCCAACGCTCGTGGGTGAAGTAGGGCGCGATGGCCGCGCGCTCGTAGGTGTCGGACAGGTCGCGGGTCCAGGTCACCCGCCCGTCGCGCACCGCGACGAGCTGGTCGCCGAGTACGACCGCCGTGGTCGTGCCCGCGTGCACCGGGGAGACGCCGCCATAGATGTGGTCCTGGCCGTAGGGGTGTCCGATCTCCGCCCGCGACGCATCTGACGGTGCGGGCCAGTCCGCGGCAGCCGGCGGGAAGACGGCATCGCGGTCGTAGCCGGGGTAGAGCCGGCGACGCTGCGCGAGGCCCCGCACGGCCGGGATCGACGCGAGGTGCCAGTAAGGCGCGGGCGGGCCTTCGCCGACCGGCGTCGGCGCGGGCAGCCCGAGCAGGTCGACGCGCCACGTCTGCGCCTCGCGCTGCAGCCGAGCGAGGTGGAGCCGGTCTCGGTGCCAGGTCGGGCGGCCGAGGGCGAAATGGGTCTGCGCTCCCCGAAGCTCGCCCGTGTCGCGACCGAAGCTCATCAGCGTGCCGCCCCAGGTGCTCACGTGAACGCCGTCGCCACCCACGACGGGGGCCCCGACCACGTCGCGATCGAGCCAGTGGCGCCAGCGCAAGCCACCCGTCTCGAGATCGAGTGCGACCAGCCCGCCATTGGCGATGTCGCCGGTGTCGCTGATCCGATGCCGCGCGCTGGTGAACGACGCGTAGACCGTGCCGTCGGCGATGGCGGGGGCAGACAAGACCGTCGGGCCGAGCCATTTCGAGGTTCGCAGATGACCGCTATCGGCCTCGACCACGACGACGGTGCACGAATAGGTATTGAATGCACAGAGGTTGCCTTCGCAGGCGGCCGAGGTCGGGTTGATATCCCCGGGTTGAGTAGCCCACACCACGTCGCCCCGTCGTGGCGCGATCGCGCCGTACCAGAGCCCCGCACCGACCAAGATGTGGCCTTGGTGCACGGTGGGCGTGGGCACGGGGAGGGGTTCGGGGAGGCGAAGCACGAAGCCGTCGTCGGTGCGGGACTCGACCACGGGGCGCTTGGTGGTCGGCAGGATGGCCGGGCGGCCCGCCCAAGGGTCCAGGAGGGGCGGATGGGCGTGTTTGCCCTGATTGAGGGCCCTAGCGGCCGAGGTGACGTCGACGGCGGGGAACAGAGGAGGTGGCTCGGGCTCGAGGTCGTTCTCGCTCTCGATGTCGTTCTCGGGCTCGAGGTCGTTCTCGGTCTCGGGGCTTCGTCCGTCTCGGTCGGGGACGGGGTGTCACCGGGAGAGGGCGGGGTGGGTTCGGGCGTGCAGGCGAGGATCCCAAGTAGGCCCATGCAGATACCGAAGCGCTTCACGACTCGAACAACGCCAGATCGCCGGTCCGGCTTCCGCGCCGCGCTCCGACTATCGTGACGGCCCCCTCTCTCCCGGCTATTCTCGCGCCATGCGTTTGATGCTTGGTGGTGGTCGCAACGTGCTCGCGCTCGGCGGAGCTACACTCTTGGGGGGCTTCGCCGTCGGGGCGTGTGACGGCGGGTCGAACCGCGACCCAGGTCAGGTGCCGGCGGCTCGGGAACGGGATCAGGAACCGGCGTCGGCGCAGGTGCCGGAGCAGGTGCGGGCGGCGGCGTTGGAGCCGGGGTC
>JAUHZF010000153.1 GCA_030426145.1 Polyangia bacterium
AAGGCGCCCCCACGTGGGGGCTCTCCACAACAACGCATGGCCCCCACGTGGGGCCCACAAGCAGAGCGACCAGGCAACACCCCGGAGTCCGTATCCCGTCCCACGACCTCGACCCGACGCCCCGCCTCTCGGGCGTGCTCCCCCGCAGACGATTGTTTCACGTGAAACGTCCCCCGCCTCCCCAGAATCGCACCCCACACTGCCACCGGGAACGGCTTTCAACCCTCACGCATTGAGCTATCATCCCCGCCATGCGGTTCTACCCCCTCGCCCTGATCGGCCTCATCGCATGCGGCGGCTCCGAGCCCATCGCCGCGCCGCCCGAGGACCCAGTCGCGAAGAAGCCGGAACCTCCTCCGCGCGGCACCCGTTTCCCCGCGCAGATGAAGACCCACCGCTGGCTCATGCACACCCAGCCCTGTGGCCAGAACTGCGAGCTCACGAACCGCGGCTACTCTGCGGCCCAGGTCTCTTTCGGAACCAACGGCAAGGTCTCACTCGAGGACAAGGGTGAGCTCCAGCAGCGGTTCCGAGCGAGCCACGGCAAGCGCCGGGCGAAAACCACCTGGACGCGCCACTGGAGCGGCGGCTGGTCCCTCGGCGAAGACCGACTCCACCTGACCTTCGAGCTCGCGGACGAGAACTGCCAGCGGGACGAAGCCGGCGCCGGTGCCAACTGCGACCCGGCCCCGCAGTCCTTCGAGCTCGACTGTCTGCGCCGTCGTGTGAAGCTCCACCGCCCCGAACGCAAGGTCGTGTGGTCGTGGATCTGCGACAACCCGAAGCTCGACCTCGCCACGGACCACGCCATGACCCCCTTGCCTTGGGTCTTCGCCGAGACGACCGAAGTGGTCGCACTCGACAAGGGCGCACGACGGGCTCCGTTCCGGCGCTACGTTCGCGTCGACGCCACGCCCCCGACGAAGACCTTCTATCGCTAGCGCGACAGCGCGGCGATGACCTCGCCGGCAGCAACCTGCGTGCGATCCGCGGCCGGCGGGAGATGCGGAAAGCACACCAAGTGTTCGACCACCCCGAGACGCTGAAGTTCTTCTGCGTTCGTGGCCATCGCGCGCCCCTCGGGCTCTTGCACGTCGTTCAACACCACGACCACCCTCTCCTTGCCCCACCCCGCACGCTCGAGCGCGAGCATGCAAACGGCCACGTCGTGCAGGACCCCGAGACGATTGCCTGCCACGAGCAGGATTCGACGCGGACCGAGGGCGACACAGAGGTCCAGGTTCGACGCCGTCTCCGAGAGCGGACTCAGCAGGCCGCCCGCGGTCTCGACCAGCGTGACCGGCTCTTCGTTGCCTTTCACCCACGCCACGAGCTCCGACAGCTCGACCTCGACCCCGGCGTCCCTGGCCGCCAGATGGGGCGAGACCGGCTCGTCGAACGACAGCATGGGGGCTACGTGTTTGCCCGCCGCCGCCCCTAGCCGCTCCCAATCGGTTCGCCCCGGCCCCTCCACGCCCGATTCCACCGGCTTGAGGCCGACGCACGCGCGCCCCGCGGCCCGAAGAGAACGGAGGACGCTATCGGAGACGTGCGTCTTTCCCACTTCCGTCCCCGTCGCGACGACTACCACGAACGTCTTCATATGTTCACACCGTATACTTCACACAAGGTGCGTCGTCATTCGACGCTCCGCGATTATAGGTAGCGCGTGCCCCCCGAGCTTCTCTACGTCGCGTTGCTCTTTGCACTCTTCGTCCTCACGAAGCCGTTGCAGAAGTTTCGGATCCCGTCCGCCATCGCGAGCTTTGCCCTCGGGGCTGCCTGCGGGCTCGGTCACCACGTGGTCAACCTGTTCGTCGACCAGCCCTACGCGCACGGCCTCTTCCACGGGGACGCGACCGTCGACACGATGGGCACGCTCGGCATCGTGTCCTTGTTCCTCTTCGCTGGCCTCGAGATCGATCTCGACGAGCTCCGTGCAGGGGCGAAGACCCTTGGCGGACACCTCCTGCTCCGCTCGCTTCTGCTCGCGGGCGTGTCTTTTGCGATTCATCGCCTGCTCAACATTCCCATCCGGCCCGCGCTCGTGGTGGGACTCGCCATCGTGACCCCGTCTACCGGCTTCATCATCAACAGCATCGACCAGCTCGGGCTTGCCGACGACGAAGCCTACTCCGTCAAGACCAAGGCCATCGCGAGCGAGATCCTCGCCCTCGGCGTGCTCTTCGTCGTGCTCAAGAGCGAGACCGCGGTCGGTCTCGGTCTCGCCACCCTCGCCATGGTCGCGATGGTCGCGCTCCTCCCGATCGTCTTCAAAGCCTTCGCGCAACGCATCCTCCCTCATGCGCCCAAGAGCGAGTTCACCTTCCTGGTGATGGTCGCAGTGGTCTGCGCCTACTTCACCAAGATGCTCGGCGTGTACTACCTCGTCGGCGCCTTCATCGTCGGCATCGCAGCACAGCGCTTTCAGGAGCAACTACCCTCGCTGAGCTCACACACGATGATGCACGCGGTCGAGCTCTTCGCCTCGTTCTTCATCCCGTTCTACTTCTTCAAGGCCGGCCTTCACCTCGAGGCCGACAGCTTCACGCCCTACGCCTTCCTCGCGGGCGCTGTCTTCCTCCTCGTGGCCCTCCCCCTCCGCGTGCTGGCCATCCTCCTTCAACGCGGCATCGTCTTTCGCGAGATCGCCCAGAAGGCGCTCCGCGTGGCCGTGCCCATGTTGCCGACGCTCGTCTTCACCTTGGTGCTGGCGGGGATCGTTCGCGACCGCTTCGCCGACGTCGTGCCGCAAGCCGTCATCGGTGGCCTCATCATCTACGCGGTCGTCAACACGCTGCTGCCGGGCCTCGCCATCCATAGGCTTCCGACCGTCGAATTCGAGCGTCCGACCCTGGTGCCTGCACCCCACACCAGCATCCAAACCGACGCCCCGCTCGACGCACACCGCCCCGTCGACGCGCCCGCTCCCGCCAACTCCGCGCCCACCGAGGCCGAGGTCACGACGGCGCTGTCCGCCAACGACGCTGCGCTCAAGTCCGAGCCGGATTAGCCGTTCGACGAGACGACACCTCACGTCGTCTCATGCCCCATTCGCGAAAGACATGGCTCGCAGCCGCCGCCGTCGGCGCGGCGACGAGCATCGCCCCCACGGTGGCGCACGCCCAGCTGAGCTACGCCCTCCACCTCGAGGGCTCGGCCGCCCGCATGCTGGGCGACAGCAAGGGCGCGCAGTTCGGCTGGGGTGGCGGGGGGCTCGCCGCGATCGAGCTCACGCTGAACGATCGCGTGGGACTCGAGTTGCCCGTGGGTGGACTCGTGCTCAGCGACGGCACCGTCGACCCCGACGGCCTCACCCCCACGCAGGGCGGCTACGGACTCTTCGCCCTCCCCGGCGTACGCGTTCGGCCCTTCGGTCGACCGGACCCCGACGCGGTGTGGTCGGCCGGTGGCCTTTGGGCCGCAGGCGGCGGAGGGATCGCCTACACCGGAGAGCTCGTGCGACCCGCCGTCGACGCCCGCCTCGGCTTCGACTTCCTCCCCGGCGACA
Source organism: Polyangia bacterium (assembly GCA_030426145.1). Classification (GTDB taxonomy): domain Bacteria; phylum Myxococcota_A; class Polyangia; order Polyangiales; family Polyangiaceae; genus JAPYTK01. The sequence goes on from JAUHZF010000153.1 coordinate 3,512, forward strand.
TGTTCCGGGTGGGGCCAAGCGTCGGATACATCCAGATCATCGACACCACGAGCATGGTCTTCCCCGAAGACGCGCGCATGGTGCTCCTGGGCGTGCACGCCGCCTTCGAGCCGCGCGCGCTCCCGGTCGTGCCCAGCCTCGACCGCGACCACGACGGCATCCTCGATCGCGACGACGCATGCCCGACCAACGCCGAAGACCTCGACCAGTTTCACGACGAGGACGGCTGCCCGGACAACGACAACGACGAAGACACCATCGCCGACGAAGACGACCACTGTCCGCTCGCAAAAGAAGACTTCGATGGGTTCGAGGACGACGACGGCTGCCCCGACGCCGACAACGACGGCGACCAGATCCCCGACGCGCAGGACCAATGTCCGCTCGTCGCGGAGGACCGTGACGACTTCCAAGACGGCGACGGCTGTCCCGAGAAGGACAACGACGAGGACGGCTACCTCGACGAGAACGATGGCTGCCCCGACGACCCCGAGACCTTCAACGACTACGCCGACGAAGACGGCTGCCCCGACGAGGTGCAGGTCCGCATGGTCGGGAGCGAGATCCTTCTCGATGACCGCGTGCACTTCGCGGTCGACACCGCTTTCGTCGAGCGACGGAGCCACCCCCTCTTGGGGCGGTTGGCGAAGCTCATGAACGACAACCCGCGTTGGACCAAGGTGCGGGTCCAGGGTCACGCCGACGACACCGGCCCCGACAGCTACAACGAGCGCCTCAGCCTCGCCCGCGCGAAGGCCGTGATGCGGCTCCTGGTTCAACTGGGCGTGGCCGAAGACCGACTCGTCATCGAAGCCTATGGCGAGCGCAAGCCCGCGGTGACCGGAATGAGTCCCGAGGCCCGCACGCGCAACCGCCGCGTCGAGTTCCTCATCCTCGAGCGCCGGAGAGCACGATGAAACGGGCCCTCATCCTGACGGCGGCTGTGCTCGTCGCCTGCGACCCGCTCGTTGGTGGTGTCTGCGCGCCGGGCTACGTCGCCACCGACGATGGGATCTGTGTCACCGAAGCGTCTTTCGCCGGCGCCACCGGCGGAGACCCTGGCTCCGGCGGCGGCACCGGGGGCGACACGACGAGCACCACTGGCGGCGGCCCCGGTACCGGGGGCGGCACGACGGGCTCTGGCGGCGACCCTGGCACCGGGGGTTCCACGGGCACGGGAGGCCCGCTCTTCTGCCCGGTCGGCGAGACCCGCTGTGGCCCCTCCTGCGTCGACACCCAGACCGACGGCAACCACTGTGGTCAGTGCAACAACGCCTGCGCCACTGGCCTGTGCGCCGACGGGACCTGCCTCGGCGGCGCGGTCGGCCACGTCGTCGTCATCGGCATGAACTACGCGAGCTCGACGTTGGCCAGTCGCACGCTCCTCGGCAACGCGGTCTTCCTCACGGCGCACGACCCGGCCCGCGTCCTCGCTTACACCGAGCATGGCTCCCCCGGCGTCATCAACAACGTGCACGCCCTGGTCTCCCTGCAGGCCAACCTCCGTGGCCGCACGCTCGAGCTCGTGCCCGCGGCCACGGCATCTTCCGTGAACAACAACCTCAGCGTACTGAACCACGACGTGCTGCTCGTTCACGACCAGGCCCTCGTGGGTCCGTCCGGCATGAACGACATCGGCATCGGGATGAGCGGCATGCTCACCAGCTTCGTCGATGACGGCGGCGTCGTGGTGGTGCTCGCCACCTCCGACCCACCCATGAGCGCCTTCCTCGCGAGCTCCGGGCTGCTGCCCAACACCGCGCTCGTCTCGGTCACGGGTACTCAGATCAGCAACGACGAGCCCGCCTCCGCGGTTGGGCTCGGGGTGCCGTCGCCGTTCCTCGCGAGCAGTGCCGCGGCGGGCATCATCACCAGCGTGTCGCCCGACCCGTGGCTCACTTTCGTGATGAGCTCCAACGCGATGGGCAACCCCCCGGTGGTCGTGCACCGGGTGGTCACCCCCTGAGCGCGCGCTACATCGTCGGCAGGCACAGCCCGCCGATGGGGGGCTTGCCGCCGGGGCAGGCCGCGACGCATTGGCCGGTCATGAGGTCTTTCGTCTGACCACTGGCGCAGCCACCGCCGCTGTTGCCACCCGGCGCGGGTGCCGGCGGCTGGGGCCCCGAGGGCATGCCGGGGATCGACGGCGCACAGAGGCCGGCCGCGGGAGCCTGACCATTGGGACACGCAGCCACGCACTGCCCGTAGATCATGTCCTTGGCCTGACCGCTCGGACAGCCACCTTGGCCCCCCGGCTGAGGTGAAGGGCTGGGCGACGGGTTCTTCGGATCGGCCACGCGCACGCGGTAGGCGTAGCGGAGCTGGGTCGCGACCATGTTGTCGCTGATCCAGGCGTAGCCACCTTCTCCCCAGCCCTTGCCCCAGCTGTTGTGGATCTGGAACTGGAGCTGGTTGCCGACCTGGCGGTAGCCGCTGAGCACCACGGCGTGACCGGTGGCCTCGGTGGTCGTGTAGTCCTGGATGACGTTGTTCACCATGTTGCTCGTCTTCCAGTTCTCGGAGCGCACGTTGAAGGCGACCCAGAGGGAATCCCCCCCGGCGATGATCGCGGCCAGCGCCTTGGGGTCGTGGCTCGTGAGGCGCTCGACGCCGATGAGCTGAAACCGACCGTTGGCCCCGGCGCTCTTCTGAGCCGCTTGGATGGCCGGGTCCGCGCCGGCACTGCCCGGGGTGACCCCGTAGGCGGCGCCACACGAGTCATAGGGCCGGTCCATCATCTTGCACGCCTGGGCCGGGTCGTAAGGCCAGGTCGTCGACGTGGTGATGCGCTTGTTCAGGTTGTTGTCGCCCGCCATGCCCATGCGCGGCTGGGCGTAGTTGGACCAGATGTGCAGCGCCGAGACGTTGTCGGTGTAACCGAGCCGGCGAAGCTGGTGCTCCATGGCCGTCGAGAGAGAAACCGCCGTGCAGGTACCGACCGCACCCTGGTTCTTGATGGGACCGTCGAGGCCCGAGCCACGGTGGTCGATGTTGTTCGGCATGTTGTTGCCGACGGGGCCGCCGCTGCCGGTGCCGCCGTAGGAGCCGGGGCGCGAGAAGGCGAAGGGGATGGCGCGACTCACGAAGCTGGCCGGCGTGCAGTCGAAACCCACCCAGTTGCCGGGGGAGACCTCGGCCGGCTTGCACGGCGAGGTGGCAAACGACGCGATGAGCGCCTGAACGTTGATGGGCCGCGGGATGGCCGCCGCATCGAAGACGGGGAGACGGAAGCCGAACCCAGGCAGGCCGGGAAGACCGTTGGCCTGAGGCGCGGGCTGCTGCGGCAGGGTGCCGGGGGGGCGTTGAGCCCCGGGAGCAGGACGGTAACCAGCACGAGGTGCGGGCTGTGAGCTGCCACAACCGACGGTGGCGAAAGTAACCAGCAGGCCCAGGGCGATCTTCCTCATGTAAGTCCTCGTCGTTCTTGGGTCGCGGCTCCACTCCTCAGACGGAACCGAGCGACGCGATCTTCAAGCCTACTCTTGGCGGCTTCGTTCGAGCTGCTCGAGCAGCGCTCTGACGTCTTCTTCGGTCGCGCCAGCTTGACGCAAGCTACGCAGGTAGGCGTCGAGGTCCAGTGGCGCAGGCGGGAGCGAGGAGAGTCGAGCCCCCGAGGTCGGGCCGCTGCGTCGTGATGACACCGGCGCCTCTGGCACCTCGATGGGCTGCGAGGCGCTGCCGCGCTCGGTGGGCCGATCGGTGGGCGGGGGTTCGCTGGCATCCTCGTGGATCCAGGGCAGATCGTCTTCGTCGAAGACCGGGGGCTGGCCCGGTTCGGTGGCGGCAGGCGCCACCAGCTCCTCGGCCAGCCGGTACCGATCGTCGTCACGGTTGCGAAGCTCGGTGACCTCGTCGTCCCAAGGTGCTTCGCCGTACGAAGGCGGGGCCGGGGCGGTGATCGGATCGACGGTGGTTCGACCGAGGGGGTCGTCGGCCGCGGTGGTCTCTCCCGGACGCGTGGTGCTGTCGTCGAGCACGGTATCGGCGGCCAGCGCGTGCATCCGCGCCGTCGACCAGTCGATGTGTTGTCCGTCGCCCGCGAGAGCCGCCGCGATGAGCCACTGGGCCGGCGACTCGTCGCCCATCACCGAGACGCTACCCCGCCAGGTGATCGTGCAGATACGCGCGTCGGTGTCGATGGCGAGGCAATCCGCCACCACCGCCAAGCGGTCGCCGACATCGTCGTCGGCACGACGCATGAGCCTGAGCTCGGCTGTGAGCTTGGGAATGCGTGATTGCAACCTGACGGCCGTGGCATCGAGACCGTCGAGCACCAGCCACTCGCCACCGCGCAGGTAGGCGATCTGTTGATCGGGGGGGGCCGCCTGGAAGTAGGGCCACGCGACACCCTCGGCCACGGCGAGGATCGGACCCGATGGCCGACGGTGGCCGTCGAGGAACTTGCGGCGGGTCTGCCAGTAGGGGGAGACCGGCGCGAAGCACGCGGTGGTCTGGCTGGCGTGGGGCGCCAAGAGGTTGGGCGGACGCGCCGAACCCTCGTGACCTCGACCCACGGGGTTGGTCTCGTGACCGATCCCTCCGAAAGCGCGCTCGTAGACGAGCGGCATGCGCTCGAAGGGTTGGGGTGCCGCCTCTTCGTGCGCGCGGTCGCCCACCACCTGGAGGACCTTGTCGAGCAGGGACGCTTGTTTGCGGTAGAGGGCGAGGCGCGCGAGCAACACCGACACCGGCGGTCCAGGCGTCTGGGCGTGCCCACGCAACCAGACGTCGGCCTTGGGCCGGAAGGGCACCATGTCGCTCGCCTCGATGAGGCTGCGGGTCGGGTCGTCGTCCTCGTGCACGTCACGCGCGACGAGCTGGGGCGCGTCGACCACCTCCATGGGGCGGTCTGGACGCATGGCGAACTGCGCCTTCACCACCGCGGTCAGGTGCATCCCGCCCCGGTGGCGCCAGAGCAGACTCCCGACCGCGACAGGGCCGAGCGCTGCCACGGCCGTAGCCCTGGTCGACGCCATGGAGCATTGTGTCGGCACGCCGCTAGGTCGCGTCAACCACCTTGCCGCGCTCGAGCACGATTCGTCGAGCGGCCAACGGTCGGAAGAGCTCGGGCTCGTGGCTCACCACGGCAACCGCAGCCCCACCCTCGGCCTCGGCCGCCACCAACTCGAGCAGTCGTTCGACCCCAGCCTTGTCGAGACCGTTGGTGGGCTCGTCGAGCAAGACGAGCGAGGGTCGATGCACGAGGGCGCGCGCCAAAGCGACGCGCTGACGCTGCCCTCGAGAATTGGTGCGCAGAGGCCGCTCCGCGAAGCGCCCGAGCTGGAACCGCTCCTTCACCTGCTCCCATACGTCGGTCGAGCCGAGACCGTGAGCCCGCGCCGCGAGCTCGATGTTCTGGCGGCCGGTCAGATCACCGTAGGCCATGGTCTCGTGGGAGAGCCATCCCACCTCGCTGCGCACGCGGTGGAGGTCGTTGCCTAGGGGCGGGTAGCGCACCTTGCCCCCTGTCGGCTTCAAGCTCGTTCCGAGCACACGCAGCAGCGTCGTCTTCCCCGACCCATTGGCGCCTTCGATGATGGTGAGCTCGCCGCGACGCAGCTCGCCACTCACCCCGCGCAGCGCGGCGGTGGCGCCGAACGTCTTCGTGACCCGCTCGAAGGTGACGCGCTCGATCCCCGCGTCACTCATGCTCATCGTTCTCTCGACGTCGGCGCTCGAGGGCGGCGCGGGCGGCGTCGATGTCGAAGAGGGTGGTCTTCTCTTCGTCGTCGTCGGCAGGCCGCGGCCGCGGAACGGGAGGACGCGGTGCCGTGCCCGGGGGACCCATGGGGCGGCGGTCGCGCGACTTGCGCTTGCGCTTCGCCTTCTTGGGCTTCTCTTTCTGGGGCCGATGGATGCGCGTCGGGGTGGTGCTGACGGGCGCCGACCGCTCTTCGATCTCCGGGCGTGTGATGACTTCGGTGCCGCGACTCGAGTCGGGAGCTCGCTCGGCTTCGAGGTCGGGTATCGCCTCGCCCCCCGGCAGCTCTTCGGGCCGCATGATCTGGGTGCCCTCGGCCCCCTCCTCCTCGTCGAGGAAGGAGGGGATGCGGTCCTGAATCGTGACCTCCATCGGTTCGTCGATCTGGGTCACGCTCGCAACCGCGGGAGGCACGTGGCGGCGCGCGTAGTGGCTCACGCCCGGCTGAGGCGGAGACGGATAACCCACGTCGTCGCCATCATCGATCGTTCGCGCCCAATTCGCCGATGACTGCCCCGGACCGCGGGACGCATAGCTCTCGCCGCCGATGGGAGGGGCCGGGGGTGGTGGCTCGGGCGCCCTTTGGGGCCGGCGGAACATCATCGTGGGGGCGGCGGGATCTTCGACCACGACGCTGCGCTCCACGCGATGGATGGCCTCGATGAACGCCTGGGCCGACTGAAAGCGGTCTTCGCGCAGCTTGGACAGCGCGCGGTCGACCACCGCGACCACGGCGTCGGGCAGGGTCGGGACCAGCTTCTGCACGGGCCGCGGGCGCGAAGTGAGGATCTTCACCAGCAGCGCGTTGTAGTTGGTCGCCACGAAGGGTCGCCGGCCGGTGAGCGCCTCGTACATCACGACCCCCACGGCCCAGAGGTCGACCCGCTGGTCGAGGCCGCTGTCACCACGCGCCTGCTCGGGCGCCATGTAATAGGGCGTGCCCATGACCATGCCGCTGTGCGTGAGCCGAGCCGACTCGAGGAAGTCGTAGGTCATCGACTTGCTGATCCCGAAGTCGAGGAGCTTGGCCACCGGCTGCCCGTTGCGCCGGTTGCGTTCGATGAACACGTTCTCCGGCTTGAGGTCGCGGTGCAGGATCCCCTTGCTGTGGGCCGCGGCGAGGGCTGCCAGCACCTGCTTCAGGATCGGCGCGAGGTCGTAGAAGCTCATACGACCATCGGCTTTGATGCGCTCGGCCAAGCTCTCGCCCTCGAGCAGCTCCATGACGAGGTAGGGGCTGCCATCGTCGGTGCGCCCTAGATCGAAGACCTCGCAGATGTTCGCGTGGCCGATGGTGCTCACAACCTCAGCCTCTTGTTTGAGCCTCGCGATGGCCTCCTTGTCGTCGGCCAAAGAGGGGTGCAGCACCTTGAGCGCGACGCGGCGTGCACCGTCGAGCTGCTCGGCCTCGTAGATCGAGCTCATCCCGCCTTCGCCGACGGCGCCGAGGATGCGGTACTTACGCTCGACGATGCGGCCCACCATGGCGAGCTGTTCGCGTTCGCGCTCGCGCGAGACCACACCCCGACGGCGCTTCTTGACCCGCTCGTGCGCCTCGACGCGCAGGCCCGTCGTCGGGCACACGCGGATGTGCGCGTCGTGCGGGAGCCCGCAGTGCGGGCATCGGATGAAGCGATCGCTCATGGCGCGAGGGGGGTCCCCCCAAAAAAAGTGGGCGATCAGTGTCGCCGGGGTTCGGCCGGGCTGCCACCACCTTCTGCGGACCTAGCCCTGTGGAAAACCGTGGGACCTCGTGTGCACGGCAGGGGTGAAAGATCGAGGACAAATCAGAGCCGCGTGGGGAGAGTTCGGGTCATGACGGAGTTATCCCCACCTTGTCGCACCATGCCTCCCCTGGATCTCACACCGCGGGTCCACAGTCGCCACCGACGAAACTCCCCGGTTTGACGACGGAATTCGAGTTATCCCCGTTATCCACAGCCCTTACTAAGACGATGACGAGATCATAAATTTCTCATTTCGATCTTCTTCTTCGTTCCTGAAGCCCGATCCCCATGGATCCCCACCGGATCGCGCGTGATCCAGCGTCTGAGGGTGAAAACCGCGAGGCGATTTCGTGATGAGGTGACACCCCGATCCCTGCTAAGAGGAATGGCTGGATTTGCCCGATGGAACTCGTTGCGCCGAAGAAGATGCTCCTCCGCTTGCTCCAGCGTTGTCAGGGCGTGGCGGACAAGAAGAGCACGATGCCGGTCCTGGCGAACGTGCTCCTGTCGGGTGAAGGCGATCGTGTCACGGTGGCCGCAACCGACTTGTACCTGTCGGTGACGGGCTCGCTCGAAGCCGAGGTCAGCAAGAGCGGCTCGGTGGCGGTTCCGGCGCGCGATGTGTTCGACCGCGTGCGCCACATGCCCGACGGTCCGGTGCACATCAGTGTCGGCAATGGTGCGGCCACCACCATCAAAGCCGGAGGCAGCGCGCGTCGCTACACGCTGCACGGTTTGCCCGGAAGCGACTTCCCCGCATTGCCGACGCCGCCCGAAGAGGCGTCCCGCATGGAGCTGCCGGTGGCGGTCCTGCTCCACCTGGTTCAGCGTACGGTCTTCTCGATCTCGAACGACGAGACCCGCGCTCACCTCAACAGCGCGCTCTTCGAGGTCGACAAAGACGTCGTGCGCATGGTCACCACCGATGGCCATCGCCTCAGCAAGATGGAGCGCAAGGTCGAAGGTCTCGACTTCTCGACCACGATGCTCATTCCGCTCAAGGCGGTGCAGGAGCTGAAGAAGCTGCTCGAGGAGGTCCCCGAGGACCAGCGCGGTGACGAGAAGATCATCGTGGCGCAGAACGGTCCCAACGCCTTCTTCGAGCTCGGCGGGATCAACTTCTCGGTCAAGCTCGTCGATGCGCAGTTCCCGCCCTACGACGCCGTCATCCCGGCCATGACCGACCGCGCCGTGCGCACGCCCCGCGAGCCGCTCGAAGAGGCCCTCAAGGCGGTGTCGCTCGCGGCCAGCGATCGCACCGGCGGGGTCAAGCTGGCCGTCTCCGAGAACGCCCTTCGCATCACCAGCGAGAGCCCCGAAAGTGGCAATGGCTTCGACGAGGTCCCCGTCGACTACACCGGTCCGGAGATCTCGGTCGGCTTCAACGCCAAGTACCTTCTCGACGTGCTCGCCGCGATCAAGGACGACGATGAGGTCACGCTCGGTCTGTCGGGCGAGCTCGATCCCGCGGTGGTACGACCGGCCAACGCCGAGGGCGGCGACGACTACATCGCGGTCGTCATGCCCATGCGGATCTGATCGACGGGCGTGACCGTCCGCCCGCTCACCCTCGATCGCCTGGTCGTCACCGACCTGCGCAACCTCGCCGGTGTCACGCTCGAGCCGGCGCAGGTGAACGTCATCAGCGGCAACAACGGCCAGGGCAAGACGAGCGTGCTCGAGGGGATCTATCTCCTCGCCACCACCAAGAGCTTTCGCACCTCGCGGTTGAGCGACCTCGTCCGTCACGATCACAAGATCGGAAACGTGAGAGGGGTCTTCGTCGAGCACTGGGACAACGGGCCCATCGAGCGAAAGCAGAGCGTGGGATTGAGTGGTGGTCGCCGTACCGTGCGCCTCGACGGGGAAGCGCCTCCATCGATGAGCCACTACGCGACGCGCAGTCCCGTGGTGGTCTTCGACCCGCAGCAGATGACCTTGTCGACGGGTCCCGCCAGTGAGCGCCGCACGCTGCTCGACCGGGTCACCTTGTTCACCCAGCCCGAGGTCTCGGGTCATCGCGGGCGCTACAACCGGGCGCTCAAAGAGCGCTCGAAGCTCTTGAGCATGCGCTGGCCTCACCTCGACCAGAGCCCGGAGCTCGATGCCTACGAGTCGCTGCTCGCCGAGCACGGGGCGGCCATCACGCGAGGGCGCGCCCAAGCCTGTGAGCGACTGTCTCGAGAGATGAAGGGAGCCTTCGCCGAGATCGCTGCGCCGGACCTATCCCTTCAGGTCGACTACGGGCCTGGCGGGAGTCCGGATCGAGACGAAGCCTTCGCCACCTTGAAGCAGAGCCGACGGGTCGATGCCCAACGCAAGCGAACTGGCTTCGGTCCGCACCGCGACGACCTCACCTTCACGCTCGATGGGCATCCGGCGCGGGTCGTCGCTTCGCAAGGTCAGCACCGGGCCATCACCCTCGCCCTCAAGCTGGCCGAGCTGCGATGCATCGCCACCTCGCGGGGCGTGCAACCCATCCTCTTGCTCGACGATGTTTCGAGCGAGCTCGACGCAGATCGCAGCGCGGCTTTGTTCGCCCATCTGAGTCGAACCCAGAGCCAGATCTTTCTCACCACCACCCGTCGTGAGCTCATCGTCACGGGTGTCGACGCCGAGCGGCGCGACTGGCGGATCGAGGGCGGTGAAATCTCTTTGGTTTCAAGCGCCTGAGCGATCTCGAATCCGCTGCCGCGGCCCCTCGGATGTGGTAGGTTCCAACCATTGCCAGCGCGGCGATAGAGCCGTCGAAATTCAATGGCTTAGGCCATTGGGCGGGACCCTCCGCCGCGCGCTGATGGGATGCCTATGTCCGACCCCAACGAGAATGAGCCGTCCACCCCGTCGGAGGACGCCCCCAAGCCTGCCGTTTCACCGTCCCAGGCGCCCGATTACGACGCCGGAAGCATCACCGCGCTCGAGGGTCTCGAGGCCGTGCGAAAGCGGCCCGGCATGTACATCGGTGACGTTCACGACGGCACCGGTCTGCACCATCTCGTCTGGGAGGCGGTCGACAACGCGGTCGACGAGCACCTCGCCGGCCACGCGACCGACATCGGGGTCACCGTCTACTTCGACGGCTCGGTGAGCGTGACCGACAACGGCCGCGGGATCCCCGTCGGTCAGCACGCGAAGGGCGTCAGCGCAGCCGAGGTCGTGATGACGGTCCTGCACGCCGGCGGCAAGTTCGACAACTCGAGCTACAAGGTCAGCTCGGGTCTGCACGGCGTCGGCGTGAGCGCGGTGAACGCCACGAGCGAGTGGCTACGCCTCGAGGTGAAGCGCGACGGCAAGGTCTGGCAGCAGAGCTACAAGTCGGGTGTGCCCGACGCCCCGCTCAAGTCGGTGGGCGACACCGAGGCCACGGGCACGAAGATCCGGTTCAAGCCCGACCGGAAGATCTTCTCGATGACCGACTTCTCGTTCGACATCCTCGCCGAACGTCTACGCGAGCTGGCCTTCCTCAACTCGGGTCTCCGCATCACGCTCGCCGACGAGCGGCCGAACGGTAAGACCGAGCTGTTCGAATACAAGGGCGGCATTCAGGAGTTCGTCGCCAACAAGACGGCCTCCAAGGAGCCGGTTCACGAGGACGTCATCCACTTCGAGCAGTCGGCCGACACCGTCATCGACGACGTCGAGGCGCCGGTCGTGGTCGAGGTCGCGATGCAGTGGACCAACGCCTATCAGGAGTCGATCTTCTGTTACACGAACAACATCCACAACAAGGATGGCGGCACCCACCTCACCGGTCTGCGTGCCGCGCTCACGCGCACGATCAACGCCTACGCGACCAAAGAAGGCCTGTTCAAGAACTTCAAGGGCTCGCTCAGCGGTGAAGACGTTCGCGAGGGCCTCACCTGCGTGCTCAGCGTGAAGCACCCGGATCCGTCCTTCAGCTCGCAGACCAAATACAAGCTGGTCTCCAGCGAGGTGAAGGGGATCACCGAAGCGGCCGTCGCCGAGAAGCTCGACCAGTACCTCGAAGAGCATCCCGACACCGCGCGCAAGATCATCGACAAGGCGCTGGTTGCGGCGAAGGCGCGCGAGGCGGCGCGAAAAGCCCGCGAGGTCATTCGGAAGAGCACGCTCGACGTGGCGTCGCTCTCGGGCAAGCTGGCCAACTGCCAGACCAAGGACCCGGCGAAGGCCGAGATCTACATCGTCGAGGGTGACAGCGCCGGCGGCTCGGCCAAGATGGGCCGCGATCGGCGCACCCAGGCCATCCTTCCCCTACGCGGCAAGATCCTCAACGTGGAGCGCGCGCGCATCGATCGCATGCTCAGCTCGCAGGAGATCGGCACCCTCATCACCGCCCTCGGTTGTGGTGTGAGCGAAGCGGGTGGCGTCGACATCGAGAAGCTGCGCTACCACACCGTGGTCATCATGACGGACGCCGACGTCGACGGCGCGCACATCCGCACCCTGCTGCTCACGTTCTTCTACCGCCAGATGTTCGACATCATCGAGCGGGGTCACCTCTTCATCGCCCAGCCGCCGCTCTATCGCGTGCGCAAGGGCAAGAAGGACCTCTACCTGAAGGACGACGCGGCCCTCACCGAGTTCTTCACCAACAACGCGGTCGACAAGCTCGAGATCGAAGCCACAGGCGGCATCGCCGTCTCCGGGCAGCCGCTCTACAACCTGGCGCGCTCGCTCAAGAGCTTCCAGCGGGCCGTGGCCAATCTCGACAAGCGCTGCGACCAGCGGTTGGTATCGGGCCTGCTCCAGTCGAGTCGGCTGTCGGTCGAGAAGCTGCAAGATCGGGCCGAGGTCGACAAGGCGGCAGAGGCACTGAAGGCCCACATCACGGTCCAGCACCCGGAGCTCTTGCCGGTCGAGGTCGAGGTCAGCTGGGACAAGGAGCACGACAGTGGGCGCATCGAGGTCATCCCGAGCTCGGTGAGCGGACGCCGCGGCGTGCTCGACTACGACCTGCTCGACTCGCCCGAGTACCAGGAAGCCCTCGCCGCGATGGAGGACCTGTCGAGCATCGGCACCGCGCCCTACACCGCGCGCGCCGGCAACAGCGAGCAGGTCCTCGAGAGTCCGACCGAGCTCATCAGCTTCATCGAAGATCGCGGCCGCAAGGGCGTGGCCGTCAGCCGCTACAAGGGGCTGGGCGAGATGAATGCAGAGGAGCTGTGGGAGACCACGATGAACCCCGACGCACGAACCCTGCGCCAGGTTCGCGTCGACGACGCCGCGGGCAGCGACGAACTCTTCTCACTGCTCATGGGCGACGCCGTCGAGCCCCGCCGCAACTTCATCGAGACCCACGCCCTGTCGGTCCAGAACCTCGACATCTAGCGGCTTAGTTGCAGACGGCGGCGCGGTTTGCGGTCACCGTCTGCATGATCTCGCGGAAGTGCTTCACGCCGGGCGGTTCGGTGGGGCAGTCGTCACACGACGACACCCAGGTGATCGAGCCGCTACGACCGGTCGCGGTGAGCTTCGCTCTGGCGCCTTCGACCTGGTACCTGCTCTCGCGCTCGAGCGCGGAAACGACCTCGGGGTCGGCGAAGGCGTTCTCCACATCCGAGCCCGTCCACATGTTGCCGTCGTCGCCGAGCTTGCCGCTGCACGAACGCCACGCCTTGGAACCACGCAGGAAGAGCACCTCGTTGGGCGCCGAGAAACGCACGGTGTGACCGTCCTGCTGGTACTCGAACATGGGACCGTCGCCCGGAACAGCGCTTCGCGTGCTGGCCTCGCTCGCTGCTGCCTCGTCGGCCGACGTCTGCGGTGCCACCTCGGTCGAGGGCTGAGCCTCGTCCTGGCTCCTGGCGCCCGATGTGGACGATCCCTTCGGGGAGCAAGCCCCCACGAAGATGGAGAGGACCAAGGCGGGCACCACATCAACCGAGCTCATGGCCCCGTCATGTACTACGACCCGCTCCCAAGGTCTGGTCGCAGACGTGCTCACGGGCTGGTCAGCCCGACCCGACTTACGGAAGGTAGATCTTGCCCAGTGCTCCGCCTACCGGGGAGTCGCTGTGGCAGGCGTTGCACGCGGGGATGGACGGGAGATCCCGGCCCATCGAGACGGTCTTGCCGTCGAACTCGATGCGCGGTCCTGGGCCTTCCTCCATCAGCGGCTCGGTCGTGTAGAAATTGCCGACCTCATTGGTGATGAGCTCGATCTCCGAGCCGTCCTCCGCGGTCAGGAAGACACTCACGCCTTCGACGCCATCGCAGCTCCCGCTGTCGAGCGAAGCGAAGACGGTACCCGCAGCAGAGAACTCGGGTGCCTCTTCGCCAAAGCCGTCCTGATGACAGCCGAGGCAGTTCTCGCCGGGTCGCATCATAGGACCAGGCGTGGTGTCGACGGGGCCGCACGCGTCGGCGTCGTTGCTCGCGTCGACGGTACATCCAAGACATACCAAGAGGGCCATGGGCGCCATGGCCAAGAATCGTCGTTTCATGATGAAGGGATGGGTTCGAAGGTCTCGATCCACTGGCGCTCGAGCCAGCGGGACATCATTTGAAATGCGCGGCGGATGCCCGCCTCGTCACCATTGAACGATGCGAGCACGGCAGCCACGGGCTCGCCGGTGCGGGCCAATGCGAGGGCGGCGGCCTCCTCTGGCTCGAGCACCAGCTGGCGCACGGTGAATCGTCGCCGCCACACCGCGACCTCGTAAATCTCGCGCGGTTCGTGGGTCTCGTCGTAGGCCGTCAATGCGGCCGAATCGACTTCGACCACCGACAGCGATGGGACGAAGCGCACCCTCGATGTACCGAAAGACGTGGGATCGATGCCGGCCGCGGTGGCGATCTGCGCCGGATCCCGACTCACGAGCGCTTCGACGCGTGCCCATTCGAGTCGACAAAGACCGGCATGCGCGGGAGCGTGTTCTGCCGCAAAGGCGGGGAGAAACTGCCCGACGTGCTCGAGTGTGGGGCGCGCCGAGGGATGGGCGCGTAGGTAGCGGCATGCGAGCTTGGTGAACGGCTCGCCGCCCAGCGCTTCACGAAGCTGGGGGAAGGTCTCTCCGAGGGCCTCGACCTGTCGGTACCAATACATGTTCCGGTACACGGCGAGACGCTCGGCGCTGCTCATGCGCTCGTCGCCCTCGAAGTGGGCGAGGGCATCGGTCGGCGTGGGGTCGAAACGCACAGCGCGCCAGAAGTCGCGCTGGAGTGTTTGCAGATCGGTCACGCTGCTCGTGCCTCCAAGGCGCGGGCTTCGCGGCGGCGAGCCTCTTCGCTCTCGGCCAGAAGACCGTCGAGCGATGGGAGGTTGCTATCCCACTCGACGATGGTCGGGGTGGAACCGAGCCGCGCTATGGCGTGCGCGTAGAGCGCCCAGACCTCGTCGCACACGGGGCTCCCGTGGTTGTCGACGAGATGTGTGCCGTGGTCTGCGTGGCCTGCGAGGTGGATGTATCGCACGCGATCACGTGGAAGTGCGTCGATATAGGCGATGGGATCGAATCCCAGATTGCGCGACGACACGTAGACGTTGTTCACGTCGAGCAGCATGCCGGCGTCGGCTTCTTCGAGCAGCGCCGACAAGAATGCGGGCTCGCTCATGTCGCTCTCGCGATAGGTGACGTAGGCGGAGACGTTCTCGATGACGAGGCGCTCTCCGAGTCGGTCTTGCGCTTCACGCACCCGTGCGACCAAGTGCGTCAAGCTGTCTTCGTTCATGGGCAATGGCCACAGGTCGTGGCCCTGATGGCCGCCCACGCTCCCGAAACACAGGTGGTCGCTGATGAATGCGGCGTCGATGCGACGGCGCAGCTCTTTCAGCGCACGAAAGTAGGCGGGGTCGAACGGGTCCAGCCCGCCGATGGACATCGACACCCCGTGGAGAATGATCTGCGCATCTGCGCGTACGCGCTCGAGCACGGCCGACGGTCGCCCCCCCCGATCGAGGAAGTTCTCCGTCAGAGCTTCTGCCCATTCGACGGTCAACCCTCGCTCGAGAAGCTCATCGTAATGCGATGACTTCAGGCTGATCCCGTGTCCGGCCGTGCTCATGCTGCGATTCTCAATGGAGTGATCTCTGGCGCAGCGCGATCAGATGACCGTGCCACCCTCGTCGGTACAGGCCTCTTCGCTGTCGACGGTGACCCAGCCCTGGCCGGCGCACTCGTTCATGCCCTGGCAGTCGTTGGAGCCATCGGGGCCGGCGCACTCGGCAGTGCCTGCACACTCGTTGATCCCCTGGCACTTCACGGCCGAGGACTGGCTGCCCAGCTCATCGGATTCTTCGTCTGCACAGCCAACCGTGCCGAGGAGAAGCGCCACGGCCGAAGCCACCATCACACCTTGCTTGATGTTCACTTTTTCGATTCCTTCTAGATTTTGGACAAAGCTGTCCTGTGGGCCGTCATGGCCCCCAAGCCAGTTCGAGGGTCGAGAGACACCTCGACCCCATTCGCCCCCACCTACGCTGCCCCGGTCGGGCCAGTTACCGCCCGACGTCGTTTATTTCAGTTTAATGATCGGGAAACGCTGTGCGAGTTTCTGAATCATTCGAGGGTGCGGCACCTCAAGGGGCGCAGTGCCCTGTGGGGTCGCAGTGGTTGCTCGCACAGTCGCTGGGGCCGAGGCAGTGGCCGCCAAGGGGGCACTTGGTGGCACAGGGGCCGCCGCAGTCCGGGTCGGACTCGCCAGCGTTCGTGAAGCCGTCGAAGCAGTTGGGCTCGCAGGTGAGGGTTTGGGGGTTGCACTCGTTGCCGAGGCAGTCGCCGTCCACCAAGCAGGGGTAGAGCGGGAAACACCCCATCGGGCAGCTGCCTCCGCAGTCGACCGAGGTCTCGTCGCCGTTCTTCACGTAGTCGGTGCAGCTCGGGGCCTGGCAGACGCTCTGCAGACACACCTTGCTGTCGCAGTCGCCGGCGACGCCGCACCCGTCGCCCGGGGCACAAGCCTGGGGACAGACGGTGCCGCAGTCGATGTCGCTTTCACCGCCGTTTTTAATCCCGTCGGTGCAGGTGGCCTGCTGGCAGACCAGCTGCGGGTCGCAGTAGCCGCCGGCGCAGTCGGGATCGCCGGTGCAGCTCGAGCCGTCGGCGCACGTCGCGGGACAGACGGCGCCGCAGTCGATGTCGCCCTCGCCGCCGTTCTTCACCCCGTCGCTACACGTGGGGATACAGACGTTGGCAACGCACGCTCCGCCCACACAATCGGTGGGCACGTTGCACCCCTGGCCCGGTCCACACGGGTTGCAGGTCAGCCCGCCGCAGTCGGTTCCGGTCTCGTCCTGGTTCTGCACCCCGTCGATGCAGGTGGGGGCGGCGCAGGTCCCGCCGGTGCAAACCCCGCTGTCGCAATCCGACCCCGCGTTGCAGAGCAGACCGACCGCGCACGGCACGCAGGCTTGGCCGCCGCAGTCGACGTCGCTCTCGTTGCCGTCGAGGGTGTTGTTGCTGCACGAGGCCGGAGGTGCGCAGACGTTGGCCGTGCACTGGTCCGACAGGCAGTCGATGTCGGCGCCACAGGCTTTGCCCAGCGCGCAGCCCCCGCACGTGGGCCCGCCGCAGTCGACGTCGGTCTCCATCAGCGTGGGGCTGAGCTCGCCGTCGGTGCAGGTGGGGGCGCAGGTGCCGGCTTGGCAGAGGTCGCTCGCGCAGTCGCGCTTGATGAAACAGCTGAGCCCGGTCGCGCAGGGCGCGCATGTGGGCCCGCCGCAATCGACGTCGGTCTCGAAGAGACCGGGACTCTGTACCCCGTCGGTGCAGGTCTCCTGGCAGACCCCCATGAGGCAGACCTGGCTGGTGCAGTCTCCGGCCGACTTGCAGCCGGCGCCGGCGTCGCATCCCGCGCCGCAAGCGAGGCCGCAGTCGACGTCGGTCTCGGTACCATTCTTCACGCCATCGGCGCAGGTGGCCGCGACGCAGGTGCCCGCGGTGCACACGCCACTGGCGCAGTCGGTTCCCTCACCGCACCCGCCGCCGTCGGGGCATGGGTTGCAGGTGGGCCCGCCACAGTCGACGTCGGTCTCGTCGGCGTTGAGGATCCCATCGGTGCAGGTCGCGTCGAGACACCGGCCCTGGTCGCAGTGGAGGCTGGTGCAGTGCTGGTCGAGCACGCAGCCCACGCAGTGCCCCTCGCCGTTGCACACGCCCTCCGCGCACGGCTCGCCCATGGCGACGTAGTCGAGCACGCAGGCGCCGGCGGTGCAGCGCTTGCCGCCGCACTCGCCGGGAGGCTTGCCGCAGTCGTCGTCGACGAGACAGGCGGCGCCTCCGCTACCGCCCTCTGCGCTACCGCCGCCTCCCGTCGAGGGGGTCGGCGACGGGTCGCCATCGCAGGCGGCCGAGGCTCCTCCCCACAGGAGGAGGAGCCCCATGAACAGCCACCGGCGCATGGCCTACCTCAGGCTGCGCGCCTCCGGCGGACGGCGAACCCAGCCAGCCCCAGAAGGAGCCAGACCACGTTGCCGTCGTCACCCGAGTCGGAGGCCGGGGTCGTGCACGCACAACCACCGCGGGCTTCGATGGGCCCGTTGAAGTCGTTCGCGCCTGCGCCGCCCTGGCCGGTGCCTGCACCCGCGCCACCCTGGCCGGTGCCGACGCCGGTGCCGCCGCCTTCGCCACCCATGCCGCCGGCACCGGTGCTGTTGTTGTCGTCGATCGGATCGTTGGGGTCCCGCTCGCCGGGGTCGACGACGCCGTCCTTGTCGGTGTCCTCGTCGCCATCGCTCACGCCACCGTCGTCCGTGTCGGAGTCGAGGTGGTTGGTGGTGGTGGCGCCCATGTCACCGTCGGGGATGCAGTTGCCGGCGTTGGGGTCGGTCGCCGGGTCGGAGCAGGGCAAACCCTTCTCCGTCCCGTCGAAGAGCCCGTCGCCATCGCTGTCCTCGTCGGCGATGTTGGCGTTGCCGTCGCCGTCGAGATCGTCGGCGGGGTTGTTCTCGAACCCGTCGAGCAGACCGTCGTCGTCGCTATCTGCATCGTTGGGATCGCTCCCGATGAAGATCTCGAGGTCGTCGGACAGCCCGTCGCCGTCGGTGTCGACCACGGTAGTGTCGTCACCGGGGTCGTTGGGATCGAGCTCGCCGGCATCGACGACACCATTGAGGTTCGCGTCTTCGCTGCCGTCGCCCACGCCGCCGCCATCGGTGTCCTTCTTGAGGGCACTGGTGGTGGTGGCGCCGTTGTCA
>JAUHZF010000154.1 GCA_030426145.1 Polyangia bacterium
GATGGACCCGCAGCGCGTCGTGCTCGCCGGCCACTCGGGAGCAGGCTGCAGTCTCAACGGGGGCCTAGCCACAGCCGACGCAGCCCAGACCGACCTCCACGCCATCGTCGTCATCGACACCTGCATGAACGGTCCCTTCGGCGAGCGCATGGCGCAGGTCTCGCCCGAGACGCACGTGGTGGTTGGCTACCAGAAACTCGGCTGGACCCGTGAATTCAAGCCCTTCGAGCACATGTTCCGCAAGACGGTCGCGGAGCGAGGGCCGGCAACGGGCGTGCTCCGCGAGCTGGACATGCAGACCCCTGAACGCGACTTCCACAACGCGACCGTGCTCATCTCCTTCGAACGGTGGATCCCGAAGCTGCTAGAGCTACCCAGTACACCTCACTCAGAAGCCGATACCCAATAGAGCAACTTCAGTAGCTTATACTTAAGATACGGCACTAAACACGCCATCATAAATACTGGGCACTCAAGAGCTTACATTCAGTGTATTTCACTGAATAAACCAAACCGAGTATCTCTCGGAACATCGTGAGATCAGTAGGAAGCGGGGGCGCTAGCGGCGTTGACGGGCATGCAGCAGCCCTGACTGCACACCGCGCGATAGCTCACGGGAGGGCACATGCCGCCCAGCGGGTGCTGGCAGGGGGCTGGCAGCTGGCTGTAGCGAGCCAGGGCCCGCTGACCCACCGCGTGAGCGGAGCAATTGGTCACGCCCACCAGGGTGCAGTCGGCGTCGCTTTCACACGCCCTGTCCTCGGCGGTGATCACGGAGGCGGCAAGCCCCGCACACTGCGGCGTGCCATCCCAGCCGCCCCAGGCGACGCTCTGTTGGCAGATCCCGTAGCCGCTCTCGCCCCCGCGCGACCCCGAGCACGCCGCGGGAAGGACCAGCAGCGATGCCAGGAGCCCCCAACTCAGGGTGGCGACGACACGTCGCCGGGTTGTCGCGAGGGGCCTCGGCTCCTTGTGATCACGCATAACCGCCTGGATCTTGTTGAATGGCGGGGCCATGGGGTCAAGCCCAGCGCACCAAGTCGGCTCCCGTAGTGGTCATGGTGATGCCCTTTGTGTAAGTCGGTGCTCACATGGATATCGAAAAGATCAAAACCGCTCTGGTGGAGCTGGTCGCCACGTGGGGCCTCAAGGTCGTGGGGGTGCTGCTCGCCCTCTTCGCCGGCTGGATCGTCGCTGGCGCCCTTCGGCGCAACCTCGTTCGTCAGCTCGAGGCTCGTGAGTTCGACGCCACGCTCACCAAATTCTTCGGGAACATGGTCCGGTGGCTGGTGCTCATCGCCACCGCGCTCGGATGTCTCGGCGCATTCGGCATCCAGACCGCCAGCTTCGCCGCCGTTCTCGCATCTGCCGGTCTCGCCATCGGCCTGGCCTTCCAAGGCACCCTCAGCAACTTCGCCGCCGGCGTGATGCTGCTCGTCTTCCGTCCCTTCAAGGTGGGTGACTTCGTCGAGGCTGGGGGAACCTCTGGCACCGTGGTCGAAATCGAGCTCTTCACCACCGAGCTCAAAGGTGCGGACGCCCGCAAGATCGTGGTGCCCAACACCAAGATCTTCGGCGACACCATCACCAACTACAACGCGAGCCCCGTCCGGCGCACCAGCATGCCGATCGGCGTGGCCTACGACGCCGACCTCGACAAGACGCGCGAGGTGATGATGAAGGCCATCCGCTCGGTCGACCTCGTGGTCGACGACCCAGCACCGGTCGTCTACCTCACCGAGCTCGGCGACAACGCCGTGGTCTGGAACGTGCGCGCTTGGTCCAACACCGCCGACTATTGGGCCATGCACGAGGCGGTCATGCGCGCCGTGAAGATCGAGCTCGACAAGGCCGAGATCGGCATTCCCTTCCCGCAGATGGACCTGCACGTGGTGGAGGCCAAGGCCCCCCTCACCGTGGTCAACGAGCCAAAGAAGCCCGCCTGAGAAAGCGGAGGCGTCATGCGTTTTCACGAAGCCATCCACGGCGTCTACTTCGATGACCTCGACGCCTTTCGCATCCTCCACAACGCGCGCTACGTGCTGCTCTTCGAGCGCACGATCGGGTCATTCTGGCGCGAGCTGGGATGGGGCGGCCCGCTCGACGTTCAGAGCCGACCGGACCAGTTCCACCTCGTGGCCCAGAACCACGTGGACTACGTGAAGCCCGTCGAGGGCGTGGGACAAGTGCGGACCCGGGTTTGGGTCGAGCGGCTCGGCACGACCAGCCTCACCTTCGGACTGAGGCTCATGCCCATGGACGAAGACCTCGACCATGCGCGCGGCACCCGTGTCATCGTGCGGGTCGACCCCGAGACCAAGCGGCCCATCCCGTGGACCGACAGCTTCCGTGAGGGTCTCGCCCCCTACCGGCGCGACCTCGAGAGCTGAGGTCCCGAATCGCGGCCGTCATCAACGACGGTGCGGAAAAACCGAAGCGCGAACAGCGACTTTCGCAGCGTCGTGTTGCGAGATGTGTACGGGAGCGTGCAACCGACGGATTCGTGACTATGTTCCCCGCCGTGGACGAAGAGGGACCGGTGGAGCATGAGCCTGATGCGTCCGAGACGTGGTGGCGCCGAATGCTCAGCACCGGGCGCGAAGACCTCGGCGACGAGGACGCCTTCCTTCGGCGGCGCGTTCAGCTGTACTTGCGGGTCGTGCTCGGCTTCATGGTCGCCTTCCTCCTGCTGGGCGCGGCCAAGCTGCTTCTGTTCAAGCTGAGCGGCTTCGACCACCCCATGGCGAGCCCATCGCTGGTGTGGACGAGCCACCTCCTCATGGGGGGTCTCACCCTCGCCGTCGCCCTCGGCCTCGCCGCCGCAGGCAGGATCGCCACCGCGCGGCTCCACGCCTTGGAGGTCGGCACCACCCTCTTGCTGTGCCTTGGCACCATCGAGGCGCTTCCCCTGCTGCCGGAGGGCGCGCCGGCGCTCCTGCTCGCTTTCCCGGTCCTGCTCTACCTGGTCCTCCGCGCGGCCCTCGTCCCGAGCTCGCCTCCCCTCACCCTCGCGGTGGGATTGATCATCTCCGCCGCCATGGGGGGCGCGTTCTACTGGCGCTTCACGCACAGCGCCGCCCCCAATGTGTTCGAGCGCTACGTCTGGACGGCGCCCATCATCTTCGGCGTGTTCTTTTCCGTCGCCACCGCCATCGTGTCGCGCGTCATCTACGGTCTGCAGGCCCGGGTGCGTGAGGCGATGCAACTCGGCAACTACCGACTGCGCGAGAAGCTCGGCGAAGGCGGCATGGGAGAGGTCTACCTCGCCGACCATGCGCTGCTGAAGCGGCCCACGGCGGTCAAGCTCCTGCCACCGGAGAAGGTCGGTGAGCGGGCGATCCAGCGGTTCGAACGAGAGGTGCAGCAGCTCTCCCGGCTCACGCACCCCAACACCGTCTCCATCTTCGACTTCGGTCGCACCCCGAGCGGCATCTTCTACTACGCGATGGAGTACCTCGATGGCCTCGACCTCGAGGAGCTCGTCGAGCGCGACGGCCCCCAACCTGCGGGCCGGGTGGTGCACATCCTCAGTCAAGTCGCGCGAGCCCTGGCCGAGGCGCACGACCGAGGACTCATTCACCGTGACGTGAAGCCGGCCAACGTCATGCTCTGCCACCGCGGGGGTGTGGCCGACGTAGCCAAGGTGGTCGACTTCGGCCTCGTGAAAGACCTGTCCGGCTCCACCCATCTCAGCCACGGCGACGTCGTGAACGGCACGCCCCTCTTCATGGCCCCCGAGAGTCTCACCGCCCCCGACCGCGTCGACGGGCGCACCGACCTCTACGCCCTCGGCGCGGTGGGCTACTTCCTCCTCACGGGTGAATACGTATTCGACGGGGCCACCATGGTGGAGGTCTGCTCCCACCACCTCCACTCGCAGCCCGTTCCGCCGTCCGACCGCGCGCCGGTCCCGGCCGACCTAGAGGCGGTCATCCTCCGATGTCTCGCGAAGAAGCCCGAGGACCGATTCACCGATGCGCGCGCGCTGTGTGCAGCCCTGCATGAGGTCGAAGCCAGCTGGGACGATGAAGCGGCCGAGGCGTGGTGGGCCGAGAACGGTACTGCCGTAGAGCAGCTGCGCCGCAGTCGAGGTGGCGGCAGCGCCACCCCCACCCAACTCGAGCGCGAGCTCGCCCACCGCAGCCCGCGCGGGCGGCAGTTGCTGGGTACCCCTCGCCCCGCCGAAGGCTGAATTCGAAGCCGGGGCGTGGCAGCATGCGCGCCATGACGCTCGACCTGCCCCCTCACGCCGACCTCCCGCAACGCTCCAGCCCGGTGGTGCTCTGCATCCTGGACGGCGTCGGCATCGGACGTGGCGAAGAAGACGATGCGGTGGTGAGCGCCCGCACGCCCAACCTCGATCGCATGCTCGCGACCTACCCGCACATGCGGCTGGTCGCCCACGGCACGGCGGTGGGTCTCCCCGACGACGGCGACCTCGGCAACAGCGAAGTCGGCCACAACGCGATGGGCGCGGGGCGGGTCATCGACCAAGGCGCCAAGCTCGTCAACGAGGCCTTCGCCTCGGGGCAGGCCTTCGAGACCGAGGTCTGGAAGAAGCTCTGCGCCGGCAAGACGCTCCATCTGCTCGGCCTCATCTCGGATGGCAACGTGCACAGCCACGTCGACCACGTGCATGCGCTCGTCGAGCAGGCGGCCGCGGCGGGCGTGCAGCGACTCCGCGTTCACGTGCTCACCGACGGCCGGGACGTAGCCGCCCGCTCGGCCCTGACGTGGGTGCGTCCGCTCGAGGAGGCGCTCGCCAAGCACACCGAGGCCGGCCGCGACTACCGCGTGGGCTCCGGCGGCGGCCGCATGCACATCACCATGGACCGCTACGAGGCGGACTGGGACATGGTGGCCCGCGGTTGGGCCGCGCATGTCCACGCCGATGCGCCTCATCGCTTCGAGAGCGCCACCGCGGCCATCGAGGCGCTCTACGAGGCCGACCCGGAGGTCGACGACCAGTACCTGCCGGCGTTCGTCATCGAAGAGAGCGGCGGGATCCAAGATGGGGACAGTGTGCTGTTCTTCAACTTCCGCGGCGACCGCGCCATCGAGATCAGCCGCGCCTTCGAAGAGGACGAGCTGTCGACCTTCGACCGCGGCCGACGGCCGGACGTCTTCTACGCCGGCATGATGCAGTACGACGGCGACCTCCACGTTCCCAAGCAGTTCCTCGTACCTCCCCCCAACATCGACCGCGTCGTCGGCGAGTACCTCGCCCATGCGGGGCGCCGCACGTTCGCCTGCTCCGAAACCCAGAAGTACGGCCACGTAACCTACTTCTACAACGGCAACCGGAGCGGCTATCTCGACGCCGAGCTCGAGCGCTACGTGCAGATCCCGAGCGACAATGTCTCGTTCGACGAGCGTCCCTGGATGAAGGCAGCAGAGATCAGCGATGCCGCCGAGGAGGCCATCGCATCCGGGGACTTCGACTTCGTGCGCCTCAACTACGCCAACGGCGACATGGTGGGGCACACCGGAGATCTCGAAGCGACGCGCATCGCGCTCGAGGTCGTGGATCGACAGCTCGCCCGGCTCGAGCGCGCGGTGAAGAAGGTGGGCGGGGTGCTCTTGGTCACCGCCGACCATGGCAACGCCGACGAGATGTACGGCCGCAACAAGGACGGCAGCGTGAAGCGGGAGGAGGACGGTTCGGCGCAGCCGCGCACCTCGCACACCACGCACCCCGTGCCCCTCATCCTCATCGACGCCGAAGACCAGCTGAAGCTCCGCACCGACGTGCAAGGCGCTTCCATCGCCCACCTCGGTGGGACCGTGCTGGCCCTCATGGGCCTGGGCCTGCCCGACGGCTACCTGCCTTCGCTGGTCGCGAAGAAGTGACGCCGGCGGCGGTCAGCCCCCGCTGACCGGCTGCGCCGAGCCCACCGTGAGGTCGATCGACCAGCACGGCGCGTCGTCGTCGGGACGCCCGCCGGGCGGTCCCACCGATACCTCGACGTGATTGTCGTCGGTCGCACGGAGGTAGATTCGGTAGCCGACCGCATCGTAGCCGAGACCACAGGTCACGCTCTGAATCGACGGGTCATCGGCCTTCATCTCGTCTTCGGCGCCCGCGGTGAAGAGCACCGTCACGTCGGGACGGGTGCACGCCCCGAGCTCACGCCACACGTCGTAGCCCACGGTCTCGTCGAGCACGCTGTACAGCTTGCCCCGCTTGGCCCGCCCTACCCGATACTTGAAGCCAGCGCGGTCGTCGGAGACCTCTGCCCGCGCGAGCGGCTGGTAGCGCATGGCGAGAATGCCGAGCGCGGTGGCGAGCTTGACCGTCGGCGCCGCGACGTTGGTCGCGTCGGGCTCGCGGAACCGGTGGATGCGCACCCCAGCTGGAAGCACGGCTTCGAGCCGCTCCTGCAAGAAGGCGTGCATGCCGAGGCGGCCGCCGAGCAAAACGCGGAGGTCGGCGTACGGAGCCTCGCCGCGCGAGACCTGTCGGAAGCCCTTGTCGATGGCTTCTTTGATCTGCACTGCGGTCTCGGAGAGTCGGCCGCGCAACCATTCGCTGAGGGCCGCGCGATCGATCATCACGCGAACGTCTCGAAGCCGTCCCTCGCGATCGAAGAGCTGAATCAGATCCGGGATGGGCGTGGGGCCCGGGTTCTCGAGGATCGGCCGCACCACGTCCATGAGGAGGCGGGTGTTGGTCTCGGCGTCGAGCCCCTCGACGAGCCGGTCTTCCGCGCCTTCGAGCAGGTCCTCTCCCGCGGGCGGCATGAAGGGGATGTCGTTGTTCTTCATCGACGTCCCACTCGCGGCGTAGACCTTGTACGCGAGCTGGTGCAGCAGGATGTCTCCACCCATGTGGCTCAGCACCGTGGGCTCGACGTGGTCCATCAGCTTCTCGTAGCCCGCCGCCACCTCGTCGGGGCGACCGACACGGTAGGTACCGCAGACCACGCTCGTCTCGCTCGCACCTGCGTCGACGGCCACGAAGGGGATGGGCTCGTCGCCCTTGGGCGCGATGCCGAACACGCGGAAGGCGTAGGCGGCGAAGGACAGTACGTTGGGGCCCGCGTCGACCACCTGCAGCAGATCGGTGTCGTCGAAGGCCACCATGCCGGCAGGGAGGCTGCGGCTCAGGCCTCTGCGCACCTGCACCAGCACGGCCTCGCGACGCTCCTTCGACCAGCCCGTCGGCATGCCCACCGCGTAGCGGAGGTAGATGCCACGACGACGGTCGTTGACGTGCACGCCGATGTAGTAGGCGAGAAGCTCGAGCGGATCGAAGGGGTCGTCTGGGTCGATGCCCTCTTCGTCGATGATCGGTTCGGCCGGCGGCTCGAGGGCGAGCGTGTGATCGAGATCACTGCGACCACAGATCATCAGCTTGTCGCCGCGCTCGAAGCGGGCCGGAAGTGCCGCCACCGAAGAGACGGTCGACTTCATGCGCTGTGATCGCTCCTTGCCCGGCACCTCGAGTCGGCGCGTAGCGGCGTGCCCCACGTAGAGGTCGCCCCACTCGGTGAGCGGCAGGATCACGCGGTCCCGCCACGACTTGATGACGCGGGGGAGATTCTGGAAGGCGACGGCGCTCGGCGTCTCGAAGTCGCGCGCGAGCCTCGGCTGCTCGTGCAACCCGACGGGCACGAACTGATGCCGTTCGCCGTCGCCGAGCGCGACCACGGTGGCGGCGGTGCCGATGTCGAGGGCGACCCAGGCGTCGCGGATGTCGATCTTGGGGTCGCGTCGGACGACCTCGGGGGGCACGACCTCACGCTCGGACAGGCGCCGCCGAATCCCGACCACCTCGCCCTTGCGGAGGATGGCCATCTTCTTGGTGCCGACGAAACGACCGCCCTGCCAGAAGCCGTGCCGGGGATCGATGAGCATGTCCGAGGCCAGCGGCGGCAGCCCCGCCACCACTTCGGGGAAGTTGTCGGCGATGAGGTGGGTGCCCGCGCCGGCGTCGAAGCGCTCGACCTTGATCGGCGGGCTGTAATAGTCCTGCGGGCCGTTGCCGTAGATGCGCGGCGTGGTCTGAATCAGGTCGAGGTAGTCGATGCTGGTCGACTCCGCGTTCAGTCGGTACTCCTGGAAGGTCCGCGCCGGCGTGATGATGTTCTCCATCTCCGGACCCACGCGCGGCGCTTCTTCGGTGAGCTCGGTCCCGAAGTAGAAGAACTTGGTGGGAACGTCGGCGGTGTAGGCGCCGATGCGCACCTCGTTGAACGAGGAGCCCTGCTCCAGGGGCGGCAGCGGGATGGTGTAGTCCATCACCAGGACGGTCTGCCAGTCCTGCCCTAGCATCTGGGACTCCCACATGATCACCAGCGTCGGGAAGGCACGCCCCTCGAGGGTGACGCGGCTCTCGGCCTCGGCGACCAACGACGGATCGATGGACAGGTCGTACTGCGACATGTGTTCGCTTTCCGGAATCACCCCCGGCGGGCGGAGCCATGCTAGGCCGAGGTCTTCAAAGCCGCAACCGCGCTCGTGACCCGAAATTCACGAGGGTCTCACGGCCGCGTCGCAGGGGCGTCGGCTCCGCGCATGAGACCCCGCACCCGGTCGCGCTCGACCGGTGGCAAGGCGTCGACCCGGGCGCTGCACGAGGCCGGCTCCTGGGCTGCGACGGCGGGGTCGAGACACCGGCGCACCTCGGGGTCGAGGCCGCCACAGACGGTCACGAAAACCTCACGGTCGGTGGCGAGCGGCCCCGCCCCCACCTTCGCCCGCATGGCCGTGATGGCCTCGAAGAGCGCCCCGCAGCCGCCGGGTGCGGTCGCCGAGGGCACGGCGGAGACGGCCGCCTGGCCGTCGGCGAGGAGCTGCTCGGCCACCGACCCCGGGTCGCGCCGGGTCGGCTTGGCTGGCTCGTCACACCGTCCGCAGCCCACGGCCGTTGTGAGCCCCAACAGCACGAGGGCCCAGCCGGGGCGAAGCAGATGGACGGGCGCGGCCACGCGCTGAGTGTACAGTCAGGTTCGCCATGGGCGAGCACCATCACCACCACCATCACCGCGTCGAAGGGGACGGGCGCCGTCGACGCCTGGGAGCGGTCTTCGTCCTCACGGCGACGTACATGGGTGCCGAGGTGGTCGGCGGGTTCGTCAGTGGCTCGCTCGCGCTGCTCGCCGACGCCGGCCACATGTTCTCCGACGCGGCAGCGCTCGCCCTCGCTCTGGTGGCGAGCTGGCTGTCGGCGCGCCCCGCCGACCCCAAGCGCACCTACGGCTTCGCGCGTACCGAGGTGCTGGCCGCACTCGCCAATGGCGTAGCCCTCATGGTCACCTCTGGGGTCGTCCTCCGGGAAGCCGTCGGTCGGCTGAGCGCTCCCCCCGAGGTCGAAGCCCCCATCGCGATGGCGGTCGCGGCAGGCGGCCTGCTGATGAACGTCATCGCCATGTTCATCCTCCACGGTGACGCCTCCGCCGGCGTGAACGAGCGCGGTGCCTACCTCCACGTGCTCAGCGACGCCCTCGGCAGCATCGGTGCCTTGGTCGCCGGCGGGCTCATCTGGACCCTCGGTTGGACCTGGGCCGACCCCGTCGCCTCGCTGCTCATCGCCGTGCTCATTCTGCGCTCGGCCTGGGGCCTCCTCGGCGACACCGTGCGGGTCTTGATGGAAGCCGCCCCGGCGCACATCGACGTCGATGAGGTCCGCCGCCATCTGCGAGAGCTCCCTCAAGTGGCCGAAGTGCACGATCTCCACATCTGGGCCATCACCCCGGATCAGGTCTGCCTCTCGGCGCACGTGGTCGCGCCGCGGGTCGCCCACGACGGACTGCTCGAACGCGTCCAGCGCAAGCTACGCGAGGACTTCGCCATCGAGCACGCGACGATTCAGCTCGAGGACGAGACCCAGCACGCGGACGTGTGCCGTACCAACTGCCAACCAGGCGCGGCTACGACTTGAAGAAGGCGTTCAGGTCCGGGTCGTTGTAGCTCGCGTAGTCGATCTCGAACGGGGTGACGGTGCTGGTCCCGTTGGCGTACTGGATGTTCAGCGCCATGGGCGTCACCTCGCGGTAGTTGCTCTTGGGCGGGAGGTCCTTGTTGGTCTTGCCCCCGCACGAGAAGAGCGTGGCGAGGTGGCCCTCTTCGCCGTCGTAGTTGCGCTTGAAGCCTTCGCGCACGCGCTCGTGGCCGCGCACCATGCTGCGGCACCCGATGCGGTTCATGAACCGCTGGAACTGCTTTCGCCCGAACGGGAAGCGCGCGTTCTCCTTCTGGAGGTCGTCGGGGATGACGTCGGCGTCGGAGGGATCGCTCCACATCATCTCGAAGCGGATCTCCTTGTCGTTCAGCGACTCGAGGCCCTTCCACTTCTTCTCCACGGTGGCATCGCGTGGGATCCCGCCGTGCACGAACAACGTCTTGTCGAAGACCAGCATGTTCGGCATCGCCTCGTAGAAGCGCATGTAGGCGGAGAGCACGTCCTTCGTCGCCCGGTTCTTGATCGAGTCCATGGCCTCGCTCGGCCGCACGGGCGCGAGCACCACACCTTTGATCTCGACGTAGTACTCGTGGTTGCCGCGAAGCATGAACACGTGCTCCGGGAAGTGGTTGTAGAGCTGCATGACCGCCCGCAACGTGCCGGCGTAGCTGAAGCGACCGCGATCGATGTAGTCGCCGAGCAGCACGAGGTAAGGCGCCGGGTTCTCGTCGGGCGCGGCGCGGTAACGGTCGATCTTCCCGAAGAAGTCCGACTGCATGAGGGCGGCCTTGAGGCAGGAGTAACACCCGTGGAGGTCACCGAGGACGAGCAGGTCGACCTGGCGCGCAGGGTTGGCCGGCAACACGTAGACGTGGCCGTCGAGGAACATGTCCTCACCGAAGAAAGACTGGAAGTTCTCCGCTTTCTCGAGCCGTCCTTTGCCCGCCTCGCGCTGCTTGTCGAGCTTGGAGATGACGTCGTCGAGCAGATCCATGTCCGCCGACGCCTGGGCCGCGAAGGTGGTGGGATCGCTCGCGAAGTCCCACTCGAAGGGACGGAGAAGGTCGTGGTCGCGTTGCACGGGCTCGAACCGCGTCGGTTCCCTGAACTCGACCTGCCCCTCCTCGACGGGCTCGATCTCCGCGTCGTCGAGCGAGACCGGTGCCTCGAGGAGCTTGGCGAGGTCGTCGCGGAAGGCTTGCTCGTTGGGGTGCACCTGGCCGTCCGCGTGCATCAGCTGGTCGATGACCTCGAGCATCGCCTGCTGGTTGGCCTCGTCGAACTGCTGGAGCAGCTCGTAACCTCCGAGCTTGAGCTTCGCGACCACGAAGCCCTTTTGGCTCTCCCCCTCCACGACCGACTCGGAGAAGTGGCTGAGGATGTCGCGGTCCATCTCCTCGAAGACCTCGGCGTAGTGCTTGGTCCAGGTGTGGATGACGCTTTGACGCTCCGTTTCGTCGGCGATGCTCTTGGCGCGGTCTTCGATGAGCTTCCGGATGTGCTCCTTGACGAAGTTGCGCTCGGACCGATCGAAGTCGGTGTCGATGTAGCCGAAGGCTACCAAGCAGAAGATGACGGCCTGCATCTGCCGCTCGGCAACGTTGGGATCTGAGCTCCACGCGATCATCGACCTGCAACTTGCCACATGCGCCCCTTGGGCGGCAGGTCGAAAGCCACCGCGGGCCTCGACGGTCGGGTTCTCGTTGACCCGCTCGCTTCCCCGGGCGATCGTTTTGCGGGGTGCGTAGTGCGGGAAAATCCCGACCCTTTTTCTAAGCATCCCGTTTCAGGAGGACGCAGGACGCATGGCGACGCGGGGCGAGTCCACGGGCACCGAAGACGCGAAGGCCGACGAGGTCGAAGAGACGGAGGCCACAGCGCCTTCGGACGACACGGAGGAAGCAGAGGTGCGCGAGCCGCACCCCGCCCTCGTGGATGCTCTCGCCGCGGTCGACGAGCGACCGACGGACAGCGCCGCCTGGGAGGCGCTGGAGGCGCTCGCCGACGAACACAACGCGCCCGACGAGGTCTTCGACGCCTACAAGGCGACCCTCGCCCGCGGTCTCGGCAAGGCCGACGCCGCCACCATCGCCGAAGGCGCGGTCAACTTCTGCCAGGCGTGGTTCATCGACACGCCCGAGGCGATGCCGGAGCTGCTCAACCTGATCGTCGACAGGTACCCCGACCTCGACTGGGCCTTCGATCGGCTGGTGGTGCTCCTCACGTCCGGCGCACAGTGGAACGAGCTCCTCGCCCTCTACGACAAGTCCCTCGCCTCGACCCGCGACGAGAAGCGACGCAAGCAGCTCCTCGAGGATGCCTCTCGCCTGGCCAAAGACTTCGCGGACGCCCCCGACCGCGCCGCCGACTACCTGCAGCAGCTCCTCACCTTCGAGCCGGACAACGAGAAGCTGGTCTCGCAGCTCGAGCGCCTGCTCGAGCGTCGTGAGCGCCACCAAGACCTGCTCACGCTCTGGCGTCGACGCCTCGACCACCAGCCCGCCGACGAAGCGCGGGCCACCCGGATCCGCATCGCCGAGATCTCCCTCGATCAGGTCGGCTCGGCCGAGCAGGCGCTCACCGAGCTCCAGACCGTGGTCGAAGACAACCCCGGTCAGGCGGAGGCATGCGCGCTGCTCGAGCGCATCCTGGCGTCCGACGCCGAGGTTCCTCTGCGCCAACAGGCGCTACGCCTGCTCCGCACCGCCTATGAGGTCACCGGTCGCCCCGACGACGTCGTCCGCGTGCTCACGACCTCGCTCGACTTCGTCGAGGGGGACGACGCGCGTGCGCTTCGCCGTGAGGTCGGCAATCGGCTCGGCATCCTCGGGCGCGACGAAGACGCCATGGCGCAATACGCCGCGTTGTTGCGCGACGACCCCAGCGACGGGGATGCCCGGCGCCAGCTGCGTCAGCTCGCTCGCAAGAGCGAGCGGCTCGACCTCTTCGTCGATGCTCTCTTGGCTGCGGCCGACGCGGCGACAGAAGCCTCCGACAAGGTGGCCCTGTGGCTGTCGGCCGCCGACGTGCGTCGCCGCCAGCTCGAAGACGACGAGGGTGCGGTGGAGCTCTACCGCCGCGTGCTCGAGGCGCCCCAGGCCGAAGAAGCCGACGCCCTACGGGCGGCGCACCAACTCAACGAGTTGCTCGCGCGCGCCGAGCGCGGCGCCGAGCGCCTGGTGGTGCTCGAGCGACTCTCGTCGCTCGAGCGCTCACCTTCGTTGCGTCGACAGATCGCGGCCGAGGCGGCACGCCTCGGCGAAGCCCTCGAGGACCACGCCCGCTCCATCGCGAGCTGGCGACAGCTCCTGGAGCTCGAGCCGAACGACCCCGAAGCGCTGGCCGCGCTGTGCCGCCTCTACGAAGGGCGCGAGCAGTGGGCCGAGCTCGCGCGAACCCTGAAGGCACGGGCCGGAGGACCCGTGTCGGAGGAGCAGCGGCGCGCCGACCTCCAGCGCGTGGCCGGTCTTCAGCAGAATCAGCTCGAAGCGCCAGAGGACGCCATCCAGACCTGGATGGCCATCCGCGAGGAGTTCGGTGACAGCGCCGAGGTCCTGGCTGCGCTCGACAGCCTGCTCACGGCCGCCGAGCGGCCCAAAGACCTCGCGGAGATCCTCGACGGTGCCGTCAAGCGCGAGCGTGGCCACGTCGCCACGCGGCTCGTGCGCCTCGGTGACGTGCTCCGGGCCGAACTCGACGGCACGCCCGACGCGGTGGCGCTATACCGGCAGGCGCTCGAGCTGAACCCCGCCGACGAGGGCGCACGCGCGGGCGCGCGCGCCCTCCTCGAGGACCCCCTGTGTGCCCGTGATGCCGCCGAAGCGCTCTGGCGCGCGCACGCGCGCCAGAACGAAACCGAAGAGCAGCTCGAGCTGGTCGAGGCGCGCCTCGCCACCATGGCCAGCACCGCCGAACGCGCCGCGCTGCTGGCCGAGGCGTCGTCGATGCACGAGCAGACCGGTGATCACGCCGGTGCCCTCGAGATGCTCGGACGTGCCGTCGCGGCCGATCCCACGCAGCGCGCGTGGCACGGCCCGCTCGAGCGCCTCGCCGCCGAGGCGGGCGACTGGGAACGCGCGGCCAAGGCCTACCGCACCGCGGCCGAGGCGGCCGAGACCCCCTCGTTCGGCGCGGAGCTCCGCCAACGCGAAGCTCGCATCCACGCCACCCGCCGGGAAGACCCAGCCGCCGCCTACGAGGCCTTCGCCGCCGCCGCCGCGCTCAGCGCGGGGGCGAGCGACGCGGTGTCGGCGGCGCGCAGCGCCGCAGACGCCGGCTTGTGGGAAGCCGCCGCGGGCGCATGCGTCGACGCGTGTGTCCGGCTCGGGCGGGCCGACGCAGAGCTGCTCGACCACATGCACACCACGATCAGCGCCGACGCCGAAGCCCGGTCGACCTACGCGCAGGCGCTCAGCAAGGCCGCCACCGCCGCGGGGGCCGACCCGGCCCTGACGAGCACGCTGCTGAACCGGGCTGCTGCCGCCTACCCCGAGGATGACGACCCGGCCGCGGCCATCGCCGCGGCCGAGAAGGCCCTCGCGCTGCAGCCCCACGCGCGCGCCGCGCGCGTGGGCCTGGTGGCCATGTTGCGCCGGGCGCCGCAGACCTCGCTCGTCGAGCACCTCTTGGTGCTCGCCGAGGCGGAGCCGACGTCGCTCGACCACCTTCGCGAAGCCGCCGACGTGGCCCTCGCCCTCGAGGAGGCCAAACTCTCGCGGCGTACGCTCGAGCAGCTCTTCGCTCGCGCGAGCGAGCTGTGGCGCAGCGGCCACGAGGCGACGGGTCAACACGACGCGCCATCGTCGGCGCGGTGGGCTCTCGAGAAGCTCGCGACGGCGATCGACGACCGCAAGGTCGTGGCCGACCTGTTGCTGCGCGGCGGAGAGCTGCCCTTCTCCCCCGAAGAGCGGAGCGCGCTCAACCGACGCGCCGCCGACTACCTGAACCAGCTCGACGAGCCGCTCCGCGCCATCGACGCCTACCGTCGCGCCCTCGCGGACGCGCCGAACGACGTCACCCTCATCCGAAGTCTCGCCTTCTTGTGCGAGAACGAAGAAGAGCGCAGCGGTGCTACCGCGCTCCGTGAGCGCGAGCTCGCGCTCACGGAAGAGCTGACCCCTCGCCTCTCGCTGCGGCTCAAGGAGCTGGAGCGGACCGGTGCCCTCGGCGCCGGTCAGCGCCAGCTCGACCTGTTGCTCGCCAACCTGGACGAGTCGCCCGGACACCCCGCCACGGTCGATGCCCTCATGGCCTTGCTGCGCGAGCGGCGGGAGCCGCAGCGCCTGGTCGACGTGCTGCAGAAGCAAGCGACGACCCTCGGCGCCGCCGAGGAGCAGGACCGGTCGGCGCAGATGTGGCTCCGTGCGGCCGAGGTCGCCGAGAAGGAGCTCGACGACGCCGACCGGGCCATCACCGCATACCAGAAGGTGGTGGCCATCGAGCCCAACGCCCGTTCGTTCGACGCCCTCGCGCGACTGCACCTGGCCAAGGACGAGCCGGCCGAGGCCGCCAAGTGGCTCACCCAACGCCTCGAGGTCACCGCTCCCAAGGAGAAGGTCGCGGTCCGGCTCAAGCTCGCGCGGGCTCGCCTCGGCGCGGGTCAGGAGTCGGACGCCATCGCCACCCTCACCGAGGCCTTCGCAGAAGCACCCCAGAGCGCCGAGGTGCGTAAGCAGCTCATCCCGCTGCTCCGCCAGCGCGAGGACTGGAAAGCCCTCGCCGCGACCCTCGTCAAGTCGGTCGAGCACACCACCGACGACGCCGCGGTCCTCACCTACGCCCGCGAGGCGGCCAACGTCCTCAATACCAAGCTCGACGCTCCCGAAGAGGCGGTCGACGTGCTCCGGCGCGCCGTGGTCCTCGCCCCCGACGACCGGAGTCTCCGCAGCATGCTCGCCGAGGGCCTGCGCGCGCGCGGCGACCTCGACGAGGCCAAGGAGATGCTCGAGGCGGCCATCAAGGCGTTCGGCCGGCGTGGCTCGAAGGAACGGGCTCAGGCCCACATCCAGCTCGCCCGCGTCCTCCACGCCCAAAACGATGCCGAGGCTGCCCTCGCCCAGCTCGATACGGCCACGAAGATGGACGCCGACAACGTCGAGTCGCTGCAGACCCTCGCCGACTACGCCCGCGGCGCCGGCGAGCTACAGCGCGCCGAAGCGGCGCTGCGCATGCTCCTGCTCACCGCGCGCCGTCTGGCCGCCGATGAAAAGGCCGAAACGCCCATCGGAACGAGCGAGGTGCTCTTCGAGCTGGCGAGCATCGCGACCGCGCGTGGTCAGGAAGACCAGGCCGAAGAGCTCGCCGAGTCGGCCATCGAGGCCCTCGCGGAGGGCGACGCTCACGCTCCCCGTCTGCAGAAGAAGCTCCGCGAGAAAGGCGAGTACGCGCTGCTCGCGCGCCTCCTCGACGCCCGGCTCGCATATGTGCGCAGCCCCTACCGCCGCGGCCAGATCCTCTTGGAGAAGGCCGAGTCGTGGCGTTTGATGAAGGACAACGCCCGCGCCTTCGCGGCGCGCCTCGAAGCCATCGAGGCCGACCCGGGGTCGCCCCTGCTGCACGACGGCCTGCGCGAGCTGGCCGCCGAACTGGACGAGATCGACACTTACGAGCAGAAGCTCGAGGAGCTGCTCGACAAGGCGCGACGCGACACCGACGCCATGATCCGGTGCGAGCTCTTGCTCCGCCTCGGTGAGATCGCCCAGTCGCGAAAGGCCTACGACGACGCCAGCGAGCGCTTCCAGCAAGCCCAGGAGACCGGTGTCCGCGAGGTGGACGTACTCCGTGCCATGGCCAGAATCGCTGGTGACCGCGGCGACGAAGAAGAGCAGATGGGCATCCTAGAGCGACTCGCCAGCCTCGGCGAAGACCAGGCCGAGTCGCGCGCCGACGCGCTCTACCGCATGGCCGAGGTCCAGCTCGCGGCCGAGGACTCGCTCGAGTTCGGCCTCGAATCCCTGCGAAAGGCCATCAGCGACAACCCGAGTCCAAAGCGCGCCGCCACCATTCTGCGCCGCGCCACCGAGCAGCACCCCGAACACTCGGCGCTTCTCGACCTCTACGAGCAGGTCGTACGCGACAGCGGTGACGACGCCACCATCCTTCACTACCTCGAGCGGCGCGCGGAACACGGCTCCGCCACCCCGGCCCAGGTGCGTGAAGCGGTGCAACGCGCACAGGCGTTGGGCGATGACGGCCGCGCCGAGGCCCTCATGCGTCGTGCCGTCGATCTCGCACGTGAGCGTGAGAACCTCTACGAGGTCGACTGGGCCCTGCTCGGACTGGCCGAGCGCGCGTTGGGCCAGAAAGACGTCAA
Source organism: Polyangia bacterium (assembly GCA_030426145.1). Classification (GTDB taxonomy): domain Bacteria; phylum Myxococcota_A; class Polyangia; order Polyangiales; family Polyangiaceae; genus JAPYTK01. The sequence continues at coordinate 17,217 of JAUHZF010000154.1, forward strand.
GGCGGCGGTCGAGTGGCTCCAAGAAGCGGGCGAGGTCGCCGAGGCGGAGGCCCTCTTCGCCCTCAGCCGTCAGGTCGCCGAGCTCGCAGCAGGCGAGGCCGGGGAACCGCAGCTTGCGGCCGGTCTCTACGAGAAGCTGCGCGAGCGCGATGCCATGGCGCGCGAGGCTTGGGAGCCCCTGGTGCGCATCTACACCGAGCTCGACGACATCGACAGCCTCGAGCGCGTCGTGCGGGAGACGCTCGATGGCCTGCAAGAGGTCGACGACCGAAACGCGCTTCGCATGGGACTCGCCCATGCCCTGCTCAAGCACGAGGATCGTGTCGACGACGCGATCAACGTCACCCGCGAGGCCCTCTTCGACGCCCCTGGTCACGCCGAGGCCCTTTCGTTGCTCAGCACCAGCCTCGAGCGCGCCGGCCGCGTCGACGAGCTCACGGATCTGCTCCGCGATCAGCTCATCGGAGCCAAGGACCGTGGTGACGCGGAGACGGTCAAGGCGACCGCGATGCGACTCGTCGGCATGCTCGAGCGAGAGCCTGCGACGGAGGTGCTGCGCGATGCCATCGAGATGGGCGACGACGGCGAGCTCATCGAGGCCCTCCTCGAGCGGCTCGGCGACGACGACGCCGCAGAGCGCGCCGAGCTGGTCGAGCGGCAGCTGAAGATCGCCGAAGGTGATGCGGCTGCCACCCTCGCCAAACAGGCGGCCGAGCTGTTCGGTGCCCTCGAAGACGCCGACGGCGTGCTCAGGGTGCTCGAGGCTGGCCTCGATCGCGCCCCCGGCGACGTGGAGATCCGCGACCGGCTCGAGGCCCATTACCGCGACCAAGGTGACCACCAGGGCCTCGCGCGCATCCTCGAGAGCACGGCCGCGAGCACCGACGACCCCGACCGTCGGGCGCAGCTCATGACCGAAGCGGCCAAGGTCCACCTCGACCACCTCGGAGACGCCGACGCCGCCTCGGCGCTGCTCGCCCAGGCGCGAACCCTGAGCCCGACCGATGCCGAGCTCACCGCGGCGCACGCCAAGGCCGTGGCTGCCACCGGCGACCGCGACGGTGCCATCGCCATCCTCGGCGAGGGACTCGAGCGCTGTGACCCGAGCCACCACCTCTCGCTGCTCGAAGGGCGCGCCGCCCTCCGCCGCGAGGCGGGGGACGACGATGGCGTCATCGCCGACCTCGATGCGGCCTTCGCGATCGATGCCGATGCCGTTCGCGAGCAGCTGGCCGACGCGCTCGAGTCGCGACGGATGCGAGCCACCGGCGATGGCGATCAGGAGACGGAGCGAAAGATCACCCTCCGCATCGCAGACCTCATGCTCGACGAAGGGCGTCGCGACGACGCCCGGATGATGCTGACCGACTTCGCGGATCGCCACGAGGACGAGCTGGAGATCACCCAGCGCCTCGTGCTGCTCGCCCGCGAGGACGAGCAGTGGGAAGAGGTGGAACGACTCGCGTTCCGTCTGGTCGACGCCCTCACCGAGGACGCGCAGGTGGAGGCTGTCGCCAACCTCTTCGAAGCCTGCGAACGGCTCGGGCGCCCCGAGTCCGCACGTGAGGTCCTCGAGAGAGTCTGGGCGCAACAGCCGGGCAACCCCGCCATCCGCGGCGAGGTGCGACGCCTTTACGAGCTCATCGGAGCCCACGCCGAGCTGGCCAAGCTGCTCATCGAAGAGGCGCAGGACATCGAAGACCTCGAGGAGAAGGTCGCCCACCTTCGCTGGGCGGGTGAGGCACTCCTCTCCACCGGCGACCTCGAACCCGCGGTGGGTGCGCTCCAGCAGGTATTGAGCCTCATCGAAGATGACGCCGAAGCGCTGTGTCTGCTCGCCGACGCGCACATCATGCAAGGCGACTACGGTGGTGCCCACGAGCTGCTCGACGACGCCATCGGCCGCGCGCGACGCACGTCGCCCACGCTCTTCATGCTCTACCAGCGCAAGTCGTACGTGCACCAAGCAGAGGGCGATCCCTACGCGCAGCTCGACGCGCTGAAGCGCGCCTACCAAGCGGCCCGGAAGAACCCGCACGTGGCGGCCGAGCTGGCCGACCTGGCCGAATCCCTCGAGGATTGGGACCTGGCCGTCACCACGCTCCGCGCCATCACCGCCATGGAGGAACAGGGTCCGGTCTCGCCGGCGCTCGCGCTGGTGAGGCAGGGTCGCATCGCCCTCCGCCTCGGCGATGAGAAGCGCGCCAAGCTCTGTGCACGACGCGCCGCCATGACCAACGCAGAAGACGAGCAGGTCCAGGCCTTCCTCGCCGAGCTCGGCGAGGGCTGAGCGCGGCGAGAGGGAAACCCGGGAGGGAGACCCAGCACCGGCGCATCATCTGACTGCGTGGTAGACTCCGGCGATATGTCGGTGCGCGTGGTCTCCCTTGGTGCTTGCTTCGTCCTCATCGCCGCTTGCGGCAACAACACCGTCACATCCACGACTGGAGCCGGTGGCTCCGGGACCGGAGCTGGTGTCGGGGCTGGCAGCTCGGGCGACATCCCCTGCGACGTGCACGACACGTTGGTCGAGAAGTGCCAGAGCTGCCACGCCGCTTCGCCGCAGTTCGGCGCGCCTATGCCCCTCGTGACCCGTGCCGATCTGAGGGCCACTTCCAGCAACGGCTCGGCCACCATGGCCGAGCTCGCTGTGGCACGCATGCAAGGGGACTCGGGCAGCATGATGCCCCCTCCCCCCAACGAGCAGGCAACCACGGCCGAGATCGACGCCGTCCAGGCTTGGATCGACGCGGGTTATCCCGCCCGCGCCGCTGGCGAGACCTGTCAGGGCGGCACCGGCGGCGGCAACGGTGGGCTCGACTGCACACCCGACATCTCGCTGCAGGGTCAGACCCCCTTCGAGATGCCTTCGACCTCCATCGACGAACAGGTGTGCTTCGGCATCGATGTGCCCACCGGGGATCTGAAGCGCCACATCACCACCATCGCCCCGAAGATCGACAACGCGACCATCATCCACCACATCCTGCTCCTCCAGGCCCCCAACAGCGTCTCGCCCGACCCGACGCCCTGCAACTTCGTCGACCCGGATTGGAAGCTCCTCTACGCCTGGGGACCCGGCACGCCCCCCCACGCCCTTCCCGACGCCGCCGGCTTCCCGATGGAGGCGGGGGAGACCACGCACTTCGTGCTCCAGGTCCACTACAACAACCTCAACGGCCTCGTCGGCGAGACGGATCAGAGCGGGATCGACCTCTGCACGACAGACCAGCTGCGTGAGCACGACGCCGACATCATGGCCTTCGGCTCCACCCAGTTCTCCGGCGTGCTGCCCATGGCGCGGACCCAGCTCGACTGCACCCTCTCCCTGCCGTCACAGGTCGACAGCGTGCTGCCCATCACCATCTTCCAGTCGTGGCCGCACATGCACACGGTGGGTCAGGAGCTGCACAGCTGGCTCGAGGGTCCCAACGGCGAGCGGCGCCTGGTCGACGTCGACGACTACGACTTCGAGTACCAGATCACCTACCCCAACAATGTGCAGCTGATGCCGGGTGACACGGTTCGCACCCAGTGCATCTGGAACAACAACACCCCCATCGAGCGCAGCTTCGGCGAGGGCACCAACGACGAGATGTGCTTCAACTTCGTCTCGTACTACCCCCGCATCGAGCTCCCGTTCTGGAACTGGATCGCGCCCTCGTTCGCGTCGAACTGCTCGATGACAACGCTCTGAGCGTCGAGGTTCGATTCGAGGTTCGAGGTTCGAGGTTCGAGGTTCGAGGTTCGAGGTTCGAGGTTCGAGGTTCGAGGTTCGAGGTTCGAGGTTCGAGGTTCGAGGTTCGAGGTTCTCGAGCCCGAGATCGAGAACGAGAACGAGAACGAGAACGAGAACGAGAACGAGAACGAGAACGAGAACGAGAACGAGAACGAGAACGAGAACGAGAACGAGATCGAGCCCGAGAACGCGTCAGGGCGAGATCCCAACCGGTAGCTCTGCCTCGGCGGGCACGTCGAGCAAATACAGGATGGCGTCCGCTACCCGCAGGACGGCCTCGTCGCTGGCCGGCTCGATGATGCGGCAGCGCGCCGCCCCGGGTTCGAGTCGGCCCGCCGTCAGCTCGGCCCGAAGCTCGGCGAAGAGGTCGTAGAGGGCCTGGCGGCGCGGCTCGTTCGAGGCGTGGTCGTCGAGGCGCGTCTCGAGCAAACCGTCGAAGACGATGACCGCCTGCTCGCCGAAGTCGCGCGCCATGGCACGCCACCACGCGGGACCATCGCGACGCACGAGGGCGTCCGCCACGAGTGCGAGCCAGGTTTCGAGCGAGCCGTCCCGCGTGATGAAGCTCCGCCCGCGGAAGCTCGTGCGCCGGACACCACCCATGAGGACGCATGCTGCGCCCCCATACTGCTGCGGGCAAGGGTTCTCCGTGATAACGTGCGGGCGTGAAACTCGCGGGTGACGAGGACGGGATCCAGGAGCTCAAGGCGATGCATGCGGCCAACCAGGGCTTCATGAAGACCCTCTTGGAAGACGTACGCACCACCACCAACCACGTGACCACCTTCCGCGGTCCGACGGGCAACCGGTGGCGCCTCACGCTCGACCCCATGAGCGGCGAGCTCACGGTCGACCACGCACCGCCGTACTCGACGCGTCCCCCGCCGCCCCCCGAATAGGGGCGCCATGCGAGCCGGCCCACAGCACCGGGCTTCGCTGCGACGACTGTTCGACGTCGTGTGGGAGCAGCTGACGCCGCGCATCGATCTCGCGGCATCGCTCGGGGCGTCGTGGTTCGAGCGCTCGACGGCTTTCGTCGCACTCGAATGCGATGAGGTCGTCGCCCATGTGGGTGTGCTTCCCATCGAC